>JBEILM010000008.1:0-65224 GCA_040379205.1 Gemmatimonas sp.
GGCTGGTTCTTCGGGGACGCCCTGTGGGCGAGGTATGCGACGATCGGCGAGATCATGGGGGCACCCGGTGCCCGCAATCCGCAGACGGCGCTGCTCGCGGGCCTCAGGGCGCGGGGCGTCGTTCTGCTGGCGTGCGGCAACTCCATTCGGGCCTCGGGGCAGCGATTCCTGCCCCCCGCGCAGCAGGCCGACGCGGCGGCGCGCACCGCGTTTGCCGACGAGGTGCGGGCATCGCTGCTTCCCGGGGTCGAGGTCGTGCCGTCGATGGTGGTGACGCTGCAACAGGCGCAGGACCGCGGCTGCCGGTACATCTACGCTGGCGGGTGACCGCGCCGCACGCGATGGCGCGGCGCTCAGTTCGGTTTTGGGATAATCAGATCGAGCCGTGATCCGGGAAAGCGCGTGGCCAGGCGGGCCTGCAGCCGCTGCCGCTCGGCGGCCGAGATGGGTTCGGCCGTGACGAGATGTGCCACGAAGACGTCAGCGGCGGCCGTGTCCGTCGGCACTGCCTGCTCGCCCTGCGCGATGGTCACCAACACGTCGCCCGGGAACTCCGCGCGCAGTTCCCCCCGCAGGCCGGCGCGCGCCTCCCGGCGTGCCCGCCCCCACCACGCCACGAGCTGCAGCTGCCGAATGACCGTCTGCTGGCTTTCGAGCTGCTGGGCCGTTGTCTGGAAGAGATCACGCTGCAGTTCCTGCTTCAGCATCGCCAGGTCGACCCGATCACTGCCGGCGAACCGAATCGCGACCCGCGCCTGCCCGCGCATCGTGTTCGACAGGCGCGTTTCCAGCGTGGACGCCAACGTCGGCGGCGGCGCCTCGCCGCCGATCGTGAGCGTCAGCGTCCTGGACTTGGCCGACACGGTCGATCCCAGCAGCACATACCGGGTGTCGTCCGACAGTTCACTGACGATCTCCGCGGCGGCCGCCGTGAACAGCTCGCGCCGGACCAGCTCCCAGGCGAGATAGGCGCTGGGCACGACCATGATCGCCACGGCGGCACCGATGAACAGCCGCGTGCGTCGCTGGAGCCGCTCCTCCACCTCGGCCCGGGCCGGCAGCCGCAGGAGCCGGACAATGACGAGGGTCGAGAACGCGATGAAGAACGCGTTGATCGAGAAGAGATAGAACGCCCCGCCGAAGTACTCGAGATTGCGGGAGGCGAGGCCGTAACCGGCGGTACACAGCGGCGGCATGAGCGCCGTCGCGATGGCGACGCCGGGGACCACATTGGACGACTCCCGTCGGGTTGCGGCGACGATGCCGGCCGCGCCACCGAAGAAGGCGATGGCCACATCCCAGAGCGTGGGCGAGGTGCGCGCGAGCAGCTCGGACTGCGCCTGCGACAGCGGTGACACGGCGAAGTACAGCGTGGCCGTCAACAGGCTGACGACCACGAAGAACGCGAGGGTGCGGACGGCGCGCTTGATCAGCGCGAAATCGTTGACACCGGCCCCGTAGCCAATGGCCACGATCGGCCCCATCAGCGGCGAGATGAGCATGGCGCCGATGATGACCGCCGTGGAGTTGACGTTCAGACCGATGGACGCGATGAAGATCGCGAAGATGAGCACCCAGAGATTGGTGCCCGCCGACCGGACGCCCCCCTCGATGGCCTGCGCGATCTCCTCGGGCGGGCGCTGGTCCCGACGCAGGTCGAGCAGGCGGAGCAGCGTCGGCAGCATCAGCCGTCAGATCCGCGGCAGGGTCACCCCGTGCTGCCCCTGATACTTGCCCTTCTTGTCACCGTAGCTCACCTCGGGGTCCTCGTCTCCCGTGAAGAACACGACCTGCGCAATGCCCTCGTTGGAGTAGATCTTGGCGGGCAGGGGCGTGGTGTTGGAGATCTCGAGTGTCACATACCCTTCCCACTCCGGCTCGAACGGCGTCACGTTGGTGATGATGCCGCAGCGGGCGTACGTACTCTTGCCCACCGTGAGCGTGAGCACGTTGCGCGGAATCCGGAAGTACTCGACGCTGCGGGCGAGGGCGAACGAGTTGGGCGGCACGATGCACACGTCGCCCTCGAACTCGACGAAGCTCTTCGGATCGAACTGCTTCGGGTCGACGATCGAGCTGAGCACGTTCGTGAAGATCCGGTACTCGGAGGCGACGCGCATGTCGTAGCCGTACGAGCTGACGCCGTAGGAGATGACCCCGGCGCGCACCTGGCGGTCTTCGAACGGGTCGATCATCCCGTGTTCGCGCGCCATGCGCGTGATCCAGCGATCTGAGCAGAGGCCCATGTGGCGGAGGAAGCGGTAGAGGTGAGGAGACGGCGCTCGGACCGTCCGGTCCAAATTTGCAGCCGATTGTGACGCTTGAACGTGCGTGGGCAAGTTACGGCGGCGAGAGAATCGGCGCCAAACACGCGTAGCTGGTTACTTCGCGCAAAAAGACCCGGAGGTCCTGTTGAGCGCCGCTGGTCCTGTTGGTACCTTCCCATGCGTCATTTGTGAATTCTTTCACGAAGTCGGGTGACTCACTCGCCACCCGGCGTTCGACGGATCCCTGCTGCGTCGCGATGCTACGTAATTACCTGCCGGTCCTGCTCCTCCTCGGGTTCGTGATCCTCAACGCGGTGCTGATCCTTGGCCTCGCGCACCTGACCACGAAGGCGCAGCCCACGGCGGTGAAGTCCCAGCCCTATGAGTCCGGCATCAGCCCGCTCGGCGACGCGCGCGACCGCTTCTCGGTCAAGTTCTACCTCGTCGCCATGCTCTTCATCGTCTTCGATATCGAGACGGTGTTCATGATCCCGTGGGGTGTGCACTACCGGCAGCTCTCCTGCCGCGTGCCACTGCTCAACGAGGTCTGCCCCACCGGACAGCTGTCGTTCTTCGGGCTCGGGGAGATGCTGGTGTTCGCCGCCATCCTCGTGGTCGGCTTCGTTTACGTCTGGAAGAAGGGAGCGCTCACGTGGGACTGATCCCCGCCGCGGACTCGCGCCTCGTGCAGGTCGATCCGGGGTCGCAGGATGGGTGGGTCACCACCCGACTCGACTTCCTGGTGAACTGGGCCCGCGCCGGCTCGCTCTGGCCCATGCCGTTCGGTACCGCCTGCTGCGCGATTGAATTCATGGCCACCGCGGCCAGCCGGTTCGACCTCGCCCGCTTCGGCATGGAGCGCCTCAGCTATTCGCCGCGCCAGGCCGACGTGTTGCTCTGCGCGGGGCGGGTGCCGCTCAAGCTGGCCCCGGTCCTGCGCCGCATCTACCAGCAGATGCCGCAGCCCAAGTGGGTCATCTCCATGGGCGCCTGCGCGTCCACCGGCGGCATGTTCGACAACTACGCGGTGGTGCAGGGCATCGACACCATCATCCCGGTGGACGTCTATGTCCCGGGATGCCCGCCGCGTCCGGAAGCGCTCATGCACGGCATCATCATGCTCCAGAAGAAGGTGATGCAGGAGCGCCTGAAGGACAGCACGCGGCATGTCGAGATCGAGCCCGATCCCACGAGCCAGCTGTACATCCCGCCGTCACGGATCGACGAGCTGTCGGAGCCCTTCGGCAACTCCGTGCACCAGACCCGGTCGGCGCCGTGACGTCGCCGCTCCCTGTGCCCGTCCCGGCAGCGGCCAGCGCGCCCGTGGTCATGGCCGCAGTAGCCTCGGACGACACCGGTATGCCCATCACGCCGGTGAACGTGCCGCGCCATGGTGCACCGGCCAATCCCACGGCGGCCGCGCTGCAGGCGCGCTTCGGTGAGGCCATCACGCGTACCGAGGTGATCTGGGGGGAGACCAACGTGTACGTCCGCGCCGACGCCCTGCATGCCGTCGTGCGCTGGCTGCATGATGAACCCGCCGAGCGTTACGACTATCTCGTGGATGTGACGGCCGTCGAGTATCGCGACGCCGATCGTCCGCTCGAAGTGGTGTGGCACCTGCGCGCGTTGGCACATCGCCGTTTCCTGCGCCTCAAGGTGGAGCTGCCCAAGCGGGGCCCGCTGGCCGTGGCCAGCGTCACCGACATCTATTCCGGCGCCGACTGGCTGGAGCGGGAGTGCTTCGACATGTTCGGCATCCGCTTCGAGGGACATCCGGATCTGCGTCGCCTCCTCATGTGGGAGTCGTACCGCGAAGGGCACCCGCTTCGGAAGGACTTTCCGCTGCGTGGTCGGTTTTCGCGCGCCGAGCAGCTCAAGCAGGCGCTCGCCGCCGATCCCGAAGCCCGCTATTCCATGGAAGAGCTCAGCATCGCCGAGGCGTTCGATTCGCTGCCCGCCGACATGAAGGCGCGACTGGCCGAACGCGAGGCGCACGGGACGCTCGAGGAGGGCGAATGAGCGCGCGTCGGACCATCGAGGTCGCGCTTGGCACCAGCGGCCTCGACGCCCAGGGGCGTCCGCTGCGCGCGCCGCTCGCCACGCAAGGGGGACAGGCCGTCGCGCTGGAGAGGCCTCCCGCGGCCGAACCCGACTTCGAGTCGGACCACATGCTCATCAACATCGGCCCCCAGCACCCGGCCACGCACGGCGTGTTGCGTCTGGTGCTGGAGCTCGACGGTGAGACGGTGGTCCGCTGCATTCCGCACATCGGCTATCTGCACTGCGGCTTCGAGAAGATCGGCGAGTATCGGCAGTACAACCAGATCATTCCCTGGACCGACCGCGAGGACTACCTCAACTCGCCGGGGAACAACGTGGCGTTCGTGCTCGGGGCCGAGCGGCTGTTCGGCGTGGGGATGACGGAGCGGTGCACCGTGCTGCGCGTCATCCTCATGGAGCTCTCGCGCATCATCTCGCATCTGGTGTGGCTGGGCACCACGTCGGTGGACATCGGCGCATTCACACCCTTCCTCTGGCTGTATCAGGAGCGTGAGAACGTCTACAACCTGCTCGAAGGGTGGGTGGGGGCACGGCTCACGACGACGGCCACCCGCGTCGGTGGCATGGCGGCGGACATTCCGGACGGGTGGCTCGACGGGCTGCGGGCGTTCCTCAAGGGATTCCCGAAGACGCTCGAGGAGTCGGTGCGGATGCTGGAGACCAACGCCATCTGGGCAGGGCGCACCGTGGGGCTGGGCGCCTTGAGCGCGCAGGAGGCGGTGAATGCCGGGTTGTCGGGCCCGATGCTCCGCGCCTCGGGGGTGGCATACGATGTCCGAAAGGACTTTCCGTACCTCGACTACGAGACCTACGACTTCGACGTGCCGGTGGGCACGCAGGGGGACGTGTACGATCGCTTCCTCGTGCGCGTCGAGGAGATGCGCCAGAGTGTGCGCATTCTCGAGCAGGCGCTCAAGCGTCTGCCGGATGGTCCGGTGAACATCAACGATCCCCGTCTCATCCTGCCGCCCAAGCACAAGGCGACGAGCGAGATGGAGTCGATGATCCATCACTTCAAGGTTGTCATGGAAGGGCCACGGCCGCCGGTGGGGGAGTGCTACGTCCCGGTAGAGAGTCCGAAGGGTGAGAAGGGCTATTACTTCGTGAGCGACGGCACCTCGAAGCCGGTGCGCTGGCGCATCCGGCCGCCGTCGTTCGTGAACCTGTCGGCGATCCCGAAGATGGTGGAGGGGCACCTCCTCTCCGACGTGATCGCCATCAATGCCAGCATCGACATCGTCATGGGAGAGATCGACCGGTGAGCCATGGGCCTTCTGCCAGCGGTGGCGCACTCGTCGCGGCCCCGCCGCACGGGCATCACCACGACACGCCGCACGAACCCGTGTTCGTGGAAGCGGCCCGCGCCGAACTCGAGACGATTCTGTCGCGCTACCCCACCAAACAGGCGGCGCTGTTGCCGGCGCTGTGGATGCTGCAGGACGCCCGCGGCTGGGTGAGCGAGGGGGGCATCGAGGAGATCGCCGCCATCCTTGGCATCACCCCGGCATACATTCGCGGGGTGGTGAGCTTCTACACCATGTACCACCAACATCCGGTCGGCCGGCACTTCATCCAGGTGTGCACGACCACGCCCTGCAACGTCTGCGGCGCCGAAGATGTCGTGAAGGCCATTCTGGAGCACACCGGCTGCGGTGACCTCGGACTC
The DNA here is from genome assembly GCA_040379205.1 of Gemmatimonas sp. Lineage (GTDB taxonomy): Bacteria > Gemmatimonadota > Gemmatimonadetes > Gemmatimonadales > Gemmatimonadaceae > Gemmatimonas. The sequence continues at coordinate 5,998 of JBEILM010000008.1, forward strand.
ACGAGTGGCGATGGCCGGTTCACGGTGATCGAGGTCGAGTGCCTCGGCGCCTGTGGGTTTGCCACCCCGGTGATGATCAACAACGCGTTCATCGAATCCGTGACGCCCGAGTCGGTGCCGCGCATTCTGTCGGAGCTGTCGTAATGGGTTATCCGCATCCCTCGCATCCGCGCGAGACGCCGGTGCTCTCGAAGTACTTCGGGGACCCCGAGGCGCGCACGCTGGCGGGGTGGCAAGCGCGCGGCGGCTACGAAGTACTGCGCACGGCGCTGGCCACCGACCCGCAGGAACTGCAGACGATCGTGAAGGACTCCGGGCTGCGCGGACGCGGCGGCGCCGGGTTCCCCACGGGCATGAAGTGGTCGTTCATGAAGCCGGACGGCAAGACGCATTACCTGTGCTGCAACGCCGACGAATCGGAACCGGGCACGTTCAAGGATCGTGAGATCATGCGCTGGACGCCGCATGGGCTCGTGGAGGGTGTCGCTCTGGCAGCGCATGCGATCTACGCCGAGACGGCCTACATCTATATCCGCGGCGAGTTCACGGAACCCTACGCGCGGGTCACGGCCGCCGTCGCGGAGGCCTATGCGGCCGGCATTCTCGGCGAGAATGCGATGGGCGCCGGCAAGCGGCTCGACGTGCATGTGCATCGCGGCGCCGGCGCCTACATCTGCGGCGAGGAGACGGCGCTGATGAACTCGCTCGAGGGGCGCCGAGGCAATCCGCGCATCAAGCCGCCGTTCCCTGCCGTGGCGGGGCTTTTCGGCAAGCCCACGACGATCAACAACGTCGAGACGCTCACCACCGTGCCATACATCATCAAGCACGGCGCCGAGTGGTACAAGCAGTTCGGCCGTCCGGACAACCCGAAGAGCATCGGCACGAAGCTGTTCTCGGTGTGTGGCAACATCACGCGCCCGGGCAACTATGAGGTCGCCCTCGGTTTCCCGTTCAAGGAGTTCCTGTACGATCTCTGCGGCGGCCCGTTGCCTGGGCGCGAGATCAAGGCGGTGATTCCCGGCGGCTCGTCGGTCCCGATCCTCACCCGTGAGGAGGCGGAAGGGGCGATCATGGACTACGAGGGGATGGTGGCCGCCGGCACCATGCTCGGCTCGGGTGGCGTGATCGTATTCGACGACCGGCAGTGCATGGTGCGGCAGATTGCGCGCCTCACCCGGTTCTACGCCCACGAGAGCTGTGCGCAGTGCTCGCAGTGCCGCGAAGGCACGGCCTGGACCACGCGCATCATGGAGCGCATCCGCGATGGTGAGGGCACCATGGAAGATCTCGACACGCTGCTCGCCATTGCCGACAACATGAGCGGCAAGACGATCTGTGTGCTGAGCGATTCCTGCGCCACGCCGGTGGTGTCCGGCCTCAAGAAGTTCCGTCACGAATTCGAGGCGAAGATCGCCGCGAACCGGTCGATGGTCACCGTGCCCGGGGCGCTGCGCGCCTCGGCGGCGTGAGGACGACATGGCCGACGTGAAGATGATCTCGCTCACGATCGAAGGCCGGCCGGTGACGGTTCCCGACGGCACGTCGATTCTCGAGGCGGCAAAGACGGCGGGCGTGCTCATTCCGCACTACTGCTACCACCCCGGGCTGCCCGTGGCCGGCGTGTGCCGCATGTGCCTGGTGGAAGTCGAGAAGTTCCCGAAGCTGGCGCCGGCGTGTGCCACGTCGGTCGGTGAAGGGCAGGTGGTGCACGTGCATTCGCCCAAGGCGCTCGAGGCGCGAAAGGGGGTGCTGGAGTTCCTGCTCATCAACCATCCGCTCGACTGCCCAATCTGCGACCAGGCGGGTGAGTGCGAACTGCAGGACTACACCTTCGCCGAGGGGCGCGCGGACTCGCGCTATCGCGAGCCGAAGCGCTTCAATCCGGTAGAGGATTTCGGCGGTGACGTGCTGTATGTGGCGAACCGCTGCATTCTCTGCACGCGCTGCGTGCGCTTCATGACCGACGTGGCGCACGACCCCGTGCTCAACGTGTCGGAACGTGGCGATCGTGCGTTCATCGGCAAGGCCGAAGGGCATGACCTCACCAATCCGTGGGCCGGGAACGTCGTCGACCTGTGTCCGGTTGGTGCCCTCCTGTCCAAGGACTTCCTGAACAAGGCCCGCGCGTGGGAACTCGATCGGGCCCCGAGCATCTGCACCGGGTGCAGTCAGGGATGCAACACGGTGGTGGAGACCCGCGACAATGTGGCGGTGCGCTTCAAGCCGCGTCCCAACGATCAGGTGAACCAGTACTACCTGTGCGATGTCGGCCGCCTGGGGTATCGCGAATTCAATCGTCGCGATCGCGCCGACCAGCCGCTGGTGCGCCGCGCAGGCGCGCTGCAGATCGTCGACTGGGACGAGGCGCTCTCGGCCGCGGTCGCTGCCCTGTCGGGTCGGCGCGTCGTGGTGCTGGCCTCGCCGAATCTCTCCAACGAAGCGCTGTTCCTGCTCGAGCGACTGGTCGCGCAGGTCGGCGGCGTGGGCGCGTTCCAGGTGGTGCGCGGCCCCGAGGCCGCGCTGCCCGGCGCCCCGGACCTCGCACTGCGCGCCGAACGGGCCGCCAACGCGACGGGGGCGCGCGCGCTGGGCTTCACCGAAGCGACAGCGCTCGCCGACGTGCTGCGCGACGGGGACGCCCTCCTGGTGGTCGGCGATCCGGTGGTGCCCATCGACACCGCCGATCTCGCGCGGGCCGGTAGCGTGGTGTTTGCCGGCTGCGCCGTCCCCGCTGAGGTGACCGCAGTGGCAGCCGTGGTGCTCCCGCTCACGAACACGCTCGAGGAAGAAGGCACGTTCACGAACCTGCGCGGGCGCGTTCAGCGCTATCTGCAGGCGCGGACCGCGCCCGGCGTGGCGCGCCCCACGTGGTATGTGCTGGCCGATCTGGTCGCGGCCATGGGCGGTGAAGGCCGCTTTTTCCTCCCCGCCGAGGTGTTCGCCGCCATGGCCGGGACGCACGCCATGTTCGGCGGACTCGAGTACGAGTCGCTCGGCCTGCGCGGGTTGCCGATCGTCGAGCCGATGGGCTCGGGGGCGGTCGGCACGTCGCCGCCGTCGGGGGTAGGCGCATGAGCGCGCTTCTCCCTGTGATCGCGGCCCTCGATGTCGCCAGCTGGTTCCCGCGCGCCAATCCTCAGGAAGCACCGGCCGCCATCGGCACCTATGTGCTCGCCAGCAGCATCAAGATCCTGATCGTCTTCGGGCTCTGGATGGTCGGCGTGGCCTTTCTCACGCTGGCCGAGCGCAAGCTCGCGGCGTGGTTCCAGGATCGGCGCGGTCCGAACCGCACCGGCCCCGGTGGCCTGCTGCAGCCCGTGGCCGACGGCATCAAGAACTTCATGAAGGAAGAGACCAATCCGGTCTTCGCCGATCGATGGCTCTTCCTCATTGCCCCGGCGCTGGCGTTCATTCCCGCCATGCTCACGTGGGCAGTCCTACCGCTGGCAGCGCCGCTGCCGACGCCGTGGGGGCTGATCGACATGGCGGTAGCACCGCTACCCGTCGGCTTCCTGTTCACGCTCGCCATCTCGTCGCTCGGCGTGTACGGCATCGTGCTGGCGGGCTGGTCGTCGAACAACAAGTACGCCCTGCTCGGCGGCCTGCGATCGAGCGCCCAGATGGTGTCGTACGAGATCGCCATGGGCATGTCGACCATTCCCGTGATCATGCTGGCCGGCAACGTGTCGCTCTCCACCATCATCCACGAGCAGGCGACGGTGGGGTGGAACGTGCTGACGCTGACGGTGGCGTGGTTCACGTTTCTCGTGGCCGCCTTCGCCGAAACAAATCGCCTGCCGTTCGACCTGCCCGAAGCGGAATCGGAGCTCGTGGCCGGCTATCATACCGAATACAGTGGCATGAAGTTCTCGATGTTCTTCATCGCCGAATACGCCAACATGGCCACCGTGAGCGGGCTGACGGCAACCCTGTTCTTCGGCGGGTGGGACATTCCCTTCACGCAGTGGGACAACACCGCCCCCTACACGGTCGTGAAGACGGTCGCGACGCTGGCCATGATGGCCGCCAAGACGGGCGCGTTCCTCTTCCTCTTCATGTGGATCCGCTGGACGCTGCCGCGCTTCCGCTACGACCAGCTCATGTCGCTGGGTTGGAGCATCATGCTCCCGATCGCCCTTGCCTACATCGTCATCATCGCCGCCGCGACGCTCGGCCTCGACATGATCGGCGTGTCACGGGGCCCCCTGTTCTCGCTCGCGCTGCTCGGCCTCAACATCGTACTCATCGTGATCCTGCTTGCCTGGCTCGATCGGGGGAAGCTCATCAGCCCCGCCAGCGCCCGCGTGGCGCCCACCGACCTGGAACGGCTGCGAGCCCGCGGCCTCGACTTGTCACGGCGGAGGCTGGCCACCACCGTCACGACGCCGGTCCTCGCGACCGACGCGCCGGCCGCCCTCGCGGGCGAGGGAGGCGACTGATGGCCATCGGCGTCAAGGTCATGGAGCGGCCGCTCGATCGCGTGAGCTACGTGCGCGCCACGCTCAAGGGCATGGCCAGCACCCTCAAGCACCTCGTGGATCCCCACAAGGTCACGATGCAGTACCCCGAGACCAAGTGGGACCTGTCGCCGCGTTGGCGCGGCACGCATCGCATGCTCACCACCGAGGACGGCAAGGCCAAGTGCGTGGCCTGCGGCCTCTGCCCGACCGTCTGCCCGGCCAACTGCATCAAGCTCACGCCGGGCGAAGACGAGCAGGGGAATCGCTATCCGCTGGTGTTCGAGATCGACGAGTTCCGCTGCATCTTCTGTGGCTACTGCCAGGAGGTGTGCCCGGAAGAAGCCATTCACGTCGGCCGGCACTACGAGAACGCCGAGTACGATCGGGCGTCGTTCATCTACGACCTCGAGCGCCTCACGGCGCAGACCCATCCGGTGAGCGAGCTCTGGGATCCCGCCGACCCGAAGGGCGAATGAACGGCTTCTACGAGTTCCAGTTCTACCTGTTCTCGCTGCTGGCCATCGTCTCGGCCGTCCTGTTCGTCACCCGCAGGAATCCGGTGCCGGCCGCGCTCTGGCTCGTGAACGTCATGTTCGCGCTGGCCGGGCTGTACGTCATGCTCGACGCGCCGTTCGTTGGCGCGGTGCAGGTGCTGGTGTACGCGGGGGCGATCATGGTGGTGTTCGTCTTCGTCGTCATGCTGCTCAACCTGGGGCGCGACGGCATCTCCGATCTGCGGTCGGTGGCGTCGCGGCTCGGTGCCGGGCTGGTGGGTCTCGCGCTGTTGGCGACGCTGCTGGTGACCCAGCGCCAGCGCATTCCCCGCATCGAGTCCGCTCCTGCGGCGGACAATGTCGTCACGCCCGTCGCCGGCTCCCTGTTCACGGACTACCTCGTGGCCTTCGAACTCACCAGCGTGGTGCTGCTGGTGGCGGTGGTGGGTGCCGTGCTCCTCGCCAAGAAACGGGTCCAGCCATGATCACCGAAGCCCTCGTGGTGTCGGCCATCCTGTTCGTGATCGGCGTGGTCGGCGTCCTGACACGCCGCAACGCGATCATCCTGTTCATGTGTGCGGAGCTCATGCTCAACGCCGTGAACCTCAGCTTCATCGCCTTTGCCAAGCTGCACAACGTCACGGGACAGGTCTTCGTGATCATGTCCATGAGCATCGCCGCCGCCGAGGCGGCCGTGGGGCTGGCCATCATCATCGCCGTCTTCCGCCACTTCGGCACGGTCGACCTGTCCAATCTCCGGACCCTGCGCGGATGATCGCCGCCCTGCTGCCGCTCCTCATCCTGCTGCCGGTTGTCGGCTTCCTCGTCAATGGCGCCGTGGCGCTGACGCGGCGCCCCGTGAACGGGGCAATGACGACGACGACCGCCCGTCACCCCCTGGTGTCGATCGTTGGTCCGGGCGTGATCCTCGCCGCCTTCGGCCTCGCGGTGGCGCTCTTCATGCGCCTGCGCGTGGGCATCGACGGGCCGGTGGTCGTCTCCATCGGGCAGTGGATGCCGGTGGGCAACCTGGCCATCGACTGGAGCTTCCAGCTCGACCAGCTGTCGATGCTCATGGTCCTCGTGATCACCGGGGTCGGCTCCCTCATCCATCTGTTCTCGATCGGCTACATGCAGGACGACCCGGGCTACGCGCGCTATTTCGCGTACCTCAACCTGTTCGTGGCCTTCATGCTCGTGCTCGTGCTTGGCGGCAGCTATCCCGTGATGTTCGTGGGATGGGAGGGCGTCGGCCTGGCGTCGTACCTGCTCATCGGGTTCTGGTTCTCCGAGAAGGCCAACGCCGACGCCGGGAAGAAGGCGTTCGTGGTTAACCGCATCGGTGACTTCGGATTCCTCGTGGCCATGTTCCTCATCTGGGTGACCACGCAGCAGCTCGATTTCGTGGGCGCCCACGCGGCGTTGGGCGGCATGGCCGGATCGCCGGTCGTGCTTGCCATCGCCCTGTTCCTTTTCCTCGGGTGCGCCGGCAAGAGCGCGCAGTTGCCACTGTATATCTGGCTACCCGATGCCATGGCGGGCCCGACCCCCGTGTCGGCGCTCATCCACGCCGCCACGATGGTCACGGCCGGCGTGTACCTCGTGGCACGGGCAGCCCCGATCTTTTCCGGCGCCCCCGAAGCGTCGCTGCTGATCACGCTGATCGGGGCTCTTACCGCGCTCTTCGCGGCCACGATCGCGCTGCGCCAGTGGGACATCAAGAAAGTGCTCGCGTACTCCACGGTCTCCCAGTTGGGCTACATGTTCGTGGGCGTCGGCACCGGTGCCTACACCGCCGGCGTCTTCCATCTGGTCACCCATGCTTTCTTCAAGGCGCTGCTTTTTCTCGGCGCCGGCTCGGTGATCCACGCCATGCACCACGCATATCACCACACGCATCGGCACGAGGATCCGCAGGACCTCCGCAACATGGGCGGCTTGGCGCGGTTCATGCCCGCCACGGCGGGCGCGATGACGTTGGCCACGCTCGCCATCGCCGGCGTGCCACCGCTGGCCGGCTTCTTCTCCAAGGATGAGATCCTGGCCGCGGTGTTCGCCCGCGCGCAGGGCTCGCCGTTGGCCAGCGCCTCGGTGTTGGGCATGCCCGGACAGCCCGTGCTCTACGCCGTCTACGCGCTCGGCATCATCACGGCGCTGCTCACGGCCATTTACATGACGCGCATGCTGCTGCTCGCCTTCTATGGCGAGAACCGTACGGGCGAGGCCGAACGCAGTGCCCTGCACGAGGCGCCTGCCATCATGACGGCCCCGGTCCTCGTGCTGGCGGTGCTCACGCTGGCCGGCGGCTGGCTCAACCTGCCGGCGTTGCTTCCGCTCGGCCCGGTGGGAGTGCTCGAGCACTGGCTCGCGCCGGTCACGGGGGCGAGCGCCACGCGCCTCGCCGGCTCAGTGCATCTCGACCACAACACCGAACTGATGCTGGTCGGCGTTGCCACGGCCGTCGCCCTGCTGGGCATCGGCCTCGCGTTCGCGCAGTACCGGAAGCCGCGCGCCGACAAGGCCAACTCCCCAGAGGAGACGAGCCTGCTTGGCCGCGCCTACGGCGTGGACGCGCTGGTGCAGGGGTTGGTGGTGCGGCCGATGGCCGCCTTCGCCGACCTCGTGCTTGCCCGCGGCGTCGATCGCGGCGTGGACCGGTTCTTCAGCGCCGGCGGTGCGATGCTGACACGCACGGCGTCGCTCATGGGCACGCGGCTGCAGGACGGCGATGTCGGCAAGTACGCCTGGTTGCTGGCCGCGGGTGCCGTGGCGTTGATCGCAGCCCTCACCCTGAGCTGACGCCATGCGCGAACTGATGCTCTCGATGGGGGTCGACCGCTGGGCGCTTCCGGCGCTGCTGGTGTGGCCGATGGTCGCCGCGGTGCTGGTGCGACTGCTCGGGCGCGACGTGTCGCGCGAGGAGACCGGCGCGGAAGCGCCCAGCGGTGGCCCGGACGCCCGCGTGCTGACCGTGGCGGCGCTCGCCGTGGAGGCCGTGCTGGCCGCGGCGCTGTGGGCGGCGTATGACCCGAATGGACGTGGCTGGCAGGCGCGGATCGACCTGCCATGGCTCCCCGATCTCGGCGCCACGCTCAGCATGGGCGTCGACGGCTTGTCGCTGCCGATGGTGTTGCTCACGGCGCTGGTCATGCCGCTCGCGCTGCTCGGCGCCTGGAACAACGTGCGTCTGCGCACGCCGGCCTTCGGGGCGCTGGTACTGCTGCTGACCAGCGGACTGATGGGCGTGTTCGTGTCGCTCGACCTGCTGCTCTTCTATCTCGCGTGGGAGTTGATGCTCATCCCCACCTACCTGCTGGTGGGCGTGTGGGGCGCGGCGGGACAGTCGCGGGCGAGTCTGCGCTATGTGCTGTTCACCCTCGTGGGCTCGTTGCTCATGCTGGTGGCGATCATGGCGCTCTGGAACCTCGGTGGCGGCACCTCGCTCCATGTCGATGACCTCGGCCGCCTGGCGCTGTCGCCCACCGTGCAGCTGCTCATGTTCGGCGCCTTCTTCGCCGCCTTCGGCGTGAAGTCCGCGCTGGTGCCATTCCATACCTGGCTGCCTGATGCGCAGAGCGCCGCGCCCACCGTCGCGGCGGTCACGCTCGGACTCAAGGTCGGCGCCTATGCCATCCTGCGTTTCGCGATTCCGCTCTTCCCCGCCGCCGCGACGCACGACACCGTGCGGACGATCATCCTCACCCTCTCCGTGGTGGCCATCGTGTACGGCGCGCTGCTGGCCATGGCCCAGCGTGACCTCAAGCGCGTCATTTCTTACAGCTCCATCAGCCACCTCGGCTTCATCATGATGGGCTGCTTCGCCCTCACGCCGCAGAGCGTGCAGGGGGCCGTGTTCAGCATCGTGAACAGCGGGATCTCCACCACCGCGCTCTTCCTGCTTGCCGGCATGCTGGAGGACCGTCGCGGAACCACCGACCTGATGGCGTTCGGTGGCCTGGCCCGCGTGATGCCGTGGTTCGGCGTCATGCTCACCGTGGTGATGCTCTCCGCCGTGGCGCTGCCCGGCACGAACGGGTTCGTGGGCGAGTTCCTCGTGCTCATCGGCACCTACGCCGAACGACCGGTGCTGGCCGTGATCGCCACCAGCGGCGTGATCTTCGCGGCGGCGTATGGCATGCGGGCCCTGCAGCGCGTGCTCTTCGAACAGCTCGATGAGGCGGCCAACGGTGGTCTTCCCGATCTGTCGGGACGCGAAAAGGCCGTCATGACGGCCTTCGCCGTGGCCATCGTGTATCTCGGCATCGTGCCGCAGCCGGTGCTGCAGCGGGTCGAGCGTGCCTCGCAGGATCTCATCGAAACGGTCCGCTTCGGCCCCAACGCGCCGGCGACGCTTCCCCCTGTTTCCCTGGGTCAGTAGCCATGGGCACCTTTCTCTCGGCAGGCGAACTCGCCCGCGCCCTGGCTCCGGAACTGTTGCTGTCGGTTGGCGCGATGGTGATGCTGCTGTCCAGCGTGTGGCAGCCGCAGAGCTCGCACGCGACTGCCGCCGATGGGGCCGAACGCACATCGCTGCACGCCCGGTTCGGCATCGTGCTGTGCCTGCTGGTGGCCCTCGTGGTCGTCATCGCCTGGGGTGACGGCGTCTCCGGCACCTCCGACCTGCGGCTGGCCGGCGATGGATTCCGGTGGGCGATGGACGGCGTCATCCTGCTCGGCACGATCCTGACGCTCGGCCTGCTCGAGGCCGATCACCAGCGGAGCCACGCCTACAGCCCCGAGGTCCCCGTCCTCATCCTGCTGGCCGCCGTCGGCATGATGGTACTGACCGCGGCCCGTGACCTGATGTTCGTCTTCATCGGCATCGAGCTCATGTCCCTCGCCGTGTACGTGCTCGCCGGCGTCAATCGGCGCAGCGCACGGGGAGCCGAGTCGGCCATCAAGTACTTTCTGCTGGGGGCCGTGGCCTCCGGGTTCCTCCTCTACGGCATGGCGCTCCTGTACGGGGCCACGGGGAGCACACGGTTCGTCGACCTGGCCGTCTGGGTGAGCGCGCACCCGGCGCTGTCGCCGCTCTTCATCGTGGGTACGGCGCTCCTGCTCGTGGGCTTCGGGTTCAAGGTCGCGGCTGCGCCGTTCCATCTGTGGACGCCCGATGTCTACGACGGCGCGCCGCTCCCGATCACGGCCTTCATGTCGGCCACGGTCAAGACGGCGGCATTCGCGGTCTTCGCCCGGGTGCTCGTCGAGTCGCTGGCCGGCGCCGCCGCACAGTGGCACAGCGGTCTCTGGTGGCTGGCGGTGCTTACCATGGTGGTCGGCAACGTCTTCGCGCTGTCGCAGCGCAACCTGGTGCGCATGCTGGCCTACTCGAGCATCGCCCACGCCGGCTACCTGCTCGTCGCCCTGGTGGTGGCGTCCGCCGCGACGACGACGGCCGTCGTCGTGTACACGGCCTCGTACACGCTGGCCACGATGGGGGCGTTCGGCGTGCTCATCACCCTCAATGACGGTCGTGACCGGGCGCCCACCATCGACGACATTGCCGGGCTCTGGCTGGTGCGGCCGTGGCTGGCTTCGGCCATGGCCGTCTTTCTGCTGGCCTTCATGGGCATGCCGCTGGTGGGCGGGATGGGGTTCTTCGCCAAGTGGTACGTGCTGCAGGCCGTGTTGCAGGCGCCCACCCCGCAGACCATCCTGGCGGTGGTGCTGGTGCTGACGAGTGCGGTGTCCGCCGCGTACTATCTTGCCGTGGTGTCGGCCATGTTCATGCGCCCGCGTCCTGCAGGGCAGCCCGTCCCGTCGACGGCGCCCCTCGCCCGGTCGCTGATCGCCGGCGCCGCCGCGCTGCTGCTGGTGCTCGGGTTGTATCCGACCCCCGTGGTGCGGGTGGCGCGGATGGCGACGACGAGCCCCGTCACGGCGCCCGCCGCTCCCACCGAACGCGCCCCCGGCCCGACCCGCCTGCAGGCGGCGAGCCTTCCGCGCTGATGATGCCAACCTACTGCCTCACCGCCGGCATTCCATGAGCATCAGCGCCACCATCTTCCGGCAATACGACGTCCGCGGCATCGTCGGCCACGACCTGAACGAGGACGTCGCCTACGGCATCGGCCGTGGATATGCGACGCTGCTGGCGTCGCGTGACATGCGCGGGGCCGTGGCCGTCGGCCGTGATAATCGCCCCAGCGGCACCGCGCTGCGAGACGCCCTGGTGCGCGGCCTCACCGAGTGCGGATTCGATGTCGTGGACATCGGGGTCGTCCCCACGCCGCTGCTCTACTGGTCGCTGCACCACGAGCCGGTCGTCGGCGGCATCCAGATCACGGGCTCGCACAATCCGCCGGAGTACAACGGCTTCAAGATGTGCGTGGGCACCGGGTCGCTGCACGGGGCCGACATCCAGACGCTCTACCGGTACATCGTCGACGGGGCGCATCCGACGGGGCAGGGGACGGTGCGGCATGCCGAGGTGATCGACCGGTATGTGACCGACATCGTGACGCGCGTGGGCCCCATCGCCCACCCCGACGGATCGCGGCTCAAGGTGGTGTACGACTGTGGCAACGGAGCCGGGGCGCTCGTGGCGCCGCAACTCATGCAGGCGCTCGGCGTGGACGGCGTGGGGCTCTTCACCGAGAGCGATGGCACGTTCCCGAATCATCACCCCGACCCCACGGTCCCCGAGAACCTCGAGGACTGCATCGCCGCGGTGAAGGCATCGGGCGCCGAACTCGGCGTGGCCTTCGACGGCGATGCCGACCGCATTGGCGTGGTCGACGCGCAGGGGCGCATCATCTGGGGCGATCACATCCTCATCCTGTATGCGCGCGACGTGCTGGCCAGGAGCGGCACCAACCAGCCGATCATCTTCGACGTGAAGTGCTCGCAGGCCCTGACGGATGCCATCACCGCCGCGGGCGGGACACCCGTGATGTGGAAGACGGGACATTCCCTCATCAAGGACAAGATGAAGGCGATGCACGCCCCGATCGCGGGGGAGATGTCCGGCCACATGTTCTTCACCGAGGGCTTCTACGGCCACGACGACGCGCTCTATGCCGCGGCGCGGCTGCTGCGCATTGTCGGGGACTCGGGGCGTCGCATCGACGAACTGCTCGCCGACGTGCCACCGTTCGTCTCCACCCCGGAAATCCGCATCGACACCGACGAGACGACGAAATTCGCGATCATGTCCCGCGCGGTCCCGCACTTCAAGGCTACCCACGAGGTCATCGATGTCGACGGCGTGCGGGTGCTCTTCGGTGATGGCTGGGGACTGCTGCGGGCGTCGAACACGCAGCCGGTGATCGTGGCCCGCTACGAAGCGCGCACGCCGGAGCGACTGGCCGAGATCCGCGGCGTGATGGAAGGGTGGCTGCGGTCGCAGGGCGTATCGCCCTGATCGTGCCCCGGACACGCTGACGTGCAGGCGCGAGGCTGGCTGCTCGTCGCGCTGGCGGTCGCCGCCGTCGTGCTCCTCGTGGGGCGCGCGGCGACGGCCCTGTCCGTCGACCACGCATGGTTCACTGCCATGGGGGTGCCGGCGCTGTTCTGGGAGCAGGTCATCGACACGATCATCCTGCAGGGCGGGGCCTGGATCGTCGGGGCGCTGTTTGCCTTCGCCAATCTCCACGCGGTCCGCCGCACCATCCACGCCGTGGCCATGCCGTCGCGCGTGGCGAATCTCGAGCTGACCACCATGGTACCGGGGCGGCGTCTGCTCACGGCCACCGTCGTGGCGTCGATCGTGGTGGGCGGCGTGCTCGCCACGCCGCTGACCAACTGGGCCGATCTGGCGCTGGTGCGGCAAGGCGTGCGGTTCGGTGAGATGGAAGGCATCCTCGACCACGACCTGAGCCATTACGTCTACTGGTTGCCACTCGAGGAGACGCTGTATCTGTGGGCCCTCGTGAGCCTCGTGTCGCTCTCGACGATGGTGCTGGTGCTGTATGCGCTGACGCGCTCGCTGCGCCTCGAAGGGCGCCGCCTTGCCGCCAGCACGCATGTCCGGCGCCACCTGAGCGTCCTCGGTGCCCTGGTCCTGCTGCTGCTGGCGTGGAGCTACCGGCTCGACGCGTTCGATCTGCTGCAGCAGGGCAGTGGTCCCGATGGCCTGTTCCTCAACGTCGACCACCGCGTCACCCTGCGCGTGGATTTCCTGCTGGCCTACGGGGCCGGCATGGCAGCCTTGGTCATCCTGCGGACGGGCTGGACCGGACAGCTCCGCGCCGCGTTCGTGACGCTGAGCGTGGTGCTCGTGTCGGCGGTGGGCCTTCGCCACGTCATGCCCGCAGTGATCGCCCGCGGTAATCTGCTCGGCGACCGCGTGCGGCGCGATCGGGACTACGTCGCCACCCGCACGATCTTCAGCCGACGCGCCTTCGATGTCGATGCCATTCGCCAGGTGGGCGCCGACAGCAGCATCGGCGCGCCGCTGCCGGTACCGGTGGCGACGCTGGGCCGTACGACCAGCCTGTGGGATCGCGCGCTGCTGGATCGGGGACTCGGTGATGCAGGCGCCACCGACGCCGGAGGCGCCAACGGGAGTACGGGTGGCACCCGCCTCGTCGGGGCGGCGCCGGTCGGTTGGGCCATCGCCGACGGACGCATCGTCGCCCTGCGGGTACGCCGGCCGGTGGCGAGTCGCGAAGACTGGAGCGTGGCCCTCGTGGATGTCACGCGCCCGCTGGTCCGGGACAGCCTCGTCGAGCTGCCGACGGACGGCGCGCGCGCCGAGCGCGGCGCCTGGCCGCTGATCGGACCGGGCATGGAGGGAAGCCGACTGCTCGATCGGGCCCAGGCTCCCGAGGTGCCGGCGGCATCGCTCGCGACGCGTCAGGCCCGGATCGCCCACGCCTGGGCACTGCGAGACGCCTCGCTGCTACGGGCCGACTCTATGGCCGTCGGCGAACCCGTCCTGGTGATCCATCGGGACGTGCGCGATCGGCTCCGGCGTCTCGCCCCCGTCTTCGTGCAGGGCGATGACGTCCTGCCGCTGCGGCATGCCGATCGGCTCTACTGGGTGGTACAGCTCTACAGCGCCTCCGGCCACTATCCGCTCAGTCAACGGTGGCAGATCGCCGGCGGCATCTATTCGTACTTCAAGCTCGCCGCGACCGCGCTCGTGGACGCGCAGACCGGGCGCGTCCAGCTCGTGCCGGTGGCGACCCCCGACCCGATTGCCCGCACCTGGATGACACGGCTCCCGGCGCTGTTCACGCCGGTGACCGCGCTCCCGCCGTCGCTGGTGGCCCAGTTACCCATGCCCTCGGAGAGCGCGACGGCCCAGATCCGCACCTTCGCCCGCTACGGGTCGAGACTCGACGGCCCGGTGCTTCGCCATCTTCCCGACAGCGCGCTCGTCGGCGGCGCGCCGGCCCCGTTCGTGGTCGAGTCCGCGCCATCCGGCACCATGGCCTGGAGTGTCCCGCTGCTGGACGCGGGCGACCTTTTCGCGGGCGTGGCGACCGCCGTGGGCGGCGCCGATCGCGCCACCTGGTGGATGCCGACGCCGACCCCACTCGCGCGCTGGAGCGCGATACTCGACCAGTTGCATGCCGCCATGGACAGCGCGCAGGCCGCGATGCCGGAGGCTGGTCGCCGCGACGCGCGGCTGGCGGCCGGGCGCGTGGAACCGCTGGTGACGTCGCGTGGCATCCTGCTCATGCAGACGATCCGGTGGACCCGCGGCGATGGCAGTGTGGTCATTGCCCGGGTCGGCGTCACCGACGGCGAGCAGGTCGGGGTCGGCGCCACGATCGCGGATGCGCTCGTCCGGATCGGGGCCACCGATGCCTCGGGGCGCGACGACGCACGGCCGCCGATGGCGATGCTCGAGGAACCGACCGACGGCCTCGCCGGCCGGTTGTACGACACCATGCGGCAGGCGCTGCAGCGTGGTGACTGGAACACATTCGGAGTAGCGTTCGACAGCCTCGGACGCGTGTTGCAACGACCGCCGCAATAGCTGCGGCCGGAGACGGCGTCGCCGGTTCACGGCGTCGACTCCGTACGGACGTGTTCGGACGCGCACGCGCTGCGCCACCCGGATCCGGCCACCTGGCAGTGAACCGCTGACATTCCCCAGTTCGGAGAACGCGTGAACCTACATGAATATCAGGCGAAGGAGCTGTTGCGGGCGGCCGGTGTGCCGATCCCGCCCGGCGACATCGCCACGACCCCGGAGCAGGCGGAAGCCATCGCGCAGCGCCTCGGCACTGCCGTGATGGTCAAGGCGCAGGTGCACGCGGGTGGCCGCGGCAAGGCGGGCGGCGTGAAGTACTGCCCCACGCCCGATGCGGCCAAGGAGAAGGCCACGGCCATCCTCGGCATGACGATCAAGGAGTTGACGGTCGAGAAGGTGCTCGTCACCGTGGCGGCTGACATCGCGTCCGAGGCGTACGTGGGCATCATCGTCGACCGGGCCACCAAGAAGCCGGTGTTCATGGTGTCCGCCGCCGGCGGCATCGACATCGAGGAAGTGGCCGCCACGACGCCCGAGAAGATTCTCTACCACCCGGTGGACACGCGCTACGGCCTGCTGCCGTTCGAAGCGATGCGCATGGGCTTCTTCCTGTACAAGGACGTGAAGCTCGCGCGGCAGGCGGCGAAGATCATGCAGCAGCTCTACACGGCGTTCATGAACGCCGGTTGCTCGCTCGCCGAGATCAATCCGCTCGTCATGACGCCCCAGGGTGAGCTGATCGCGGTGGACGGCAAGATGGTCATCGACGACAACGAGCTCGACCGTCGCCCCGAGATCGCCGCGCTCCGTGACGAAAGCAGCGAGGCGCCGAGCGAAGTCGATGCGCGCAACGCCAACCTCACGTTCATCAAGCTCGATGGCAACGTGGGCTGCGTCGTGAACGGCGCCGGGCTGGCGATGGCCACGATGGACCTCGTGAAGTACTACGGCGGCGATCCGGCCAACTTCCTCGATATCGGCGGCTCGTCGAATCCGGAGAAGGTGGTGAACGCGCTGCGCATCATCACGGCGGATCCGAACGTGAAGTGCATCCTGTTCAACATCTTCGGCGGCATCACCCGCACCGATGACGTGGCCAACGGCATCGTGACCGCGACCAAGCAGAACCCGCTGAAGGTGCCTATCGTCATCCGCCTCACCGGCACCAACGAGGAGCTCGCGTTGCAGATCCTGAAGGAGAACGGCTTCTCCGCCTCCAGCGACATGGATTCGGCCGTGCAGCGCGCCGTGGAACTCGCCACCAAGGGAGGTGCGGCGTGAGCATCTTCATCGACAAGAGCACCAAGCTGGTGGTGCAGGGCATCACAGGCCGCGACGGCTCGTTCCATGCCAAGCAGATGATCGAGTACGGCACCCAGGTGGTGGCCGGCGTGACGCCGGGCAAGGGTGGTCAGACGTTCGAAGGCACCGCGCCCATCTTCGACACCGTGCACGACGCGGTGCAGGCCACCGGCGCCAACACGTCGGTGATCTACGTGCCGCCCATGTACGCGGCCGAT
The DNA here is from genome assembly GCA_040379205.1 of Gemmatimonas sp. Taxonomy (GTDB): domain Bacteria; phylum Gemmatimonadota; class Gemmatimonadetes; order Gemmatimonadales; family Gemmatimonadaceae; genus Gemmatimonas. The sequence continues at coordinate 22,400 of JBEILM010000008.1, forward strand.
GCGATCATGGAAGCCGCAGCCGCCGGCGTGCAGTTCATCGTCTGCATCACCGAAGGCGTGCCGGTGCTCGACATGACACGCGTCTATCCGTTCGTGAAGGAGCACGGCGCCCGACTCCTCGGTCCCAACTGCCCGGGGCTCATCACGCCGGGCGAGAGCAAGGTCGGCATCATCCCCGGCCGCATCTGCTCACCTGGCCCGGTGGGTGTGGTGAGCCGCTCGGGCACGCTCACGTACGAAGTGGTGAACGCGCTCACCAAGGCCGGTATCGGTCAGAGCACATGCGTGGGCATCGGCGGCGACCCGATCAACGGCACCAACTTCATCGACTGCCTCGCGGCGTTCGAGAAGGACCCGAACACGAAGGCCGTGGCGATGATGGGCGAAATCGGTGGCACCGATGAACAGGAAGCCGCCGACTTCGTGAAGCACCACATGACCAAGCCGGTGGTGGGCTTCATCGCCGGTCAGACGGCCCCGCCGGGCCGCCGCATGGGTCACGCGGGCGCCATCATTTCGGGCTCGGCCGGGACGGCCGCCGAGAAGATCGACGCCTTCAAGGCCGCCGGCATGGGCGTCGCCCAGCGCCCGGTGGACTTCGTGGAGCTGATCCAGGCCCGCCTTTCCTGACGGCCTGGGTTGGTTATCTTGCGCGCGGCGGGGGCCTTACGGTCCCCGCCGCGCCTGTTTTCCGGCGCCTGCACTTCACCTTCAGACCTCATCGGACCATGGCCGGCCGTCGCACTCTTACCATCGTCAAGCCCGACGCCTTCGCGGCGGGCAATGCGGGCAACATCATCGCGCTCCTCGAAAAGCAGGGGTTCAAGGTCAAGGCGGCGCGCGTCATGCACCTGACCACGGCGCAGGCCGGGGCGTTTTACGAGGTCCATGCCGCCCGCCCGTTCTTCGGCGAGTTGGTGGAGTTCATGACCAGCGGCCCGTGCATGCCGATGATCCTCGAGCGGGACGACGCCGTGGCGGCGCTCCGGACCGCGATCGGCGCCACGGACCCGGCCGAGGCAGCCGAGGGCACCGTGCGCAAGCTGTACGCCGAGTCGAAGGGGAAGAACGCCATCCACGCCTCCGACTCCGAAGAGAACGCGGCGCGTGAGGCCCGTTTCTTCTTCGCCGAAGCCGACGTCATCGCCTGATCGCGCTTGCCCAGCTGATCGCCGGCTGAGCCGGCTACGCAGCTAACTCTGCGCCGCGGCGGCACTTGGGTGCCCCGGACGGCGGGAGAAAAGAGACGGCGGCCCTTGTGTCTCGGGGGCTGCCGCTCTACCTTTCGTGGCTATGCTGTACTTTGACATCCGCAGTCTGGAAGCTCGTGCCGAGAGCGTCGATGGCTGGCTCGACGGCGAGGATCCGGTGTGGGAGGCAGGCGATACGCGTCCGGCTGGCGCCGGGGTGCACGTAGTGGGTCGACTCTCCAGTGCGGGGCACAGCCGGTTCTACTTCAGCGGTCGGTTCGACGGCACGGCGGTCACCGACTGCCGGCGTTGTCTGGCACCGGCCACGTTGGCGGTGTCGGAAGAGGTGCAGTTGCTGTTTGCCGAGTCGGGTCTCGACGAAGCAGAGGAGGACGACGTCATCCCGATCCCCGTAGGTGAACGGGAACTCGACCTCCGCCCGGCGATGCGCGAGGAGTGGCTGCTGGCCATTCCGGCGTTCGCGCTGTGCCGGGAAGATTGCCGCGGGCTCTGTCCGACCTGCGGTGCCGATCGCAACACGGGGGACTGCACCTGTCCTCCTTCCACTGATCCCCGTTGGGAAGGGCTGCGCACCGTGCGCACCTCCGACTGACGGTTCTTTCTGTCCCGAACGTTCAGGTCCGCATCCCATGGCCGTACCGAAGCGCCGCACCTCAAAGCGGCGGAAGCGCGCCCGCAACACGCACAAGACCGCGCCCGCCATCGTGATCCAGTCGTGCCCGCAGTGTGGTTCCGCCAAGCGTCCGCACCGCGTGTGCGCCGAGTGCGGCTTCTATGCGGGTGAGCAGCGGGTAGCGGCGCAGGAAGCGTAAGCTTGGCGCGTATCGCCGTGGATGCCATGGGGGGAGACTTCGCCCCCCGGGCCCCCATTGCGGGTGCCCTGCAGGCGCTCGAAGCGCTCGCCCCGGAACACCACATCGAGCTGGTCGGCCAGACGGCCGTCATCGAGGCCGAGCTGGCAGCGCTGCTCGAGGGCGACCTGTCCGCGCTGGCCCCGCAGCGGGAGCGCCTGTCCATCGTCGAGGCGCCCGACGTCATCGAGATGACCGACAAGCCGTCGGTCGCCTTGCGCGGTAAACCGCATAGTTCCATGGTCGTCGGCCTCAAGCGTGTGGCCGACGGGCTCGCGCACGCGTTCGTCTCCGCTGGTAACACCGGCGCGCAGATGGCCGCGTCCTTCATGTTGCTCAAGCTCCACCCCGGCCTCACGCGTCCGGCCATCGGCACCATCTTCCCGACGGCGCGGCAGCCGCTGCTGGTCCTCGACGTCGGTGCCAATGTCGATTGCTCGGCCGAGGAGCTGGTGCAGTTCGCGCGCATCGGCACCGTGTACGCCCGCACGCTGCTGGGTCGCGACAATCCCGCCGTGGGCTTGCTCTCCATCGGCGAGGAAGCCGAGAAGGGCAACCTCGTCGTCAAGGATGCCCATCAGCGGCTCCGCGACGCGGGACTCAATTTCCTCGGCAACATCGAGGGGCGCGACCTGCCGCGCGGCGTCTGCGACCGCGGCCCGATCGATGTGGCCGTCTGCGACGGCTTCACCGGCAACATTCTGCTCAAGTTCTACGAGAGCATCGGCCCGATGCTCATCGGCAAGGTCTCGCAGGTGGCTGGGCTCGACCCGCGTCAGATCGCCGGTTCGCTCAAGGAGCTCGACGTCGATGAGTATGGCGGGGCGCCGCTGCTGGGTGTACGCGGCGTGTCCATCATCTCGCATGGCAAGAGCTCGCCCAAGGCCATCAAGAACGCCATCGGCGTCGCCCTGCGGGCGTGGGAGACCGGCATGACCGACGAAATCGGCCGACGCCTGGCCGAATCGGTTCCGTCGCCCTCCGCCAACGGAACCGCCTCATGAAGCGACCCTATTCGTACGTTGCCGGCACTGGTCACGCGGTCCCTGCGCGCGTCGTCACCAACGACGACATCGCCGCCATGGGGCTCGAGACCAACGATGCGTGGATCATCGAGCGCACCGGCATTCGTCAGCGCCACATCGCCGCTCCCGGCGAGTCGCTCACGTCGCTGTGCGCGGAAGCGTCCCGGCAGGCCATGGCCAAGGCCGGAGTGCAACCCGGCGAGATCGACACCATCATCTGCGGCACGGCATCGCCCGACCATCTGCTGCCCTCACAGGCGGTCGAGGTGCAGACGGCGCTTGGCTGCTCGCGGGCCGCGGCGTTCGACGTGGCCTCCGCCTGCTCGGGCTGGCTGTACGGGGCCATCGTCGGCGATTCCATGATCGCCAGCGGCGCGGCCGACACGGTGCTGGTCATCGGGGCCGAGAAGCTGAGCGCCATCGTCGACTGGACCGATCGCAACACGTGCATCCTGTTCGCCGACGGTGCCGGGGCGACGGTGCTGCGCCGCGCCAAGGGCGAGAAGAAGGACCGGGGTATTCTCTCGACCTTCATGCGCTCCGATGGAGCCCTGGCCGAACTGCTCTGGCGGCCGGCTGGTGGTGGGGTCGAGCCATTTTCCGCCGACGCGGCGACGGGCAAGCGCCATTTCATTCACATGGCCGGCCGGGAAGTGTTCAAGCACGCCGTGCGCTCCATGGCCGAGGCCACCGATCGTGCGCTCGATACGGCGCGCATCACCGCCGCCGACGTGGATCTGCTGATCCCGCATCAGGCGAACATCCGCATCATCGAGGCCACGGCGAAGCATGCCGGCATTCCGATGGACAAGGTGTTCGTCAACGTCGATCGCTTCGGCAACACCTCGGCGGCGTCCATTCCAATCGCGCTCAACGACGCGATGGAGCAGGGGCGTGTCAAGGAAGGCAGCACGGTGCTCTTCGCGGCATTCGGCGCCGGCTTCACATGGGGCTCGCTCGTCGTGCGCTTCTGAGCGCTCGCGACCGCCGTTCATCTCCGCCACGCATTCGCGACGACCATGGACTTTGTGCTGCTGTTGCCCGGGCAGGGCTCCCAGAAGGTGGGGATGGGCAAGGACCTGTACGAGGCGTTTCCCGCCGCTCGTGAGGCCTTTCACACGGTCGACGACGCCGTGGGCACCGCGCTGTCCACGCTGGCCTTCGAGGGGCCGGCCGACGACCTCACCCGGACGCTGAACGCGCAGCCGGCGCTCCTGTCGCACAGCGCGGCCGTCTGGGCGGTGCTGCGCGAGGTCATTGGCGGCAGCGTGCGCGCGGCGGCCGGGCACTCGCTCGGTGAGTTCTCGGCGTACCACGTCACGGGAGCGCTCGGGTTGGCCGCGGCAGCGCGCATCGTGCGCCAGCGCGGCACGCTCATGTACGAGCAGGGCGTCGCGCGCCCGGGGGCCATGGCGGCGATCCTTGGCGTGCTGAGCACGCCCATCGACGCACTCTGCGCGCAGGCGAGTGCGGAACGTGGCCTGGTGGTGCCGGCGAACTACAACAGCGACGAGCAGGTGGTCATCTCCGGTGAAGTCGCCGCGGTTGAACGCGCCATGGAACTGGCCAAGGAGGCCGGGGCGAAGCGCTGCCTGCCGCTCCCGGTGAGCGGCGCGTTCCATTCGCCGCTCATGACCCCCGCCGTCGACGGGTTGGCAGCCGCGCTGGCCGCCGAGTCGTGGCGGGACTCGGTGGTGCCGGTCATCGCCAACGTCAACGCGGCGGCCGTCACGAGCGCGTCGGTGGCGCGCAATCTGCTCGTGCAGCAGCTCACCGCGCCCGTTCAGTGGACGAGCGTCATGCGGACGCTCGCGACGCAGTATCCCGAGGCCACGTTCGTGGAGATCGGCACCGGCGCGGTACTGTCGGGGCTGGCCCGTCGCATCGCGCCCAACGTCAAGGCCGTGGCCTGCGGCACGGTGGCCGACATCGAGAAACTGGTGGCCAGCGTCCACCAGAACGCCTGATCGGGAGCAACGCATGAGTGCAGAGGGTGCCGCCGGCGTGCGGATCGACTTGACGGGCCGGGTGGCCCTGGTGACTGGATCCACCCGTGGCATCGGCCGGGCCATTGCCACCGCGTTGGCACAAGCCGGCGCCCGAGTGGCCGTCACGGGCCGCGATCTCGACAAGGCCGCTGCCGCCGCCCGAGAGATCGCCGCCGCCACCGGTGCCGAGGTGCGGGGCTTTGCCGCTGACGTTGCCGACCTGGCGCAGGCCGCCGCGCTGGTCGAGGAGGTGGAGCGGGGGTTCGGCCAGCTGGACGTGCTGGTCAACAACGCCGGACTCACGCGCGACAACCTGATGATGCGCCTCAAGGACGACGATTGGGACGCGGTCATCAATGCCAACTTGCGGGGTGCCTTTGCCACCTGCCGGGCAGCGAGCCGCGGTATGATGAAGCGGCGGTGGGGCCGCATCATCAACGTCGCCAGCGTGGTCGGCCTGACCGGCAACAAGGGGCAGGTGAACTACGCGGCCAGCAAGGCCGGGCTGATCGGCATGACCAAGTCGATTGCTAAGGAGTTGGCATCACGGAACATCCTGGCCAACGTGGTCGCGCCCGGCTTCATCGCGACCGACATGACGGCGGCGATGACCCCCGAGGCCCGCACCACGCTCAGCGCGGGTATTCCGCTGGAGCGCCTCGGCACCCCCGAGGACATTGCGGGCATGGTGCTGGTGCTCGCGTCGGATCTGACCGGCTACGTAACCGGTCAGGTGTTCGTGGTGGATGGCGGCCTGGTCATGTAGCGACCGGGGGGAGGCACAGCGCCGGCGAAATTCACCCGCCGGACCCTCCCTGTCACGCCGCCGAGCGGCTAGTTTCTTCACTCTCATCTCCCATAACTCCAGAGGAACGGTTCCCATGTCGGACAACGCGTCGAAGATCAAGGACATCATCGAGAAGGAACTCGGCGTCGAGCGCGAGAAGCTCACCCCCGAGGCGAGCTTCATCGAGGACCTCGGCGCCGACTCGCTCGACATCGTCGAACTGGTCATGGAGTTCGAAAAGGAATTCAACATCGACATCCCGGACGAGGATGCCGAGAAGCTGCGTACCGTGGGTGACGCCATCGCGTACCTCGAGGCGAAGGTCGCGGACTGATGCGGCGGCGGGTCGTCGTCACGGGTCTTGGGGCGATCACGCCCGTCGGCAACGACGTGGCGACGACCTGGCAGGGCTTGCTGGGAGGCGTCTCGGGCGGGACCCCGATCACGAAGTTCGACGCCAGCGAGTTCAAGGTTCGCTTCGCCTGTGAGGTGAAGGGCTTCGACCCGCTCGCGTACATGGAGCGCAAGGAGGCCAAGCGCGCGGACCTGTTCACCCAGTACGCGCTGGCCGCGTCGGTGCAGGCCATGCAGGACGCGGGTCTCGCCGAGGGCGGGTTCGTGCCCGAGGACTGCGGTGTGATCGTCGGCAGTGGCATCGGCGGGCTGGCCACCATGGAAGAGCAGCACTCGGTGCTGATAGCGTCGGGCAACCGGCGCATCTCGCCGTTCTTCGTGCCGATGTTCATCGCCGACATCGCTGCCGGTGTGGTGTCCATGCGGTTCGGGGCCAAGGGTCCGAACTTCGCCACCATGTCGGCGTGCGCCACCAGTGCGCACGCCATCGGTGAGGCGTTCCGGACCATCCAGTACGGCGACGCTGACGTGATGATCGCCGGTGGCTCCGAGGCGGCCGTTCTCCCCATGGCCATCGGGGGCTTCGGCAACATGACCGCGCTCTCCGAGCGCAACGATTCGCCCGCCACGGCGTCGCGTCCGTTCGACGCCACGCGCGACGGTTTCGTGCTCGGCGAGGGCGCCGGCATCGTGGTGCTCGAAGAGCTCGCGCACGCGCTGCGCCGCGGCGCGCGGATCTACGGCGAAGTGGCCGGGTACGGCTCCACGGGCGATGCCTATCACTTGACGGGCCAGCCGGGCGCCCACGAGGGGTTGCAGCGCTCCATGCGCAAGGCCATGAAGGATGCGGGGCTGCAGCCGACCGACGTGGACTACATCAACGCGCATGGCACGTCGACGCCGCTCAACGACCCGAACGAGATCAAGGCAATCAAGGAGGTGTTCGGAGAGCACGCCTACGCGCTGTCCGTCAGTTCGACCAAGTCGGCCACCGGGCACATGCTCGGCGCGGCCGGCGGTGTGGAATTCATGGCGTGCGCGCTGGCCATGCGCGACAACATGATTCCGCCCACGATCAATTACAGCACCCCCGATCCGGAATGCGACCTGGATGTCACCCCCAACGCCCCCAAGGCGCGGCCGGTGAACGTCACGGTGTCCAACAGCTCCGGTTTCGGCGGGCACAACGTCTCAATCGCGCTCCGACGCTGGCACGGATAAGCGCGTCGGGGCGTAGATCAAGGTGATGCGCGGCGTGAGGCCGCGCCGGAGCCAGAGTACGACCTGATGCCGCTTGCCGTTCCGTTCGACCTCGACCGCCTGCGCGATCCCGCGCTTCGCCCCATCGGCGAAAAGCTGGTGGCCGGCGAGCGCCTCTCGCTTGCCGATGGCGCCACGCTGTACACCTCCCCCGACCTGCTCGGGGTCGGCGCCATGGCCGACGCGGCCAATCGCGCCCGGCACGGCAACCGGGTGACGTTCGCCGCCAACCAGCACATCAACCCGACCAACGTCTGCGTCCTCCGCACGACGTGTGTCTTCTGCGGCTATGCGCGCCTTCCCAAGGAGGACGGCGCCTACCGCTACACGCTCGACCAGGTCCTCGCCGAGTCCGATCGCGCCGACGGCACGATCACACGCGAGTTCCACATCGTCGGTGGCCTCGATATGCAGGCCGGGCTCGAGTACTACCGGACGATGTTCCGAGCACTCAAGGAGCGCCATCCGCAGGTGCACATCAAGGCCCTCACGGCGGTCGAGATCGCGCACATCGCGCGCATCGAGAAGATGAGCCGGGAAGACGTGCTCATCGCGCTACGTGAGGCCGGGCTGGACACGCTGCCCGGTGGCGGCGCCGAGACGTTCAGCGCCGCCGTGCGCGACGTGTTCGCCGACAAGAAGCTCGGGGGAGCCGACTACATCGACGTGCACCGCACGGCGCACCGGCTCGGCATCCGCTCCAACTGCACGATGCTCTACGGCCACGTGGAGACCATCGACGACCGGATGCAGCACCTGGCGATGCTGCGCGACCTGCAGGACGAGACCGGCGGGTTCCTCGCGTACATCCCGCTGGCCTATCACCCCGACGACAACGAACTCGGGCGGACGTTGGGCCGGCAGGGCACCTCCACCACCGGCTTCGACGACCTCCGCAACCTCGCCGTCGGGCGGCTGTTCCTCGACAACTTCGTGCACATCAAGTCGCACTGGATCATGGTCACGCAGGCCATGTCGCAGGTGGCGCTGCACTTCGGCGTGAACGACATCGAAGGCACGGTGGTGCGCGAAAAGATCTACCACGCCGTGGGCGCCCACACGCCGCAGGGCATGACGCTGCCGCAGCTGCTGCAGCTCATCCGCGGGGCCGGGAAGCAGCCGGCCGAGCGCGACTCGTTCTACCAGGTCATCCGTGAGTTCGCCGACGACGACAGCGGCGAGCAGCCCTCGGCACCTGCCGACACCCTCGCCGAGGCGATGTCCTGACCATGCTGCGCGTCGGCCGCATCCGCTACATCAACTGCTATCCCGTCTACGGAGCCATCGAGCGGGGCATCGTCCCGCTCGACGGGGAGCTCGTAAATGGCGTGCCGACGCAGCTGAATCACCTAATGGCCACCGGGGCGATCGACGTGAGCGTCGTCTCGGCGGTGGAGTATGCACGCGACGCCCACCAGTTCTTGCTGCTGCCGGAACTGGGCATCACCAGCGATGGCCCGGTGCGCAGCGTCATGCTCTTCAGCAAGCGGTCGCCCCGCGATCTCGGCGGACGGCGGGTGGTGGTCAGCAAGAGCAGCATGACGTCGGTGGCGTTGCTCGAGCTGCTCTTCGAGCATGTGTGGCGCTGCCGCCCCGACTTCGTACCGGGCGATGCCGAGCTCGCCGACATCGCCCGCTTCGACGACGATACGCATGATGCCCGTCTCGTGATCGGCGATGCGGCGCTCAAGCTGTTTGACGCGGCCAACCGCGGTGGTCCGTGGGCCGATCGCTATCCGTATCGCGAGGACCTCGGTGCCGTGTGGAAGCAGTGGACCGGACTCCCGTTCGTCTTCGCCGTCTGGGTGGCCCAGCGCCGAACGCCCGTCCACGCTTCACTCGCCGCGCACGCCTCGCTGATCGCGTCGCGCGACTGGGGGTTGCAGCATCTCGACGAACTGGCCTTGCAGGCGGCGCAGGCGAGCGGGGTGCCGCTCGACACCTGCCGCACGTACTTCGCCGGGCTCGATTACCGCCTGTCCTACCCGCATCTCACGGGCCTCACCGAGTTCTTCCGGCGTCTGGTGCTGGCCGGCCGCGTGCCCGATGGCACGCTGGCCTTCCTGCCGGCCGCCTGACCGTCTTCCCGTCCGGACCGAGTCGCTCCCATGCGTGATCTCCTCGACTTCTACACCAACGCGCCCCTGCTCGAACTCGGCCTCGAGGCCGACCGGATCCGTGAGGCCAAGCATCCGCACGGGCTCGTGACGTACATCGTCGACCGCAACATCAATTACACGAACGTCTGTGTCGCTGATTGCGGCTTCTGCGCCTTCTATCGTCGTCCCAAGCACGGCGAAGGGTACACGCTGTCGTTCGAGCAGATCGGCGAGAAGATCGAGGAGACCAAGGCGCTCGGCGGTGTCCAGATCCTCATTCAGGGCGGGCACAACCCGTACATCCCGTTCGAGTGGTACCTCGACCTGCTCCGCTACATCAAGCGCCACCATCCCATCCACATCCACGGCTTCTCGCCGAGCGAAGTGGACTTCTTCGCCACGCGCTTCCGCATGGATGCTCGTGACTTGATCCGTGAACTGCGTGCGGCCGGCCTCGATTCCATTCCGGGCGGCGGCGGCGAGATCCTGGTGCAGCGCGTACGCGATATCGTGGCGCCCAAGAAGGCGGGCGCCGACCGGTGGCTCGAGATCATGGAACTGGCCCACAACGAAGGCATGAAGACGTCGGTCACCATGATGTACGGCATCGGGGAGACGCTGGCCGAACGGATCGAGCATCTGCAGCGCGTGCGCGACCTGCAGGCGAGGACGAACGGGTTCACGGCGTTCATCACGTGGCCGCTGCAGCCGGAGAACACGCCGACCATGTCGCACATGCCCAAGACCGACGCCGTGACGTACCTGCGCACGGTTGCCATGTCGCGCATCGTGCTCGACAACGTGCCGAACCTGCAGTCGAGCTGGGTGACGATGGGCATGAAGGTGGGTCAGATGGCGCTGCGCTACGGGTGCAACGACTTCGGATCGCTCATGATCGAGGAGAACGTAGTGTCGGCGGCCAACACCACCCACCGTACGACGGTGCAGGAGCTCGACCGCCTCATCACCGACGCCGGCTTCACGCCGGCGCGCCGGCGTCAGGATTACTCCATCATCCCCACGGACAGCGAACCGGCGACGGTGGCCGCGTGAGCCAGACCCGCGTCGGCGTCGGCTACGACTCGCATCGCTTCGGCAAAGGCGGGCCGATGCGATTGGGCGGCATCGATATTCCGTCCGGTGTGCACTGCGCCGGGCATTCCGACGGCGATGCCATCTGCCATGCGGTCACCGACGCGCTGCTCGGGGCCGCCGCCCTTGGCGATATCGGCGAGATGTTCCCCGACACCGATGCCGCCAACAAGGGCAAGGACTCCATCGTCATGCTGCGGGCAGCGCATGCACGGCTCGAGGCGGCGGGCTACATCGTGGGCAATGTCGATGTCACGGTGGTGACGCAGTTGCCCAAGATCGGCACCCATCGCGGTGCGATCCGGCAGCGGCTCGCGGAGACGCTCGGGGTGTCCGTCGAGCAGGTGTTCGTGAAGGGCAAGACGAACGAGGGCATGGGGTGGATCGGGAAGGGCGAGGGATTGGCGGTGGTCGCGGTGGCCACGGTGTCGCGTCCGTCCTGATCCGTCAGGCCGGCCTGCATCGGGCCGGCCCGCGCACATGGCCGAACTCCTTGCCTGGCTCGCATCGCTTCCAGCGCCGCTGCTCTATGCCGCAATCGCGCTGGCCGCGTTCGCCGAGAACGTCTTTCCGCCGCTCCCGGCCGACACGGTGATCGCGTTGGGCGCCTTTGTTGCGGCGCGCGGCTCCGGCACCGAGTTGGGCGTCTGGGGCGCCACGATGCTGGGCAACATCGGGGGAGCCATGAGTATGTATGCCGTGGGCCATCGCTACGGGCTGCCGTGGCTGCAACGGCGCTTTCCCGCCGTCTTCCCACCGGGTGCGGCCGAGCGCTTCTCCGAGCGCTTTGCCAGCCAGGGCGTGCTGGCCGTGGTGGTCAGCCGGTTTCTCCCTGGGGTTCGGGCCGTCGTCCCACCGGTGGCGGGGGCGCTCCGGATCGGGGCCTGGCGTGCGCTGCTCGCCATGTCGCTGGCGTCCGGCGTGTGGTACGGCGTGGTGTGTGTGCTGGCCTTCCGGGCCGGCAGCAACGCCGACGCGCTGCTGGCACGAGTGGCCGAGCAGCAGCGCATACTCGGACTGGTGGCTACGGCGGTGGTGGTGACCGCCATCAGCATCCTGCTCTGGCGTCGCCGGGCGACGCGGCGGCCCTGATGCCGCGCCGTCACGGATCGCCGGAATCGACCGGGCCCGAGGAAGACGTGGCCGCGATGGCCGGTTTTCACGTGCAGACGTTTCTCGACACGCTGGTGCTGGAGCAGGGCGCCTCGCCCCGCACGGTGGACGCCTATCGCAACGACGTCGTGCAGTGCGCACGGTACCTGCGGACCCAAGGCATCACGCGGGCGTCGGACATCACGGCGGCGGCACTCCGGGAATACATCTACTCGATGCGCGACGCCGTGCCCCCGAAGCAGAGCAGCTCCATTCGGCGCAATATCTCGGCGCTGCGCACGTGGTTTCGGGTGCTCAACGCCGAAGGACTGGTGTCGCACGACCCGACCGAGCGACTTGATCCGCCGCAGCGGGGGCGTAAGCTCCCCGATGTCCTGAGCGTCGATGAGGTCACGCGGCTGCTGGCCGCCCCCGGGCTGGAGGAGCGGCTGGCCTTTCGCGACCGCGCAATGCTCGAATTGGCGTACGGGGCCGGGCTGCGCGTGTCGGAGTGGATCGGCCTCGCCCTCAAGGATGTCCTGCTCGAGGATGGTCTGGTGCGCGTCCTCGGCAAGGGCAGCAAGGAGCGCCTCGTGCCCATCGGCCGCTCGGCCATCGGGGCCGCGGCCGTGTATCTGCGCGAACTCCGGCCGGTGCTCGAGCGCGGCGAGGGGCGTGGGCTGCTCTTTCTGAACGGGCAGGGGCGGCCGCTGACGCGCATGGGTGCGTGGACCATTCTGCGCAAGTACGTCCAGATGGCGGGGATCGAGAAGCCCGTGTCCCCGCACACGTTACGCCACTCCTTCGCGACCCACCTGCTGCAGGGGGGCGCCGACCTGCGCGCGGTGCAGGAGATGCTCGGCCATGCCGACATTGCCACCACCCAGATCTACACGCACGTGGACCGCGAGTATCTTCGGAGCGTGCACCGTCAGTTCCACCCGCGCGCGTGACCGCCCAGGAATTCCCATGCTGCTCGTCATCGACAACTACGACTCGTTCACCTACAACCTCGTCCAGTACTTCGGCGAGATGGGTGAGGCGCTCGAAGTGCACCGCAACGACGCCCTCACGGTCGATCAGGTCGGCGCCATGGCGCCCGAGGCGATCATCGTCTCCCCGGGACCCTGCTCGCCGCGCGAGGCCGGCATCTCCGTGGACGTGATCCGCCGTTACGGCGGCACGATTCCCCTGCTCGGGGTTTGCCTGGGGCACCAGGCCATCGGTGAAGCGTACGGTGGGGTCGTGACCCGCGCCCGCCGGGTCATGCATGGCAAGCTGTCGCACATCGTGCACGACGGCACCGGCCTCTTCGCCGGTGTGCCGTCACCGATGGGCGTGATGCGCTACCACTCGCTGGTGGTCGACCGGGCCACCCTGCCGGCCGGGCTGCAGGTGACGGCGGTAGCCGCGGACGACCCCGACGAGATTCACGCGCTCCGGCACCACGAGCACCCCGTGTGGGGAGTCCAGTTCCATCCGGAATCGATCCTCACCGAACACGGGCGCACGTTGCTGGTCAATTTTCTGGCCATGGCGCGGGCAGTTCGGACGCCGGCTTCGGCTTCGGCGGGATGACCAGCGACAGCAGGATACTCGACACGAGCACGCCGGCCACGATCCCCAGCGAAATGCCGATCGGAATGGGCCAGCGCTCCGAGACCAGCATCTTGATGCCCACGAACGACAGCACGACCGAGAGGCCGTACTTGAGCAGGTGGAACTTGCCGATCACGTTGGCCAGCACGAAGTACATCGAGCGAAGGCCAAGAATGGCGAAGACGTTGGACGTGTAGACGAGGAACGGGTCGCGCGTGACGCCAAAGATGGCGGGAATGGAGTCGAGGGCGAAGACTACGTCCGTGGTCTCGACCAGCATGAGCACCACGAACAGCGGCGTGGCCACGAGCTTGACCGCACCGCCTGGCGTGATGGGCTCCCGGACGAAGAACGCCTGCCCGTGCAGTCGGGTCGTGATCGGTACGAAGCGCCGCACGAGGCGGATCACCGGATTCGACTCCGGTTCGACCTCGCTGTTTCCGCCGAACGCCATCTTGAAGCCGGTGTAGACGAGGAAGGCGCCGAAGACGTAGATGATCGCGTGGAACTTCGCGATCAGGATCGCGCCCGCCGCGATCATGATGCCACGCATGACGAGAGCGCCGAGGATCCCCCAGAACAGCACCCGGTGCTGCAACTCCGACGGGATGCGGAAGTAGCCGAACACCAGGATGAAGACGAACAGGTTGTCCACGGACAGGGCCTGTTCGACCAGGTACCCGGCGTAGAACTCCAGCATGGACTGTCGGCCCATGCTCTGGCCGATCCAGAGGCCGAAGCCGATCGCCAGCGAAACCCAGACCACACTCCACCCGAGCGCTTCCTTCACGCTGACGGTGTGCGCTTTTCTGTTGAACACCCCCAGGTCCAGCGCGAGCAGCAGGAGCACCAGGGAGTTGAAGCCGATCCACCACGTTGTTGTTGGCATGCCTGCGCGTGCGGGAACCGTAGAAGTGTGAAGGCGCCGTGCGTTTGCCTTGCCGCGCCGAACCGGGTATCTTAGCTGGCGTGAATTTTGCTGCAACCACGACTCGACCGACTGGACAATGCTTGTCCTCGCGGTGATCCCGGCGCGCCTCGGCGCGACCCGGCTCCCCCGCAAACCGCTTCGCCTCCTCGGAGGCGAACCCCTCGTCGTCCGGGTCCACGAGCGCGTCCAGGCGCTCGGCGTAGCCCACCGTTGCGTGGTGGCGACCGACGCCCCCGAGGTGGTCGCGGAATGCCGCGCCCGTGGCATCGAGGTGTGCCTCACCCGCAGTGAACATCCCAGCGGCACCGACCGGGTCGCCGAAGTGGCAAACCGTCCGGAATATGCGGCGATGGATGTCCTCCTCAATGTACAAGGGGACGAGCCCTTCGTGTCACGCGAGGCCCTCGCCGGCGCCGTGAACGTTGTCGTCGGGGGACGGTACCCCATCGGGACCGCCGCCGTCCCGGTCGACCTCAGCCTGCAGGCGCGCCCCGACGTGGTGAAGGTCGTCTGCACCGACGAGGGGCGGGCGCTCTACTTTTCCCGGGCGCCCATTCCGTTCCTCCGCGACCCCGCCGATGCCGCACTCCTGGCACCACTCGTGCACCAGCACGTGGGCGTGTATGCCTACACGCGCGAGGCGCTTGGGCAGTGGGTGACGTGGTCTCCGCATCCGCTGGAACTGGTCGAACGGCTGGAGCAGTTGCGCCCGCTCGCCCACGGCGTTCCCATCGGCGTGGCCGTGGTTCCGGCCGCCGAAGGGGGCATCGACACCGAGGACGACCTAGCGCGCGCCAATCGGCTCTGGCAGCAGTTCTCCGCGGCGGCCGCATCGGTCCGATCCACGTAGGCGCATGATGCGCCGACTCTTTCGCAGTTCCTCCTTCGTTTCCACCGCGAGACTCCGCTGATGTCCACCATGATCACCGCGTCGGGTCAGGCAAGCACGCCGAAGTACATCTTCGTCACCGGCGGCGTCGTCTCGTCGCTCGGCAAGGGCATCGCCGCGGCCTCGCTCGGTCGCCTGCTGGTCGAACGCGGCCTGCGCGTGACGATGATGAAGCTCGATCCGTACCTCAATGTCGATCCGGGCACCATGTCGCCGTTCCAGCACGGCGAGGTGTTCGTGACCGATGACGGGGCGGAGACCGACCTCGACCTTGGACACTACGAGCGCTTCCTCGACCGGCCGCTCTCCCAGGCGAACAACATCACGACGGGGCGCATCTACTCGAACGTGATCACCAAGGAGCGCCGCGGTGAATATCTGGGCTCGACGGTGCAGGTGATTCCGCATATCACCGACGAGATCAAGAACGCCGTCAAGCGCATCGCGCCGGGCAACGACGTCGTGCTGGTGGAGATCGGTGGCACCGTCGGCGACATCGAGTCGCTGCCGTTCCTCGAGGCCATCCGGCAGTTCCGGCGGGAGGTGGGTAAGGAGAACGCCATCTTCGTGCACCTCACCCTGGTGCCCTACATTGCCGCCGCCGGTGAGGTGAAGACCAAGCCGACGCAGCACTCGGTGCGCGAACTCATGGAGATCGGCATCCAGCCCGACTTCCTGATCTGCCGCAGCGAGAAGCCCCTGCAGGACGACGTCAAGCGCAAGATCGCCCTCTTCTGCAACGTCGACTTCGGCGCCGTGATCGAAAGCCCCGACGTGCCCACGATCTACGAGATCCCGCTCACGTTCGAACAGCAGGGGTTCGCCGAGCGCGTCATGGAGCGCCTCCGACTGTCCGCCCCCACACCGGACCTCACGGCGTGGCGCGCCATGGTGCGCCGCATCACGCACCCGCGCGAGAAGGTCCGCATCTGCGTGGTCGGCAAGTACACCGACTACGTGGACAGCTACAAGAGCGTACAGGAAGCCCTCATCCATGGCGGCATCGCCAACGATGTCGGCGTGGAGCTCGCGTGGACGTCGAGCGATCACTTCACGTCGCCGGAGCGCGCGCGGGAGATCCTCTCGCAGCATCATGGATTGCTGGTGCCGGGCGGCTTCGGCGTCCGCGGCGTCGAGGGCATGGTCGAAGCCATTCGCGCCGCACGGGAAATGTCGCTGCCGTTCTTCGGCATCTGCCTGGGCATGCAGGTGGCGATCATCGAGTTCTCGCGACACGTGCTGGGGCTCGATGACAGCCACTCGAGCGAATTCGCGCCCGAGTGCAGCAACCCGGTCGTGTCGCTCATGGACTCGCAGCGCGAGGTCACCGACAAGGGGGGCACGATGCGGCTCGGAACCTACCCGTGCCGCTTGCAGCGCGGCTCGAAGGCCGCCGAGATCTATGGCCAGCCGCAAGTCAGCGAACGGCATCGCCATCGCTACGAGGTGTCCAATCGGTATCGCGAACGCTTCGTGGAGCATGGCCTGCGCCTCAGCGGCCTCTCCCCGGACGAATCGCTTGTCGAGATGATCGAACTGCCGGCGCATCCGTGGTTCGTGGGCTGCCAGTTCCATCCGGAGTTGCAGTCGCGTCCGCTGCGCCCGCATCCGCTCTTCGCCGGGTTCGTGGCTGCGGCGGCGCGGCGCCAGCGTGAGGAGGCCGGTACCACGGCCACGCCGCTCGCCCACGTCAATCAGTGAGCCACGCCGTGTCCACCCCCGCGCTCTTTCCCGACGACCGCCTGTTCCTGATCGCTGGCCCCTGCCAACTCGAGGACGACGCCCTCAACCTGCGGGTCGGCGAGGCGCTGGCGCGTCTCGCTGAGCATGTGCCCGGCGGCGTGCTCTTCAAGGCGAGCTTCGACAAGGCCAACCGCTCCAACCTCGAGGGCGTGCGCGGCCCCGGCCTCGAGGCGGGGCTGGCGGCGCTCGATCGGGTGCGTGCCGCCACCGGTCTGCCCATCCTCACCGACGTGCATGAGGCCGACCAGTGCGCCGTCGCAGCGCAGGTGGTGGACGTGCTGCAGATTCCGGCGTTCCTCTGCCGACAGACGGATCTGCTGCTGGCCGCCGGCGCCACCGGCAAGGCGGTGAACGTGAAGAAAGGGCAGTGGATGCACCCCGAGGGGATGGCGGGCGCGGTGCGCAAGGTCGAAGCCGGTGCGACGCAGGTCGGCCGCACGCGGGGTGCCCTCGCGGTCACGGAGCGCGGCACCTTCTTCGGCTACGGCGATCTCGTGGTGGACATGCGCAGCTTTCCCCGCCTGCAGCAGGCCTGCCGGGTCCCGGTGATCTTCGACGCCACGCACAGCGTGCAGCGGCCGGGGCAGGGCGCCGGTGGCGCCAGCGGTGGCGCGCGCGAGTTCATTCCGCCGCTCACCTACGCGGCCGTCGCGGCCGGCGCGCAGGGGTTGTTTCTCGAGACCCACCCCAGCCCGGATTCCGCGCCGAGCGATGGCCCCAACATGATCCCCCTCGACGCACTCGGCGACCTCGTCGCGCGCGCCGTCGACATCTGGGACCGGGCCCGGCGATGAACCGAACGGCCGCGATGGATACGGCACCGGGATTGCCGGACATGCCACGGCAGCATCCGCGCATCGAACCGGCGCTCGCGCGCCGCATTCGGCTCGTGTGCTTCGACGTCGATGGCGTCCTCACCGATGGCGGCATCTATCTCGGCACCGCGCGGGACGGCGACCGGGCGCTGCCATTTGAGCTCAAGCGCTTCGACATCCAGGATGGCCTCGGCACCGTGCTGCTACGGGACTGCGGGTTGATCCTGGCCATCATCACCGGGCGCGTCTCCGACGCGGTCAGCCTGCGGGCCCGGGAGCTGCGCATCGAGCACCTCGTGCAGGACACGCAGGCACGCAAACTGCCGGCGCTGCGGCGGTTGTGTGCCGAGATCGGCTGCACCCTCGACGAGGTCGCGTTCGTGGGAGATGATCTGCCGGATCTCGGCGTCCTGCGTCAGGTCGGGCTGCCGGTCGCGGTGGGCAACGCGGTGCCCGAGGTGCGGCGCGCCGCCCTGCTGCAGCTCGGGGCCCGTGGCGGACATGGCGCCGTGCGCGAGTTCGCCGAAGCCCTGCTCGAGGCGCGCGGTGAATGGACGGATGCCGTCGAGCGCTACGTACGCAGCCGCAGCGAGGACGCGTCCGCGTATGATACCGCTCTCGCTGGAGCAAGCGCGTGAGCGCCGACGCCATCATCGAACGGGGGCGCCGTGTTCTCACGCTCGAGGCGGATGCACTGACCGATTCCGCGGCGGCCCTTGGTGCGGAGTTCGTGGCCGCCGTGGAGCTGCTCGCCGCATGCCGTGGCCGGGTCATCGTGGCCGGCGTGGGGAAGTCCGGGCTGATCGGCCGCAAGATGGCGGCAACGTTCACCTCCACCGGCACGCCGGCGATGTTCCTGCACCCCGTCGAGGGGCTGCATGGGGATCTCGGCATCGTCGGCCCCGACGACGTCGCGATCCTCATTTCCAAGAGCGGCGAGAGCGACGAACTGGTGGGGCTCATCGAGGCACTGGCGCGCATGGGCGTGCACATGATCGCCATGACGGCAGTTCCGGGTTCGCGGCTCGGACGCCACGCGCATGTGACACTCGACCTGCGGGTGCGCGAGGAAGCCTGCCCACACGATCTGGCCCCGACCACCAGCACCACGGTCACGCTGGCGCTTGGCGATGCCCTCGCCGTGGCGCTGCTGCAGCAGAAGGGGTTCCGCGCCGAGGACTTTGCCCGTCTGCACCCGGGCGGCGCGCTCGGGCGGCGCCTGCTCACACGGGTGCGTGACGTCATGGTAGCCAGTCCACTGCCGACCCTCGACCACTCGGCCACGATGCGCGACGCTCTGGTGCTGCTCGCGGCGCAGCGTGGGATCGCGATGGTGGTGGAACAGGAGCGGGTGTGCGGGGTGGTCACCGCAGGCGACCTGACGCGGTTGCTGCAGCGCCAGCAGGATGTCCTCTCGATCCCCGTGTCCACCGTGATGACGACCTCTCCCCGTTTGGCGCAGGATCACGAGCTCGGGAGCGCGGTGGTGCATCGCATGGAGACATTCGGCATCATGGCCATGCCGGTGGTCGGCGCCGATGAGCGGCTGGTCGGCGTGGTGCATCTGCACGATCTCATGCGCGCGGGGGCGGTGTAGATGCGTCGATCCGCGCCACGTACCCTGAGCGCCGTGCTCGCCGCGCTGCTGCTCTCGGCGGCCGCCTGTCCGGCCTCCAGGAAGCCCGCCGTGCAGCGCGCCGCCAAGTCCATGCTGCCCGATTCGGCCGAGCAGATGCTGTTCGGGATGCGCACGTTCCTGACCGACAAGGGCGTCAACAAGGGTGAACTCCTCGCCGACACGACCTTCACCTACGACGACGGCACGCGTCTCGAGCTGAAGCGGGTGAACGTGACCTTCTACACGGCGCAGGGGCTGAAGGACGGGACCATGACGTCGAAGACGGCGAGCTACAACTCGCGCCTGTCCCGCATCGAGGCGCGCGGCGACGTGGTCGTCATTCGCGACGACGGCAAGCGGCTCACCACGCAGCAGCTCGTGTTCGATCAGGTCCGCAACCAGTTCTACACTGACTCGGCCTTCACCCTGAACGAACCGAAGCGGTCGCTCACCGGCATCGGATTCGAGTCGGATCCGCGTTTGAGCAACTTCCGTTGCCTCCGTGCCTGCAAGGGCGTCGCACCGGTCTCGGTCCCCACGCGCTGATGACAAACCGGGGAGCGGCACGGGCGCGTCGTCACGCCTGGTGGCGGCTGCTAATCGTGGCCGGCGTCGCGGCCGTGGCCAGCTGCCGCGGTGCAGCCCGCACGGCTCCTGCCGCGGGTGCGCCGGCAGTCACGCCGGTCACGCCGCCGCCCGCCGCGCCCGTCGCTCCCCCGGATTCGGCGGCCCTGCGCGCCGATTCGCTCCGTCGCGATTCCCTCGCTGCGGCGGCGGCCGATTCGGCCTCCCGGCGCGCCACGGCCCTTCGTGACTCCGTGACCCGGGACTCGCTGGCCAAGGACTCCGTGTCCAAGGCCAAGGCGAAGGCCACGCGCAAGCCGAAGACCCCGGCGCGCGAGTGTGTGCTCGACTTTGCCGAATCGCCGCCCGAGACCCGGCTGCTCTACAGCCGCATGAGCGACTCCACGTCGAACACGTTCATCGGCGGCGGCTTCGTCGGGCGGTGCCAGGGCGAAAACAACCGGCTGCGCGCCGACAGCGCCGAACAGTTTCAGCAGGCCGGCATCGTCAATCTGTACGGCAACGTGACCTACGAAGAGTACGGCAAGATGCAGGTCGCCGCCGCGCACGCCGTCTACTTCACGCGCGAGGGCCGCCTCTACGCCGACGGCAACGTGGTGGCGACGCAACTCAGCACCGGCAGCACCTTTACCGGTCCGAGCATCGAGTACTTTCGCGCCATGCCCGACCGCCCGGTCGCGCGCATGGTGGCCCCCAACCGGTCGACGGCACGCCTCATCGAAAAGGACAGTCTCGGCCGCCCGGGGCCGCCGGTCACCGTGATCGCCAACCGGTTCGAGGACACCGGCGACTCGCTGCTCATGGCCTGGGGTGATGTCGTGATCGAGCGGCAACAGATCAACGGGCGCAGCGACTCGTCCGCCTTCGACAAGATCACTCAGCGCGCCCGCCTCGTGCGCGGGGCGCGCATCACCAATACCGACTCGGCGCAGCGCTTCGTACTCACCGCCGACACCATCGACCTGTTCAGCACCGACCGCAAGCTCGACCGGGTCTTTGCGAGCCACAAGGCGACCGCGACCAACGAACAGTTGGTGCTGACCTCGGAGCTGATCGACCTGCGCCTCAAGGAACAGCAGCTCGACGAGGCCTTCGCCTTCGGGCCCGGTCGTTCGCGTGCCACCACCTCGCAGCAGGATGTCGACGCCGATTCCCTTCGCATCCGTCTGGCCGAACGGCGGGTGCGGGAAGTCCGAGCCGTGGGCGACGCCCGGGCCGTCGGCAGCCCGGACAGCACCAAGATCCGCACCCCCGACAAGGACGTGCTCAGCGGCGACAGCGTCTTCGCGTTCTTCGACAGCACGGCCTCGGTGGACACCACGCAGGGTCCCCGTATCCGGGAGATTCGGGCGCTCGGCAACGCCAGTTCCCTGTTCCATATTGCGAACAGCCGAGGGCCGACCGCACCGCCCGGCATCAATTACGTGCGGGGGGTTCGGATCTATGTGAACTTCGACACGGGTGCGGTGCGCGATGTTCGAGTAGATTCCGCAGCATCCGGGGTGTATCTCGAACCGGTGCTCGACAGTCTGTCCGACACCACTGCTCGCCGAAACGGCGCGCCAGGGGGCCAGCCTCGGCCGGGCTCCCAGCCGTCGCCAGCGGCCGGCAGTACGCCCGTTCGACGTCCGCCGCCCGTCCCGCGCCCGTCCGAGGTACCGTCGCCCGTGCACTCCGGTTCGGTCCACCCGTCGTCCCTCTCCGAGCACCGTCGCCGTTCATGACCGATTCGTCTGACATGTCGCCAGCCAGCGCCGCCTCCGCCGTCGAATCGGTGGTGGAGCGCGCGGTCCATGGTGACCGGTCTCTGGCGATCGCGTTCGGGGCCATGCTCGAGGAAGCCGACGCCACCGGCGCCGTGCCGCTGCACCTGCTCGGGACGCGCTTCATCGAACGGTCCGCCGACGGCCGGTACCGGGCACCCGACGAAGTCCGGTCACATCTGACCACGACGCTGCTGCCGCGCCTGGCGGCCGCCGGGGTCGTCGAGTTGCCCCCGCCCGAGGGGGCGAGCGCGCCCGAAAGCACCGTGCGCGTGGCCCCCGCCATCTGGGCAGCCCTGGGCGACCAGCGCGCTGCAGTGGCCCGGCAGCTCCGGCAGACCGGCGAGCATCGCCGTGCCGCAGCGGAACCGAACCCGGCAGCAATCGGCGCCGACAGCGCGGGATCGGTGCTCAGCGCGAGCGGGCTGACCAAGATCTACCGCGGCCGCCGCGTCGTGAACGATGTCGCGCTCCGGGTGCAGCAGGGCGAAATCGTCGGCCTGCTGGGACCGAACGGGGCCGGCAAGACCACGACGTTCTACATGCTGGTCGGCCTCATCGCGCCTCAGCAGGGACGCATCCAGCTCGACGATCGCGACATCACTGACATGCCCATGTACCAGCGGGCACGTCAGGGCATCGGCTATCTGTCGCAGGAGCCGTCGATCTTCCGCAAGCTCACCGTCGAACAGAACATCCTGGCCATTCTCGAGACGCTCCCCATCTCCGCCGACGAGCGGAAGGCGCGCCTCGAGCATCTCCTCGACGAGCTTAGCATCAAGCATCTGCGGAACAGCAAGGCATTTCAGCTGTCGGGTGGCGAGCGCCGGCGCCTCGAAATCACGCGGGCGCTCGTCACGCAGCCGAAGTTCATGATGCTCGACGAGCCCTTCGCGGGCGTCGACCCGATCGCCGTGCACGACATCCAGACCATCGTCGCGGGCCTGCGCCATCGCGGGATCGGCGTGCTGATCAGCGATCACAACGTCGAGCAGACGCTCGACATCGTCGACCGCGCGTACATCATGTACGATGGGCGCGTGAAGGTGTCCGGCACGGTGCAGGAACTCATCTACGACGAGACCGTCGCCGAGATCTACCTCGGGCCAACGCTCACCGCGCGCCTCCGTACCCGCTTCGCCGAGTCCGAAGCCGGAGCGTCGGTATCATGAAGACCGGTCTCCAGCAACACGCCGGCCTGCGGCAGGAACTCAAGGTCAATCCGCGCCTGTACCAGGCGATGGACTTGCTGTACATGCCTTTGCTCGACCTGCAGCAGCATCTCAAGCAGGAGCTGCTCACCAATCCCTTTCTCGAGCTGGTGGAGCCCGAGGAAGAGGACGACGACGCGTCGGACTCTGACGAGGCGAGCGAGGCCCAGGACCTCACCGAACCCGAGTCGGTCGCCGAGGCGGAGCCGGAGAAGACCGGCGACGACGACGTCGATTGGGAAGCGGTGCTGCTCGATGGCTTCGAGACCGGGGGGCAGCGCGAGGAACATGAGCAGCGGGAGTACTACGAGCCCGTCACCGTGGACACGCGTGATCTGTCGGACCACCTCACCGAACAGCTCTCGCTGCTCGATCTCACGCCGCGCCAGGTATTCCTCGCCGAGGAGTTCGTCGGCAACATCAACGACGACGGCTATCTGGCGTGCCCGCTGGACGAGATCCAGCGCGGCGTGAACGAGTTGCTCGTGCGCGAAGCGGAGGAGCGCGAGATCGAGACGGCAGTGCCCGCCTTCTCGGACGCCGAGATGGCGGCGATGCTGCAGATCATCCAGGACCTCGACCCCCCCGGCGTCGGGGCCCGCGACCTGCGCGAATGCCTGCTGCTGCAGCTTCGTGCGGCGGGACAGCGCGAGTCGCTGGCCTGGCGCCTCGTCGAGGAGGCGTTCGAGGAATTGATCGCCCACCGGTGGAGTGAGCTGTCCAAGCGGTTCGGCATCAGCGCCCAGACGGTGCAGGCCGCGCACGACGACATCGCCAAGCTCGACCCCAAGCCCGGGCTGCGCTTCAGCGCCGGCAGCGACAACTACATCATTCCCGACCTCGTCGTTGAGAAGATCGACGGGCAGTATCACATCTTCCTGAACGACGGCAACCTGCCGCGGCTCAAATTGTCGCGCGCCTATCAGGAAATCGCCCGCGACAAGAAGCGCTTCGACACCGAGAGCAAGGACTTCATCGCCAACAAGCTCAATTCGGCCAACTGGATGATCCAGGCCATCGAGCAGCGGCGGCAGACCATGCTCAAGGTCATGCACTACATTGTCGATCGGCAGCGCGACTTCTTCGAGCGCGGTGTGCAGGGGCTGCGGCCGCTCACGCTGCGCGAGGTTGCCGAGGCGGTGGGCATGCACGAATCCACCGTCAGCCGCGTGACGAACGAGAAGTTCGTGCAGACGCCGCGTGGGGTGCTGCCGCTCAAGTTCTTCTTCTCCTCGGGGCTCTCCACCTCCGACGGCGACGATGTCTCCGCGCGCGGCATTAAGGACCAGATCGAGAAGCTGGTCAGCGGCGAGGACCCGCGGAATCCGCTCACCGACCAGGCGATCGTCGAGATCCTGCAGCAGACGGGCGTGCAGATCGCGCGACGCACCGTGGCCAAGTACCGCGACCAGCTCGGCGTGCTCCCGGCGCGCATGCGCAAGCGCGTCTGACTACCGACGCCCGCCGTTTCCCCGTGTTCCGATGGCTGTGAGCTCCCGCCCCATTCGCCAGACGCCCCGCGTGGCCATGCGGCCGCCGGTCGACGTCAGCGTGCTCGTCCCCGCCAAGGACGAAGCCGGCAACCTCCCGCTCTTCCTCGAGCTGTGCGAGGCCATGATCCGCGACCAGCAGGCCCGCTACGAGGTGGTCGTGGTCGACGACGGATCCACCGACGGCAGTTGGGCGCAACTGCAGCAGTTGCGGGAGCAGTACGACTTCCTGCAACCCGTCCGGCATCGGGCGCAGCGCGGCATCGCTGAGGCGCTGCGCACCGGCTACCTGCACGCGCGCGGACAGGTGCTCGTGTTCTACCCGGCCGACCTCCAGTTCAAGCCGGAGGACATTCCGAGTCTGGTGGGGCCCATCCTGGCCGGTGAGTCCGACATGGTCACCGGCTTCAAGCAGGGCAAGTACGAAAAGGCCTTCGTCTCGAAGATCTACAATGGCCTCAGCCGCACGCTCTTCCACGTGCCGGTGCGTGACCTCAACAACGTGAAGGCGTACCGGCGCGAAATCATGGCCGCGCTGCCCATGCGCCCGGACTTCCATCGCTACATGATCGTGATGGCGGCGGCGCAGGGCTTCACCGTCACGGAAGTGCCCATCCCGCTGTACCCGCGCCATGCCGGCCGCTCCAAGTTCGGGCTCTCCCGCATTCCCGTGGGCGTACTCGACATGCTGGCAGTGTGGTTCGAGTTGCGCTTCGGGCAGAAGCCCCTGCTCGCATTCGGCATGCTGGGCGTGGCGCTTTTCGCGATCGGCGTGCTCTCGGGGCTCGGCGCGCTCGCGTGGCTGCTGGCCACGGGGCAGGGGCAGCGCTGGGTGTGGACTGTCATCCAGACGTGCCTCATGCTCGGCTCGATCTTCTTTGCCACCGGGCTGCTCGGTGAGCAGATCGCCCAGCAGCGCGCCGAAGTCCGCGAGATGCGCCGGGAACTCGATGAACTCGCGGCCACTCAGGCCGAGTCCGACGAGCGCGGCGAACCGGCGCGCGGCTCTCTGCGCGACGACGCCTGAGTCGACCGCCGACAGTGACGCGCGCTCCTCGCGTCCTCTTCGTCACCCACAATGTGCCGCGGTTCCCCGGCGATGCCGCCGGCTCGTTCGTGCTGCGTCTTGCCGTGGCGCTGCAGGACGCCGGCGCCGAGGTGGACATCATCGCGCCGGGGTCGGCCGGGCTCCCCCCCGACGAGACACTCGAAGGCGTCCGCATTCATCGGGTGCGCTACGCCAGTGACGCCCGCATGACCCTGGCGTACACCGGCAACATGGCGGAGACGGTGCGCGGGTCGTGGAGCGGACGGCTGGCATTCGGTCAATTGCTGCTGGCGATGCGTCGTGCGGTGCGCCGTTGCCTCCTCGACGCGCATCGCAGCGGTCGGCCCTATGACATCGTGCATGCGCACTGGTGGTTTCCCTCGGCACTCGCCCTCTGGGGAGCGCGGCGGGCAGGAGATCCACCGCTCGTCATCACCATGCATGGCTCGGATGTGCGGCTCGCCGAGAAGACGCCGGCCGCGCACCCGGTCATGCGGCGGGTACTGCGCAGCGCCGCCGTGCGCACCGCGGTTTCGGCGTGGCTGGCCGATAGCGCGCACACCATCGCCCCGGACGGCCCGATCGTCGTTTCGCCCATGCCGGTTGATACCCGCCTGTTTGAACGGTCGTACGACGCCACCGTGGCCGAGGAGTCGCGCGCTGGTCTGCTCTTTGTCGGCCGACTGAACGCCCAGAAAGGTCTGGCCGACCTGTTTCAGGCGCTGTCGCAGGCGCCGTGCGCCGCCCTGACCCTCGAGGTCATCGGCGATGGTCCCGACCGCAGCACACTCCACGCGCTGGCGGACCGGCTGGGCATAGCCGCCCGCGTCCGCTGGCACGGCGCGCTCCCGCAGCAGGCGTTGGTACCGTTCTACCGGCGCGCCAGAGCTGTCGTCATCCCCTCGCGCGGCGAGGGACTGGGCCTCGTCGCCGTCGAAGCCCAACTCTGTGCCACGCCCGTCATCGCCTATGCCGACGGCGGGCTACTCGACGTGGTGCGGCCGGATGCTGGCGGCACCCTCGTGACGCCGGGGGATCTGGCGGCACTCTCCGAGGCCATCGCTCGCGTCGTGGCCGACGAGGCGACCATCGAGCAGTTGGGTCGGGCCGCACGGCACAGCATGAGCGCCCGCTTCTCGCCCAAGGCGGTGGCCGCGCGCTACCTGGCGCACTACCGCGAAGCCGCCCAGACACAGGGCGCGCGGTGAGCGTGTCCTCCGTGCTACGGCATCCGGTCGTCCGCGTCATCCTGCTGGCGCTGACGTTCGGATGCATTGCCTGGGCGCTGACCCGGCAGTGGGCCGAGGTGCGACAGGCGGCGGCGGCCTTCACCATCGACTGGCCATGGGTGCTTGCCGCCAGCGCCGTCGTGCTGGCGACCTACGCCATGCTCATCCAGAGCTGGCGCCTGTTGCTGGCCGGATGGGGCGGGGTGCTGGCCTATCCGGCGGCGGTGCGCATCTGGACCATCGCCAACCTCGGGCGCTACATCCCCGGCAAGGTGTGGTCTGTCGGTGCCCTCGGCGTTCTGGCGGCCCGCGAAGGGGTGTCCGGCGTAGCAGCAGCCGGCGCCGCGATTCTCGGCACTGTCCTCAACCTCGGTGCCGGCATCGCCCTGGCCGTCATCCTCGGCGCTGATGCGCTCGAGCGGCTCTACCCGGGGCTTCGGCTCATCGCGATCGCCGCCTCCGTCGCCTTTGCGATCGGGGTGATCGCTCTGCCCGCACTGCTGCCGCCGCTGCTCGACCGTTTTGCCCGCTGGCGCGGATTCGCGCTCGCCCGGCAACAGCTCGCCGCCCGCACCCTGTGGATTGCCACGGCCCTCAACGCGATTTCGTGGATCGGATACGGCGTGGCCTTTGCACTGTTCGCCCGCGGTGTCACGCCGCAGGTCAGTAGCAATCCGACGACGTTCATCGCAGTTTTCTCGGCTTCCTACCTCATCGGGTATCTGGTGCTGTTCGCTCCGGGGGGGTTGGGATTCCGTGAGGTGGCGTTGAGTGGCCTGCTCGTCGGCATGGGTGCCGCAGGGCAGGGGGACGCCGCGATCCTTGGGGCCGCCTCGCGGGTATGGCTCACGATACTGGAGATCCTTCCGGGGATGGTCAGCCTGCTCTGGCTCTCCCCCGCTCAGCGCGCGGCGCTCCGTCGGTCCGGCTGATCCGGCTGGTGGGCCGCCGCACCCGACCGTCGGTCGTGGCGCCCGTTTCGCTACCCGCATCCTTCGAATACATGGTCCGATCCGACGCGACGAATCCGACGCCGGTCACTCCTCGATTGCAGTTCGTCTGGGCTGCCGCCGTCTGCGTGCTCGCGACAATGCTGCTGGCCTGGCCCGCACTCGGCGGGGCCTTCCTGGTCAATCCCAATTCCGACCAGTACATCGCGGGCTATTCCTTCCGTGACTTTGCGGCCCAGTCGCTGCGCGCCGGCGAGGGATTCCCGCTCTGGAATCCGTTCCAGTTCGGCGGCATGCCGTACGTCGCCGCCATGCACGGCGACATCTTCTACCCGACCTTCCTGCTGCGACTCGTCCTCCCGACGGACGTCGCCATGACGTGGGGCTTCGTGCTCCACATGATTCTGGCCGGGATCTTCACCTTCGGCTTTCTCCGCGCCGCCGGCGTCCGTTTCCAGGCGTCGATCGTCGGCGCCGTCGCCTATCTGCTGAGCGGCGCCCTCGCGTCGTATCCGTCTCCGGGACACGACGGCAAGCTGTTCGTGAGCACGCTGCTCCCGGCCGCCCTGTGGGCGCTGGTTCGAGGTGTACGCGATGGCCGGCAGGGAGCGTGGGGGGCCCTCGCGGTCATCGTGGGACTGGCCGTGCTGTCGCCGCACCCGCAGCTGCTGCAGTACATGCTGCTCACCAGCGGCTTCTTTGCGCTATGGCTCGCGCTGCGCCCTGCCAGCGTCGTGACTGACGCCGGGGCCGTGACCGGTGGCTCGTCGCCGCTGCCTCGCCTCGGACTCGCCCTGGGCGCGGTCATCGTGGGTGGCCTGATGGGAGCCGTGCAGTACCTGCCGGTTCGCGAGTACGTGCCATGGTCGCCCCGCGCCGGCGGCAAGGGCTACGACTACGCCACCAGCTTTTCGTTTCCCCTGGAGGAGACGATCAACATGTACCTGCCGCAGTTCTCCGGCATTCTCGACAACTACTGGGGACGCAACGGCATTCACTTCCACAGCGAGTATGTCGGCGCCAGCGTGCTGGTGCTGGCGCTATTCGCCTTCGGCGGCGGCCTCCTGAACCGCCATCGGAGTCACGCCTGGTTCTGGCTCGCCACTCTGGTCGTGTCGCTGTTCTGGGCCTGGGGCGGCAACACGCCGTTCTACCAGCTGGTGTACGCCATCGTCCCCGGCTCGAAGTTCTTCCGCGCCCCGAGCACGATCCTCTACGTCTCGGCCTTCAGCTTCGCCATTCTGGCAGCTTTCGGCGCCGAACGGGTGCTGGCCGGCAAGGGCTCCATGATGTACGCGATCGGCTGGGCCGCCTTCGCGCTGGTGGTGGCGGCGCTCGCGTCGGCCGGTGCGTTCCACAATCTCGCACTCTCCCTGCTTGGTGACGCCCGCGGCGATGCCATCGAGGCCAACGCCTCCAACGTGGTGGTCGGCGCGTGGCGTTCGGCGGCCGTGGTGCTGGTAACGGTCGCGCTGATCATCGCCATTGCCCGCGGCAAGCTGGCCGCGCCGCTCGCCGGCTGGGTGCTCGCTGGCGTGGTCGCGCTCGACCTCTGGAGCATCGAGCGGCACTACTGGTCGTTCTCCGCGCCAGCCGCCGAGCTGTACGCCGAGGACGACATCATCCGCTACCTCAAGAAGCAGCCGGAGCCGGGGCGGGTCATTGCGTTGCCACTCGGCGAGAACATGGCGTCGCATGACCCATTCGTACTTGGCGACGCCCTCATGGCGCATGGCGTCCGCGGCGTGCTCGGGTACCACGGCAACGAACTCGGCCGTTTCCAGGAGCTGTACGGCAAGAACGAGGGGTACCAGTCGCTCGCGAACCCCAACTTCTGGTCGCTGACCAACGCCCGCTACTTCTACACGAACACGCCCGACCTGCCGTTCCAGGGGGCCAAGCTGGTCGCTGGCCCGGTGCGCAACGCGGCCGGCACCATGACGTACCTCTACGAACTGCCCGGCGACCATCCGGCCGCCTGGGTCGCCCCCATGCGCGTAAAGCTCGACGACGGCACGGCCAAGGCCACCGTCCTCAATCCGCTGTTCGATGTCCGGCGGGTGGCCATCTTCGATACCGCCGCCACCATCGATGCGCAGCCGGTCAACTCGCCGCTTCCGGAGCCCGTCCCCTTCGGAGTGCAGGTCGAGCGGTATGAAGCCGGCGCCATCGATCTCACGCTGCAGGGGCCGGCGCCGGCCGGCAGCGCACTGGTCGTCTCGGAAAACTTCTACCCGGGCTGGAAGGCCACCGTTGACGGCCAGCCCGCCACGGTATCACGGGCCAACTTTACCCTGATCGGGGTGGAGCTGCCCACCGGAGCCAAGTCGGTCCAGCTCCGCTTCGACAGCGAGCCGTACCATACCGGTAAGCTCCTGACGCTGCTGGCGCTCGGCGTCGCGGTTTTCTGGTGGCTGGTCGGCGCCGCCCTCGACCGTCTGCGCCCGCCCGTCGTGACCAGTGTGGAAGGGACCACGCCGTGACGCGTACCAAGACACCGGCTCGCGGAGCGTTGGCGATCGGGGAACGCGGCATCGTGATCGTTCCGACATACAACGAAAGCGAGAACGTCACCCGGATCGTCCCGCTCATCCTGGAGCAGGACCCGAGGCTCGATGTCCTCGTCGTCGACGACAACTCGCCGGACGGCACCGGCCGCCTGGCGGACCAGTTGGCGGCCGCCGACCAGCGGGTGCATGTCCTCCACCGCGCGGGCAAGGAGGGGCTGGGTCGAGCCTATCTGGCCGGGTTCCGGTGGGCGCTGGAACGCGACTACGCGTACATCTTCGAGATGGACGCCGACTTCTCGCACGATCCGGCGCATCTGCCGGAGTTCCTCGCGGCCATACGCGACGCCGATCTCGTGCTCGGTTCGCGCTACCGCGATGGCAAGGTCACGGTGGTGAACTGGCCGATGACCCGGCTCATGTTGTCGTACGGAGCCAACATCTATGCGCGCGCCATCACGGGCCTTCGGCTTGGCGACGCGACGGGCGGGTTCAAGTGCTTCAGCCGCAGGGTACTCGAGGCGATCCCGCTCGATGAGGTCCGCTCCAACGGCTACGCCTTCCAGATCGAGCTGAGTTTCCGGGCCTGGAAGCGCGGATTCCGCATCGCCGAAATCCCCATCGTGTTCCACGACCGCACCGAAGGGGAATCCAAGATGTCCAAACGCATCGTGCGGGAAGCCATCTGGATGGTCTGGCGGCTCCGCTGGTGGGCCATGAGCGGCAAGGTCTGATGACAACCGGCGATTCGTCGGCAGCCGTGTCCGGTCGCACGCAGTTCGCCGTGCTCAGCGGCCTGCCGTTCGCCAAGATGACCGGGTCAGGGAACGACTTCGTATTCTTCGACGCCCGCGAGGTCCCCATCGACGCCGTGACGCGACCTGAGGTGATCCGCGCTATCTGCCATCGCCACAATGGGATAGGCGCCGACGGCCTCGTCGTCCTCGAACCCCGAGCCGGCGACGCCGACGTCCGCATCCACTTCTACAACGCCGACGGGACCTCCGCCGATCTGTGCGGCAATGCGACGCTGTGTTCGACGGCGCTGTCGGCAGCCGTCGGTATGGCTCCTTCGACCGGCATGCGCCTATCCACCGGATCCGGACTCATCCATAGCAAGGTGCAGGGGTTGCCATCCATCGCGCTCCAGCCCGTGCTGGAGGTGCGCCCGGACATGCCGGTCGCGCTCGTGCCGGGCGAGCGGCAGGTGGGATTCGCGATCGCCGGGGTGCCGCACCTGGTCATCCTGTGCGATAACGCCGAGTCGGTGGACGTTGCGGGCCGAGGCTCGAATCTTCGCTGGCATGAGTCGACCGGGCCCGCCGGGGCGAACGTGAACTGGGTGTCGCCGCTGCCAGACGGGCGGTGGCGCTACCGCACCTTTGAGCGCGGGGTGGAGGGTGAGACCCTTGCGTGTGGCACCGGGGCGGTAGCCACGGCGATCCTCCTGACACGTTGGGGACATGCCGCCAGCCCGAGCATCGCCATCCAGACCAGCTCGGGCCGGGACCTTCTCGTGACGCTTGATCCGGTCGGGCCAGCAGGAGCGGCAGGGTTCCGGCCAACGCTGGAAGGCGAGGGGCGGGTGGTGTTTCGCGGCCACATCGAGGCGCTCTGACGGCGCCGAAAGACCCCGGCGAACCTGACACACTGATAGCCCGATTGTACGAACTGGCGGCCCGCTCAGCGGACCGCCTTTTTTGCGCGCAGGAATTGTGGACAGGTGGACAGCACGCACCTTTCGTGAGCTTGCCCGTATGCCGCACGTGAGTGGACATACCGTAAGTGTTTGAAAGAATGAGATTTAGCTCGTTTTGTCAGCCGTGCGGTGGATTATCGCTTGGGTTTTTCCCACAGTTATCCACTGACACTTGTTTACATAACATATATTATACGCTTTAATACGATCGAACCGTGAGGCTCACTGACGTAAATCTGGCCTTTTGCTGACCCCTCACTGCCCCGTTCACTCCAAAACCAAAAAAACGGCCCGACCCGAAGGCCGGACCGCTCTTGAGCGTGGCGGGAAATCTCGTTGACCTGTTACGGCTTGGCCAGGAGTTCGCCCAGTCGCACGTTGGCTTCCTGCTGTACCGGAGCCCCATCGAGCTGCGCGAGCGACTCCCAGATCTTGCGCGCGTCGGCCGTCTTCCCCGCGGCCATCAGGCTGCGCGCCTGGGCGGCATCGTACCCCTGCTTGTCCGCGGCGAAGGCGCTGGCCGCAGCAGCCTTCGCATAATGTTCGGCCGCCTTGGCCATCTCGCCCTTGTACTCGTAGCCGGCCGCCACCATCGCTTCCATGCTGGCCTTGAAGTCGGACGAGGCACTGCCAAGTGCCGTCTGCAGCGACTTGATCCCCTCGTCGTACTTCTTCTGCTCGTACAGCACCTGCGCCAGCATCAGCGACGCCTGCTGGCCGGAGGCCGTGCTCGAGTAGCGCGACGCGACCTTCTCGAGCGCCGTGCGCGCCTCGTCGTACTTGCCTTCCGTGAAGGGGCCCTGCGCCAGATACAGCGCGGCCGACGCCTTTTCGCGAGTCGACGCCGACGTGCTGCGGTACACGAGCACCGAGGCCGCCACAACGGCCGCGCCACCGACGGCAAGGAGAATCGGCTTGCTGTTCACCTGCAGCCAATTCGTGGCCGACTCGATGGGATCGTCGCTCAGCGAGACGGAAGAACCTGCGGGACGGGTAGCCTGCGCCATACGTGTGCCGACAGTTGAAAGGAGGCGGCTCTCTCGGAGCCATTCACGGGTGCTCTGGAAACATAGCCATTATCGCCGCCACTCGGCACCCGTCCGGACGGCGAGATCGCGGGAAGAGTGCCCCCGAGAGGATTCGAACCTCCGACCAACAGTTTAGGAAACTGCTGCTCTATCCAACTGAGCTACGGGGGCAAAGCCGCCAGCGGCGCCGGGACGTGATGCCCCCTCGACCGCCGTGGGCCAGAACGCCAAGACCCGGCGAGCGTGGAAATTGGACGGGTCGCATTGAGCCGGCAACCCCGTCGTCCGGTCCCGATGCCTGCTGCCGCGCGAATGCCTGAGCGACTGCTCGAAATCGATGGCCACCGGTGACGCCACGCTTATACGCGCAACACCGCGGCGACACGGCGGTCCGGCATCCGGCCCCGGCCGTCGAGTGCCGTCAGCTCGAGCAGCACCGAGACGCCCACCACCGAGGCCCCCAACTGCTCGACCAGACGGCAGGTCGCCGTGGCCGTGCCGCCGGTGGCCAGCACGTCGTCGACCACCAGCACCCGCGCGCCCGTCGAGCCGGAAGACGGCGACAGCGCGCCCCCCTGCCCCAGCGCGTCCGCGTGCATCTCGAGCACCTCGCTGCCGTACTCGAGATCGTAGGCCTCGCGGGCCGTGGTCCACGGCAGCTTGCCGGGTTTCCTCGCCGGCGAGAATGGCACCTCCATCGCGAGCGCCATGGGCATGCCGAAGAGGAACCCGCGGCTTTCCACCCCCACCACATGCGTGACCCCGTCATCCCGGAACGGCGCGATCATCGCCTCGATGACGTCCCGCATGAGCGACGGCGCGGCGAGTACGGGCGTGATGTCCTTGAACAGAATCCCGGGCTTCGGAAAGTCGGGGACGTCGCGGAGAACCGACGAGAGCCGGTCAGGCAGTGAGGAGGTGACCATGGCCGGAAGTTAGCCGCGCCGAGCCAGCCGCGCCGCGCAGCTGGTGGTCAGTTACCTCAGAAAGAACGGACCCCGAGCACGGCGGCCAGCGCTGCCACCAACGCCGCCTGCTCACCGAGCCGCGCGTCGTAGGAGGGCACCGACAGTTCGCCGGCGCGCATGCGACGGGCCAGCTGTTCCAACACGACCGCCACATTGGCCGAGTCCGGAACCGTGGCCCCGCCGTACACGTCGTTGGGCTCGTGCGCGAACAGCGCCAGATCCGCTACGGCGACGTGCTCGCCCTGGCCTTTGGCACCAGTGCCGGCCCCGGTCGCGATCGCCGTCGAGGCGGCGATCCCTGAAAGCACCTTCATTTCGCCGCCTTCTGGCGCGACAGCGCTCACCGACAGCGGCATCACATCCATGAAGTCGTCGTCCGCCCACGGAGCAAGCGCCGATTCCGCCGACACCGACGCTGCCGGCGCCAGCTCTTGCCCAGGCGCCGGGCGCTGGTCGAGGCACACGGACAGATCACGGAATGCCGCTGCCGCGTCGGCCAGCGGCCAGAGCTCGGTCGTGGCCTCCGCCGCATCGACGGAAACCGGCACGTCGACGGGCCCCGGTATGTCGACGGCCTCCGGGATGTCGAGGGACTCCGGCACCTCGGCCACAATCTCCGAGACCGTCCCCTCCACCGCGTCCACCGACGGCTGCGCCGCCACCGGTTGATGGGATGCCGGTTGCTCGGATGCCTGCGACATCCAGGCCGGCGAAGCCAGGTCGTCAGCGTCCGGCTCCAGGTCGACGGTCGCCGATCCCAGCACCTCCGTCAGATTCGCCTCCGCCAGGGGCGCGCCGAGCGCAGCCCCAACCTCGAACGCCCCCGCATCCTCGGCCGCCTCGTCCGTCGCGTCCATCGCGTCCGTCGCGTTCGCTGCAACAACCGCGTCGACAGGCTCCGACGACGTCGACGCCTCAACCCAGGCGGTCTCCTCGGCTTCAGCGCACATCACAACATCTGCCACGTCGGCCGTGTCCACCGCGGCTTCGACCTGCGCCTCTACCGCGCGCATCGGCATGGACGGCGTCGACCGGAGGAAGGCATCGATCCAGGGCAATGTCCCCGGCGAGGCCACCGCAGCGGCCGTCTGCTCCGTTTCATGAGGCGCTGCCGACGCCGCCACCAGCGGACTGACCACGCTGGGATTGGGCGACGGCTCCTGCATCACGATCTCCGGCGACACGGTCTCCCACGGCGCCATGTCCGGCGCATCTGCCGTGAACGTCGCCACCGCGACTGCCTCTTCAACGGCGACCGTAGACTCCGCAACCGCAACATTGCCGGCCGCCCCGATCCCACACGCCGCCGGTACGTACGGGCCGGTCCGCGGTACCACAGCTACCACCGACGTGATCGGACTGGCACCGATTCCCGGCGCGGCGTACGGTGGCAACGGGAGTACTGACGCGTGCTGACCTGGCGGCAGGTACGGCGCAAGAACGGCGGGAGCGAACATGGCGTGCGAACCCTGAAGCGGAAATCGCTGCCTCCGGAGGGGCACCCGCTCCGGAAACACCGACGATGATGGTCGACCGACCGGGGCGCCTACCCGGTGGTCGGCCGAATCATCCCGGCCAGCCGCCTGCCCCTATCAACGGGACGAATCGGACAGGGGTAATGTCACGTCGTTCAAGCCTGCCGCCGCGCTTGTGGAAAACTGCGAGCATCTGCTCGTCCTTGTCCCCGATGGGGATGAGAAGGCGGCCGCCCTCGGCCAACTGGTCTTCGAGGGCCGGCGGCACGTGAGGCGCCCCGGCGCTGACCAAGATGGCGTCGTAGGGCGCGTATTCCCGCCACCCCAACGTACCGTCACCCAGAGACAGGGAGACGTTGCGGACGTCGGCCTGTTGCAGAATCGGTCGGGCCTTGTCGAGCAGCTCCCGATACCGCTCCACCGAGAACACCCGAGCGGCGAGCTGTGCCAGCAGCGCCGTCTGGTACCCGGAGCCCGTGCCGATTTCGAGCACCTTTTCCTTGCCCGTCAGCAGGAGTTGCTCGACTGCGCGGGCATGGACGTACGGCTGGGAGATAGTCTGCCCGCTCCCGATCGGCAGCGCGGAATCCTCGTAGGCGCGATGGCGAACGGTTGCCGGGACAAAGAGATGCCGAGGCACCATGTCGATGGCCCGCAGGACGCCGAGATCCTTGATCCCCTTGTCCTGCAGCGCTTCGACCAGGCGCCGCCGAGCGCCGCGGAACTCCGGCTCTATGGGGCCTGCCACCAATCCGTCGCCGCGTTGAGCACGTCACGGTGCGTGAGGTCGAGATGCAGCGGGGTCACCGAGATGAAGCCGTCTTTCACCGAGCGGAAATCCGAGTCGTCGGCACCGCTCCACTCGACCGTGCCCCCGCCGATCCAGAGGATTTCGCGCCCCCAGGGGTCCTTCATCTTCGTGATCGAGTCGCTGAACACCCGCCGGCCGAGGCGCGTGAGCCGGACTCCCCGGATCTCGTCTCCGGGGATGGCCGGGAGATTCACATTCAGTAGGGTGTTGGCCGGAAAGGCGGGCAATGACATGAGATGGTGGAGCAGCGCCCGGATCTGGCCAACCTGCGTGTCGAGAATGGCATCGGCGCGCAGCACACTGCCACCAAACGATACGGCGATGGCCGGAATGCCGAGCGCCAGGCCCTCCATGGCGGCCGCTACGGTGCCGCTGTAGAGCACATCCTCGCCCATGTTCGGGCCGTGGTTGATGCCACTGACCACGAAGTCCGGCCGCACGTCCAGCAGCGCTTCGCAGGCCAGCATCACACAATCGGTCGGGGTACCGTCCACCTGCCAGCGCCGCTCGCCCAACCGTACGGGCCGCAGCGGATGGTGCAGCGTGAGCGAGTGGCTGGTCGCGCTCTGCTCCCGGTCGGGAGCCACCACGTACAGGTCACCCAGAGGTTCGCACGCCTGCTCAAGGACCCCGAGGCCCTTGGCAAGGATGCCGTCGTCGTTGCTGAGGAGAATGCGCATAGCGAGCGAGGTGGGATTCAGCGTGAGGGTGGCACCGTATCATCAAGCAGCGCCTGCAGTTCGGCTAATTCACGTTCGATGCTTTCGAGCGCCTCGACTTCGAGTGCGGCCCGCGCCGCTGGCCGAACCGTGCCGCCCTTCCGGTGTTCATCGAGCTTCTGTCGTGCGCCGTCGATGGTGTACTTCTCGGTGTACAGCAGGTGCTTCACGAGGAGGATGAGCTCCACCTCACGCCGCGAATAGACGCGGTTGCCGCTGCGGTTCTTGGCCGGGTTGAGCAGCTTGAACTGACTCTCCCAGTAGCGGAGCACGTGCGGCTTGAGCTCGGTGAGGGTGCACACCTCACCGATGGAGTAGAACTCCTGCACCGGCTCACCGCGCGAGGCGGCCACGGTCAGTCGCGCTCCGGGCGCAGTTCACGCGCCATCAGCTCCGCCACGGCGTCACGGGGCGACCACCCCGCAAACAGGATGCGGTGCATCGCATCCACGATGGGCATCTCCACCCCCACCCTGTCCGCCAGCGCCTTGGCCGACTCGGTGTTCAGCACGCCTTCGGCCACACTCTCCTTGCCGGCCAGCGCCTCCTCGAGCGTCCGGCCTTGGCCGATAGCCACCCCGACGGCGCGATTGCGCGACAGCGCGCCTGTGCACGTCAGCACGAGGTCACCAAGTCCCGCCAGACCAGCAAACGTGTCCGCCTTGGCCCCGAGTGCGACCCCCAGCCGCGTCATTTCGGCCAGGCCGCGCGTCATGAGCGCGGCGCGCGGATTGAAGCCAAGGCCCAACCCGTCGAGGATGCCGGTGGCGACGGCCATCACGTTCTTGAGGGCGCCGCCGAGTTCCACACCCACGACATCATCGCTGGTGTACACCCGGAACGCCTGAGCACTCATGGCCTCCTGCACCAGCGTGGCGGCCGCATGCGACGCACACGCGGCAACGACGGCGGTGGGCTGCCCGGTGGCCACTTCGGCGGCAAAGCTGGGGCCGCTCACGGCCACGACCCGATGCGCCGGCACCTCCTGCTCCACCACGTCCGTCATCAGGGCGAGCGTCTCGCGCTCGATGCCCTTGGTGGCGACACTGAGTACCCCCCCCGGCTCGATGGCGCCGGCGCCGCTCGCGACGACCTGGCGCAACACGTGGGACGGTGCGGCATACACCACGAGGCCCGCACCGCGAAGCGCCGCGGCCATGTCGGTGGTTGCCTCGAGCGTCGCCGACAGCGGAATGCCGGACAGGAACCGTGGGTTTTCATGGCGCCGGTTCACCGCCTCGACCACATCGGCCTCACGCGCCCAGAGGGTCACCCGATGGCCGTTACGGGAGAGGCGGTCGGCGATGGCAGTGCCCCACGCCCCGCCGCCGATCACGGCGCAGCGCTGTGCAGGCAGCGTCGATGACGGCGTCTCGGGCATTAGGACGCGCCTCCCGCCGCCTTCGGCGAGCCGATGCGACGCTCTTCACCGCGGCGCAGGCGCCCGATATTCTCGCGATGCGCCCAGATGACGAAGGCAGCCACCACCGCCCCCATCGCGGCCAGCGGCGTCAGCGCCCGCTGCTGGAGCAGCAGCACCGCGGCCAGCGTGACCGCGGCCACGATGGACCCCAGCGAGACGAAGCGCGTGATCATCACAACGGTGAGAAACGCGCCGATGGCCGCCACCGTCGGCCACAGCGCCAGGGCGAGAAACACCCCGCTGGCGGTGGCGACACCCTTCCCACCTCCCCTCCCCATGAGGAAGATCGGCTTCACGTGACCGGCGATGGCAGCGACGCCGATCGCCACGCCCCAGGGCCACCCCCGCTCTACGGCCAGCAGTCCGGGCAGGAAAAAAGTGGGGAGAAACCCCTTCAGAAAATCCACGAGGTAGACGAGCAGGCCCCACGACCACCCGAGCGTACGCTGGACGTTGGTCGCTCCAAGGTTGCCCGAGCCGACGGTGCGGAGGTCGATGCCGTTGGCCTTGCCCACCAGAAATGCCGTCGGGAACGACCCGGCCAGGTAGGCCAGCAGGACCGAGCCGGCCAGCATCGGCACCGAGGTCACGACTCGCGCTTGCTCCGCATGATCACGCGTACCGGCGAGCCCACGAATCCAAACTTGTCGCGCAGCTGATTGTGCACATACCGAATGTAATGCTCCGGGATAAGCTCCGGGTGGTTCCCGAAGAACGCGAAGGTCGGGGGCTCGACCTCGACCTGTGTGCCGTAGTTGAGCTTCACTTCACGCCCGGCGGCCTGCGGCGGCTGCAGCCGGCCGACGATTTCCTCGAGCGCGTCGTTCACCTGCGAAGTGGAGATGCGGCGCTGACGCTGCTCCTGCACCGACAGGGCGATATCCAGCACCTTGGTGACCCGCTGCCCGGTGAGCGCGGAGGTGAAGAGGAACGGCACATACTCGAGGTACGGGGCCTTCTCCACCGCCTCCTTCTTGAACTTGGCCGAGCTCTTGTCGGTCTTGTCCTCGTAGAGGTCCCACTTGTTGATCACGAGGATGAGGCCGCGCCCGGCATCCCACGCCATGGTGGCGATCTTGAGGTCCTGGTTCTGCAGCCCTTCGGTGGCGTCGATCATCAGGACGCAGACATCCGACGAATCGATGGCCCGCCGGGTGCGCAGCGCCGAATAGAACTCGATGCCATCGTCGATCTTGGACTGGCGCCGCAGGCCGGCGGTATCCACGAAGACAAGGTCCTGGTCGTGGTAACGCATCGGCGCGTCGATGGCATCACGGGTGGTCCCCGATTCGTCGTTCACCACCAGCCGATCTTCACCGAGCAAGCGGTTCACGAAGCTCGACTTGCCCACGTTCGGGCGGCCGATGACGGCGATACGCGTGGCCGACGATTCCTCCTCGTCGACCTCCGGAATAGCTCCCACCACGGCGTCGAGCAGGTCGCCCGAGCCCTTGCCATTGGACGCGGACACGGGATAGACGTCGGTCACCCCGAGCCGGTAGAACTCGTAAAAGTCGGTGCTGTCGGGATTGTCGACCTTGTTGGCTACGAGCAACCACGGCTTGCCGGCGTTGCGCAGCAGGTCGACGATGCGGGCATCGCTGGGGTGCACGCCAACCTTGGCGTCGGCGACGAACAGCAGCAGGTCCGCCTCGTCGATGGCCTGCATCACCTGCCGCCGGATCGCGGAATCCATGGGCAGATCGGAGTCCTCCACCAGCCCGCCGGTGTCCACCAGCCAGAAGCGGCGCCCGGCCCACTCGGCTTCGCCGAAGTGACGGTCACGCGTAGTGCCGGCCTCTTCACTGACGATGGCGGTGGCCTCGCCGATCACGCGGTTGAACAGATGCGACTTGCCCACATTGGGGCGTCCGACAAGGGCGACGACGGGAAGGCTCATGTGCTCGGTCAGGCGGCGGATCGAACCGCCGCATCCCCTTCGGGGACGAGCGCATCGATGAAATCGTACGAAGGATAGACGGGCATCGGTAGCGACTCCCGTACGACGACAAACGACTCTTCATCGAGGAACAGCCCATCGTCGTTGATGCACTCGGCGGGGATGAGCGCCAGATCGAGATCATGACGGTCAGCCAGCGCCCGGCGGATGTCGGCTCCCACCAGCAGACCGGCCGTGGTGGTGGTCGGCCCGAACAGTGAGTTCTCGGTGGGAATCAGCACGAACTGTGCTCCCGTAGCCGCGTGCAGCTGCTCGAGCAGTTCCGGCATGAGCGGCGCCATGGAGCTGCCGGTCACCACGCCGATGCGCCGGCCCTCGAGCCGCGGCAACTGCGCCAGGCCGTCGCGCACGCGCGCCCGAAGCGAGGTGACCGCCCCCACGCCATTCTCGATCTGCGAGAACTCGCCGTAGTGCTCCACATCGGGGAGCTCCTGCCCGGCTAGCAGATAGAGTTCGTCGGAACCGAAGACCCAGCGATCGTCACGCTCATCGAGCGCCCTCGCCTCCCACTGGTGCACCACGTCGAGCAGGGCGCCCGCGTTGGCGGCGTCCATGGGCTTGCCGGTGTACAGGTGCGAGAACTGGGTCACCCCCACCGGCACCAGGGCCACCGACAGGACGGCGTCGCCGAGGTCCCAGAGGTCGGTGAGCGACTGCTCGAGAACGTCGCCGTCGTTGATGCCCGGCACGACGACCATCTGGCAGTGGAATTGGATCCCGCCCTCGGCCAGCCGCGTGAGCTGCTCGATGATGTTGGGCACCCGGGGGTTGTTGAGCAGCACCTTGCGGGCTTCCCACGGCGTGGCGTGCACGGAGACATACAGGGGCGACAGCCGGTACTCGAGGATGCGCGCGATATCGCGTTCCCTGACGTTCGACAGCGTCGCGAAGTTGCCGTACGCGAACGACAGGCGGTAGTCGTCGTCGCGGATGTACAAGCCCTTGCGCAGCCCCTTGGGCAGCCCTTCGATGAAGCAGAACTCGCACCGGTTGGCGCACCGTCGCACGGTGGGCGGCGCAAGCTCGACGCCCATGGGCTCGGCATCGACGCGCTCGATGTCGTACTCGACCGCCGTGCCGTCGGGCAAGCGCGCCGAAACCACGAACGCCTCGTCGGCCGTCAGGAACTCCCAGTCGAGGAAGTCCTCCAACGGCCGTTCATTGACGGCGAGCAGCTCGGTACCGGGCACGATGCCGATTTCCTCGGCGATGCTCCCCGGCTCGACACGCGTGACGCGAACCATGACCTCAGACGAAAACGGGGGACCGAGCCTCGCGGCTCTCCCCCGGGATGCAAGCGGGCGACAGCCGTTGCGCTGTCGCCCACTTGAGAAAAGATACGAACCGCAGGGCCCGAAGTCAATTCAAACCATGGACTTCGGCGATTGACGCCAGACGATATCGCGCGCGGCTCCTGCCCTACTTGATGGGTGCGTACCGGAAGGCAACGGCCTTGGGCGCCTCGATCTTCACGGAGAAGGTCGTTCCCGATCCCGGCTCCACCGGACCGATCGCCACATCCTTGCTTGCCACGACCGCCCCCGTCTCGTCGAGCAGCTCCAGCTTCATGGTCCACGAACCGGCCGTCTGCCCCTCGTTCACGACCGACCCCTGCACCGAGAAGCTCTCTCCCGACTTGGCGGCGAGCGTCACGTCGATCTTGGGGTTGGTCTTGGACTGCTTGTCGAGGTAGAACAGCGTCGAGTCGTTGTAGAGGCGCTTCTTGGCCGCATCTTCTTCTGAACGGGCCTTGAGCTGCCAGTAGCCGGCCATCAGCCGCCAGCCGCGCTCGAAGTTCGGGTCGATGGACATGAGGCGCTGCACTGCCGGTCCCATGCGGGCCGCATCCTTGAGGTCGAACAGGGTCGT
The DNA here is from genome assembly GCA_040379205.1 of Gemmatimonas sp. Taxonomy (GTDB): domain Bacteria; phylum Gemmatimonadota; class Gemmatimonadetes; order Gemmatimonadales; family Gemmatimonadaceae; genus Gemmatimonas. Next base: position 64,489 of record JBEILM010000008.1, read on the forward strand.
CGAATAGTTGTACAGCGCGAACCGGTGGTTCGGGTTCTTCTTGAAGCCGGCCTCGAACAGCGCGAGGGCGTCGGCGGAGCGACCGCCCGCGGCGGCGTTCGACCCGGCCTCGAAGAGCTGATCGGCCGTGAAGTTGTCCGGCACCTTCACCATGTCGGCGAACATGTTCGCCACGGCCGCCGTGTCACCCGACAGGCGCAGTGCCCGTCCCATGGCCTGCGACGCGTTCGCGTCACCCGGAGTCTCCTTGAGATAGGCCTCGAGCAGGCCGCGCGCCTTGGTGATCTCCTGCTCCTTCTCAGCCCCCGAGGCGGCCTCGGCCCGCTGCAGGTTGATCACGGCCAGGTTGTAACGGCTCTGCTGCTTGACGCGGGTGTACAGCGTATCGCTGCCGGACAGGGCGATGACCTTTTCCATGGCCATCATCGCGCTGTCCATCTTGTTCTGCTTCTGGTACACCGACGACAGCAGGTTCCAGGGCCGCGGGTCGGCGCCGGCCACAAGCAGCGACAGGTTGGCGTAGTACGCCGCCGAGTCGTCCTTCTCCTCGGCCATCGCCTCGATGGCCTTGTTGAGGATGTCGCCGAAGAAGCGCTGGCGGAACGGCCGGACGGTCGCCTTGCACTCCGGCATCATGTTTTCGACGGCGGTGGCCGCCGAGTCGACCGCGAGCAGGAGGTTGTGCGCACCGTCCTTGTTCGTGGTGAACCCCATGGTGCCGCGGTTCATGACGTAC
>JBEILM010000009.1:0-64042 GCA_040379205.1 Gemmatimonas sp.
CACGAGTCCACCAAGCGTGACGAGGTCCGCACGCTCGTGCGCCTCGGCGTCGAGATCGAGCCGCGCTTCGACATCGTCGAGGGGCGTGGCCGCGTCGATCACCCACGCCCCGTCGGGGCGGCGTACGAACCCGGGCTCCTCGCCGACCGACGCATCGGGCATGTCCCCCACCAGCGCCGACAGCAGGTCCTCCAGAGAGACGATGCCGGCGACATCGCCGTATTCGTCGAGCACCACCGCCGTGTGCTGCCGCGAGTCGCGGAACGTGGACAGCAGCTGAAACGCCGGCATCACCATGGGCACGAACAGCGGTGCCCGCACCAGCGTGCGCAGCGTCCCGGCGTCGGTGATGCCATGGCCGGCCACGGCGTGCACCACGAGATCCTCGGCGAACACCACACCCAGCACCTGATCGAGCTCGCGCTCACACACCAGGAAGCGCTCGCGCGCCGCCGCCGCCAGCTGGGTCCGCACCGCCTCGGGATCGTCGGCGACGTCCACCCACAGCACGTCGGGTCGCGGCGTCATGATGGCCTCCACCGTGCGATCGCCCAAGCGGAACGTGTTCTCCACGATCGTCTGCTCGGTAGCCTGCACCACCCCCGACTCGGCGCCCTGCTCCACCATCGCGCGGATGTCCTGTTCGGTCACGCCGGGATCACTCACCGTACCCAGCCCCAGCAGCCGCAGCACGAAGTTGGTGGTGGCGGTGAGGCCACGCACCAGCGGACCACCCACACGGGAAATGGCGCGCATCGGACGCGCCACCATCGAAGCCACCCGCTCGGGGTTGCCGAGGGCGATGCGCTTGGGCACCAGCTCGCCGATGATGAGCGACAGGACGGTGATGACCGTGACCACGAGCCCGAAGGCGATGGTCGTGGCATACGGCGCCAGCCACCCCACCGACTGCATGGACGCCGCCAGCACTTCGGCGATGCCGGCGCCGCCGAAGGCGCCGGCGAGCACGCCCACCAGCGTAATGCCGATCTGGACCGTGGAGAGAAACGCCGTCGGCTGCGCCGCCAGCTCCAGCGCCGCCACCGCGCCGCTGTCCCCCTCCTGCTCGACCCGGTGCTCGAGGCGCGTACGCTTGGCCGTCATCACGGCCAGCTCGGACATGGAGAAGACGCCGTTGAGCACGAGCAGCACCAGGATGACGGCGACTTCGGTGGCGATTTCGCTCGGCATCCCGGAAAGCTACACCGCGAAGCGCCGGCTCAGCGCGCCGACCGGCTCTTGTTCCCGCTCTTCGGCTCATAGATGAGCCGGATGAACGTCCCGACCCGCTCCCGGTCGCGGTTCACCGGAATGCCTCCCGCGATGCCGATCAGGAAGTGGTCGTTGATGCCCACGCGCATCTGCGGACGGAACACGTAGTTGCTGCGCCGACTCTCGAGCGACTGGTTGACCTCGAGCCCCACGAAGTTGCGCGTGCCCGGCACCATGTAGTGCAGGTTCCAGTTGGCCTCGAAGACAGGCGTTTCCCACCCGCCACCGCTGCGCCGCACCAGCCGCGGCCCGGTGTACAGCAGCGTGTGCCAGTTGTCGGTCCAGCGGCGAGCCGTCACCAGAAACGGATTGAACAGCTGCCCGTCCACCGGACGCCGCAGCAGAATGGCATTGGTTTCGTTGAGCAGCACCTCGTGCAGATAGCCGACGGCCGTGGACCAGTGGCGCATAGTGTCCACCTGGAACGTGTACATCCCCGCCAGCTTGAGCCCTTCGATCTGGTCACGCGGCGGCCGCTCGCCACCGGTGCCGAGCGGCGCGTGAAACACTACCGGAACCTCGATTTCGAGGCCGAGCCGATTGATCGGTGCCCACTCGTACTCCACGAAGGTGAGGATCTCGTCGTACGTACCCTTGTCCTTCTGCGCGAACCCCACGTTCCACTCGGCCTCCCCCTTGCGCGCCCCCAGATCGCGCATGAGATCGATGCCGATCGGCTCGGCGTGATACACCTTCGGTGAGCTCGTGGCACGCTCCACGCGCTCGAGGAACACGGAATCGCGCACGGCAGCGCTGGTATCGAGGCGCACGAGCGTGTCGGCGCGCTGCTGGGCAGCGAGAGACAACGGGCACAGCATGGCAGCCGCGATCGCGACGGTGGCGCCCACCGATCGGGCACCACGAACAGGGACATGGCGGAACATCAGAGTCCGGAACCTGGTGGAGGTGTCGTTTCCGGACCCCACCACGTATTGGGTGGGACAAACCGCCTCTCAGACCCCAGAGCCCCGGGCGAGGTTCACCGGAAATCGCCCGGTGTTTCCTCCGATATCAATGATCATGGGACCACAGCGGATCCCTCATGGCGACAACGGTCTCTGAACGGCAGGATCACTGAACAGCAGGTAGACCGAACAGCAGGATTACTGAACAGCATGAACACGGATCACGGCTGATCTCGCGGATTGCACGGATACAACCGGGCCTTGGTTGTATGCGTGTCATTCGCGGAGTCCGTTCGAATCCGTGTGCTTGTTGTTCGGGATGCCTGCTCTTCGGCAATCCTGCGGTCCAGCGGCCATCCCCGCCCGCGCCGCTATCGCACGAACACCTCGCGCCCGCCCACCACTGTGCGCTCTACGCGTACCCGCAGCAGCTCCGTCGGCGGCACCGCCAGCAGGTCGTCGCTCAGCACCACGAAATCGGCCAGCATCCCGGCCCGCAATACCCCCACCTGCTCCTCCATGAACGCCGCGTAGGCGGCATCGCGCGTATAGTGGCGCAGCGCCGCCTCCACCGAAATGCGGCCGGCGGGATACCACCCGCCGCGCGGCGTCCCCTCGGGCGTCATGCGCGTCACCGCCGTGTAGATGCCGCGAATGACGTCCATGGGAAATACCGGGTAGTCACTGCCGAACGCCTGCACCGCGCCCGCCTCGTCGAACTGCCGGAAATTGTTGCTCAGCGCCGCGCGCTTCGGCCCCAGCAGCGGGGCGTAGTTGGTGAGCGTGGTGACATCGGGCGTGGCGAAGATCGCCTGTGTGCTCGCGATCACGCCCAGCGCCTTGAAACGCGGCAGGTCGCTCGGGTGCGGCACCTCGACATGCTCCACCCGGTGCCGGCTGTCGCGTGCCCCGTTCACCCGCCGCGCCTGCGCATAGGCATCGAGGGCCAGGCGCACCGCCTTGTCGCCGATGGCGTGCAGCTCCACCTGCAGCCCGGCGCTGTCGTAGCGCGCCACACCGCGGTTGAGCACCACCGCGCTCCAGAACGGTAGCCCGGTGGCGTCGGTACCGGCGTACGGCTCGAGCATGGCCGCCGTCTGCGCGTCCACAGTGCCGTCGAGCATGCCCTTGGCAATGCCGTAGCGCAGCCACGGGCCCCGGTAACGATCGCGCAGCTGCACGTAGTGCGTAAGCTGCGCCCGCGTGGCACCGGGATCGAAGGGCACGCTCACGTACCAGCGCAGCCGCAGCGTGTCGGTCGCGGCCGCGGCCGCAAGAGCGTCGAACACCGGCCCGCTCGGTGCCCGTCGCGACGCCTCGTGCACCAGGGTGATGCCGAGTGCGACCGCCGCCCGCGATTCCTCGTCGATACGGCGGGCGATGTCCGCCGCCGTCGGCGGGGGTACCAGTCGGCTAACGAGGCCGCTCGCGCTCTCCTTCAGCAGTCCGGTGGGCTCTCCACCGGCGCCGCGCTCGATCACTCCCTGCGCCGGATCCTTCGTGGCCGCCGTCACGCGGGCGCGGCGCAGCGCGACGCTGTTGGCCAGCGCCTGGTGGCCGTCGCGGTCGGTGATCAGCACCGGGCGGTCGGGAAAGGCGGCGTCGAGAAACCGCTTGTGCGGCGCGTTCTCCGGGAAGTCGGTCGGCGTCCAGCCGCGCCCCACCACCCACGCGCCAGCCGGCAGTCGCGCTGCCCACGCCTGCAGCCGTCGCACGATCTCCGGCACACTGCCCGCGCCCACGAGATCGGCCCGCGCCGCAGTCGGCAGGTGCCAGTGGGCGTCGATGAACCCCGGCACCACGCGCTTTCCGCCGAGGTCCACCACGCGCGTGGAGCCAGCGGCCAGCGCACGCACGTCGGCATCGCTGCCGATGCGCACCAGGCGCCCGTCCCGCACGGCCAGCGCCTGCGCCGATGGCAGGAGCGAATCGCCCGTCCAGATGCGGGCGTTCACATAGACCACATCGGCGGGTCCGGTCGCTTGTGCAGCGACTCCCTGATGAGGGAACAGGAAGCAGGTCGCGGGGAGCAGGTGGCGAAGGCGCATGCCATGAATATGCGAGCGCCTCGCGCGGCGCGTAGCTTCCGCGCACACCCTGACCCCTCGCCTCATGCTCATCGTCCAGGTCTTCGTGCACGTCAAACCCGAGCAGGTCGACGCCTTCAAGGCCGCCACGCTCGACAACGCCACCCACAGCGTACAGGAGCCGGGCATCGCCCGCTTCGATGTGCTGCAGCAGGCGGACGACCCCACCCGCTTCACGCTCATCGAGGCCTACACCACCGCCGACGCCCCTGCCGCCCACAAGGCCACCGCGCACTACGCCCGCTGGCGCGACACCGTGGAGCCGATGATGGCCGAGCCGCGAACGAACGTGAAGTACGTCGCCGTGCATTTCCCGGTCTGAACGAAACGGTGCGTCGCCCTCCGTGTGAGCTGTTCAATCCACCATCACGCCACACCACGACACAATGATCGGACGTACCATCGCCGCGGCTCTTGCCGCAGCGCTCGCCGCCTCTCTGGCAGCGACCCCGGCGCTCGCCCAGCACACCTTCGCCTCCCCCACCGCCACCTTCGACTCCCGCGTTCCCACCCCGCAGGCGGTGTTCGGCTACGCACTCGGCGACCGCTTCACCAACCATCAGCGCATGCTGCGCTACATCGAGCGCGTGGCCGCCAGCAGCGATCGCGTGAAGGTGGACACCGTGCGGCGCTCGTTCGAGGGGCGCGAGATGCTGATCATTACCGTGACCAGCCCCGCGAACCATGCACACCTCGCCGAGATCCGGCGCGATGCCCAGCGCCTCGCCGATCCGCGCGGCGCCTCCGGCGGCGAGATCGATGCCGCCATCAGGCGGCTGCCCAGCGTCGTCTGGCTCGCGCACAGCGTGCACGGCGGCGAGGCCAGCGGCGTTGAGGCGGGACTGGGCCTGCTCTACCAGCTCGCCGCCGGCACCGATGCCGACACTCGGCTCGCCCTCGACAGCACGGTGGTGCTCATCGACCCCAACCAGAACCCCGACGGGCGCGAGCGGCATGTGCACGACGTGGAGAAGTTCTGGAGCCCGCGCGGCCTCTCCGACCTGCCCGGCGCGCTCAACAACGCCGGCACCTGGCCCGGCCCGCGCACGAGCCACTACTACCTCCACCTCAATCGCGACTGGTACGCGCAGTCGCACCCGGAAACGCGCGGACGCGCGCGCACCTTCCTGTCGTGGATGCCGCATGTGGCGGTGGACCTGCACGAGCAGGTCTCGAGCGCGAGCTTCTACTTCGCGCCGCCGCGTGAGCCGGACAACCAGAACAACCCCAAGCACCTGCCCAAGTGGTTTGATATCTTCGCCGCCGCCCATGGCGCGGCGTTCGACACCCACGGCTGGAGCTAGTTCCGTCGCGAAGGCTACGACTCGTTCTACCCGGGCTACGGTGAAGGCTGGCCGATGCTCACCGGCTCCGTGGGCATGCTCTTCGAAAGCGCCTCCAGCAGCGGCGGCGCCGTGACGGCCGCGAAGCTCCCGGTGCAGAGCTACGCCGTGGACTTCGCCCAGCCGCAGGGGCATCTGGCGAAAGCGCTGCTCGAACCCAACGCCGACCTCGACTCGGCGTTCGTGAAGTTCGAGCTGGAGCTGCGCCGCACCGGCCAGCGCAATCGCTTCTACGACGTCACCGGCTGGTCGCTGCCGTACACGTATCGCGTGGACGCCTACACGGTGGGCAGCATGCCGGCGGCACTCGCCGCGTGGACACCGGAAACGCGCGCACGGGCCGTCACCACCGAAGCGCCGGCCCGCGCCCAGTACGCGTACGCCTTCGCGCCGGGCAGTGAGGCGTCGCTACGTCTGCTCTCGGCGCTGCTCACCGACTCCATCCGGGTGTGGTACGCGCCGTACGGCTTCACCAGCTGCGGGCAGGCGTTCCCCACCGGCGCTGTCGTGGTGCGGGTGCAGACCAACCGCGCCGAGGTGCATGACGTGGTCACCAGGCACGCGCGCGACATCGGCGTGGCCGTGGCCTCTATTGCCAGCGCCGGCGTGGATCAGGGCACCGACCTGGGCAGCAACAGCGTGGTGCCCATTCCGCGGCCGCGTGTGGCGCTGCTGGGTGGTGCACCGGCGAGCGGCAACCCGTTCGGCTTTGCTTGGTACGCGCTCGACCAGCGGCTCGGCTACCCGTCCAGCGTCATCGATGCCAACTATGTGGCTGGCGGTGATCTCTCGGCGTTCACCACCATCATCCTGCCGAGTGTGCAGGCCGCCGCGCTCGACCGGGTGCTGGGCGACGCCGGCCGGCAGCGGCTGGTGGACTGGGTGCGCAACGGCGGTGTGCTCATCACGCGCGAGGGCGCGAGCGCGTGGGTGGCGCAGGAACGCGTGGGGCTCGTGCGCACGCGGGTGAAGCGCGACACCACCCGGGCCGACAGCACCGGCGGCGCACCGCTTCCCGGAGCCCTGCCCGGCGTGATCGTACGCGCCACAGTGGACTCGCTCTCGCCGCTCACGGCGGGCATCCTCACGCGCGAGTTCCCCGTCTTCGCCAACGGCGTCACCGTGTTCACCGTGCCGCGTGATCTGCGCGCCGGCGAGGCGCTCATCCGGTTCGCGCCGGCGGAGCGCGTGAAGCTCAGTGGCTACTTCTGGCCCGAGAGCGCGGCAAAGATCGGCGGCTCACCATACCTGTGGACGGAGTCGGCGGGACGTGGCCGCGTGATTCTGTTTGCGCACGACCCGGTGTTCCGTGACCAGTTGCGAGGAACGCTGCCGCTGTTCGGCAATGCGGTGCTGCTCGGCGGGACGTACTGATCAGATAGCGAGAGACGCCTAGCCACGGAGCCGAGCTACCGGGACGCCCGATACGCTGCCGCGAAGCGCGGCGCGTCGCTGGCCTTCATGGCACAGATCCCCACCCGCAACCCTTCCGGCATGGGCACCACGAACACATCGTGCTGCTGCAGCCGCTCACAGGTGGCGAACGGGTCCGCGCCGCCGTCGAGCGTCACGAAGAAACCGCCGTCGTAGGCGCACCCTGCGAGCCCTTCGGCCCTGAGCGCCGCATCCAGCGCCGCCGCCCGCTCGGCCAGCAGCGTGCGCCACTGTGCGTGCTCCGTCTCCAGCGCGGCCTGCAGCGCCGAGTCCTTCGCAATGCGATTGAGCACACTCATGGGGCCGCGCGCGCAGTTGCTCCACGTGCCGCGGCAGCTCGTCACCAGCGCCGCCTGCAAGGCGCGATCGGTGGACCACGGAAACACCAGCGCGCCGGCGCGCGCGCCGTACAGCGTGTACGCCTTGCTGAGACTCAGGCACGCGCCCACCAGCACCGCGCCCTCGGCGGCGAACGCCGCGTACTCGTCGAGGGCGGCGCGCACCTCGCGCGGATCGCGCGCGTAGTCCAGGTAGGCCAGATCGAGGATGAGCGTCACCGGCCCCTGACTCGACATGTCGCGCAACATGTCCATGAGGGCGCGGCGATCGGCGGCGGCAAAGCTGCGCCCGGTGGGGTTGTGGCACGGGTCGTTGAGCCACAGCACCAGGCGCCCCTGCGCGTCGAGCAGGTCGCGGCAGGCGGCCTCCCAAGCGCCCAAATCGAGCCCGGTGTGCACGTCGGGATACGGCACCGTGGCCAGCGACATGCCCGCCTCCACCGCGAGCGTGCTGTACGGGCCCCAGTACGGAGCCACCGTCAGCACGGTCTGCCCGCGCTCGAGCAAGTTCTTGAGCGTCAGCGCCAGCGCCCCTGAGCCACCTGGTGTGGCCACGCCCACGCCGACCGAGGTAAGCGCTGGCCAGTGCCGCTGCACAAGGTTGAGCAGATACGTGGGGTCGCCCCCGATCGGCGCGTAGGGGGCAATCTCGGCGCTCGTGAGTTCGCGCCACTGCGCCATCACGGTGTCCAGCACGACCAGCTTCCCTGCGTCGTCGTACAGGGCGCCAATCGTGGCGTTGATGACCGGCCCCCCCTCGGCGGCGCGCTTCTGGGCGCGGCCGTTGAGCGTGAAGATCAGGTCGTCGCCGGGAAAGTCACGGCGGCTGGGCAGGAGGTGGGCGGTGGCGTTCATGCGCGAAATGTATGCACCCCGCGGCCGCGGATCATGCCCACGGAGACATGATCGGACCCTCGACGCTACCCACTCACCACTGCTGCCCGAAGCCCACCAGCGACGTCCAGCGCGTTGCCTGATCCACCGGCCGCGTGGCGCCCACGAACAGGCCGTTGCCGAAGAACCGGAACCCCGCCGTCACGCTCGCGCGTACCCGCTCCGTGGGACGGGCCACCGGCGTCCATTGCGCGAGCAATCGCGGATCGTAGAAGCGGTCCAGCCGGTTGATCGCCTCGCGCGCCGCCTCGCTTGGCGCGTCGGCCCACCCGCTCTGCACCCCCACGCTGAAACCGGGGGAGAGCGCCGGCAACCACAGGTTCCGCCCCACACGAACCGGATTGCGCAGAAACGGGCTGGTGTACTGCAGCGACGCCCGCACCGCTGCCGCCCGCGAGCCCGCGAACTCCTTGTCGGCGTACGATGACAGGTTCTGGAACCTGCCCAACTCGAAAAGCTGCTGCGACGGAATGCGGGCGCCCGTCACCATGCCGGCGTCACCGCGGGCGAGCAGCACCAGCGGGCCGATCGGCCGTCGCCCGCTCAGGCGCACTTCGGTACGCTGGTACGACAGCGTGCCGTCGCCGCGTTCCGTGTACAGGCGCGCCCCGAGCCCCGGTTTCACGAACTCCGCCGCATTGTCGGGGTGCCACTCGATGGTGGCGGCACTGCGCACATAGCCGCCTTCGTCCACCCCGTGGTTCTGGCGGAATCCGTTGCCACCGAACGGCCCGCGCACGTACTGGCTCGCGCGCCAGCGATCGTCGGCGTAGCCCATGTCACCACGCAACAGCCAGCGCCGTGCCCCCACGCGACGCACCACCGACAGCGCCGCGAAGTTGCGCGAGACATAGTCGTACGGGTCGAGCGACGCGAGGGCACCCAGCGAATTGCCCGAGTCGAAGGGCACCCGGAAGTCGTTGGTGATGTCCATCGAGCGTCCGCCACGCAGCTCCAGCGTCCACGGCCCGCGCGTCCGCTCCGCACTCACGCGGCCACGCACCGTCTGTTCGGCCCATGCGTAGCCGGCATTCGCGCGCACCACCACGCCGGGGGCGGCATCACGCAGCATGAGCTTGCCGCCCACCCCCGTGAACAACCCCTCCACGCGGTCGAAGTGCATCACGTCGGCGCCGCGTGGCGCCGCCAGGTCGAAACGCGGCGCGCCCGTGGGGCGCCAGCGGTCGGGCGCGATGTCCTGGAAGTCGTCGGCGTGCATCCCCTCGGTGATGGTGCCGAGTCCGTTCTGCCAGGCACCGAAGCGCGCCAGCGAATCGGCCGGCGCGTAGAACAGGGGACGCCGCGCCAGGGCGCGCAGCGAATCGGCCTTGGCCAGCGTTTCCGCCGAGAGCGTGGTGTCGTTCACCTGCATGTCGGCAAAGCGCGACACGACGCGGATAACGGCGCGTTGATCGCCGATGAGCGGCACGTTGGCCTGCAGCTCGATGCGCTGCCGGGCCGGCAGCCAGTAGGCACCAAGGCGTTCGCCGTTTTCGTACTCCACGAAGGCCACCGCATCGGCGAGGGTGCGGGCCAGCGGCGAACGACGCGTCCCCGTGCGCACGAAGTAGCCACGCAGCCGCACCAGCGTGCCGCGCGAGGCATCGAGATCCATTTCGCCGTCGAAGAGCACCACCTTCTCGGTGATCCCCTCTCGCGGTTGCACGCGCACGTGGGCAATGGGAATGGTGCGGTCACCGGCGCGCATCACCACCACCGTATCGCCACCGGAATATTCGTAGTAGCGATCGCGATCGGTGGCCAGCGGATGCACGGCCGGCAGCGTATCGGTTCCGTCGCGCCCCTGTGAGGTTGCGGCACTCCGCCCCCGCGACTCCGCCGACTGCGGCCGCACCCGCAACCGGTTGCCGTACAACGACGGGTTCAGCCAGCCGGTCTGGAAGAGCGACAGCATGGAGACGTTGGCGCCGATCTGCTGCGTTCGATAGCCGACCACCCGCTGGTCGTAGGCCCCGGTCCGGTTCCACTTGAGGCGGCTCGCCACCTGCTCGATGGCGGCCACCGCCTCCGTGCCCTCCTCGCGGCGCAGCAGCACCGCGATCTCCGTTTCCACATTCGCGCGATAGGAAATCAGATCGTCCGGCAGCCGGTTGCGGCGGCTCGCATCCTCGAGCAGCTGACGGAGCGGCGGGGCCGGCTGCGCGGGAAGCGACGGCGCGGGCAGGGCGAAGGCGGCAAGGAGCAACAGGGCTAGTCGGCGCATGCCGCTACGTACGCGCCTCGCGGGGACGAAGTTGCAGCCTCAGCGCGCCTTGAGCAGCCCCACGTATTCGTCCGCGGTCGACCATTCGTGCATCGCGTCTTCCATCGCTTCGCGGGCCTCGTCGAGCTGCTTGCCGAGCTGCACGGCCTTCTGTACGCCTGCGGGGGTATCGTACAGGGAGGCATCGTCCAACTGCGATTCGAGCGACGCGATGGTCTTCTCGAGCGTCGCCACGCGCAGTTCCGCGTCGGCCAGCGCCTTTTCGGCGGCCCGGAGCAGCTTCTTCGGCTCACCGGAGGCCGACTTCTCGCGTGCCTGCTGGTCGCGTGCCCGCTCGCGCTGGGTCGCCGCGCGCTCCGACGCCCGCACCTGATCGGCCCGCGTCTGCTGCGCCTCCCGCAGCAGGCGTTCGGCACGCACCTGCTCCCACTCCACGAACGATCCCGGAAACACGTGCAGGGCGCCGTCCCGCAGCTCCCACACCTGCGTCGCCAGCCCGCGCAGTACCGCACGGTCGTGGCTCACGATCAGCACACTCCCCTCGTACGTCTCCACGGCATCCTCGAGCACCTCGATGCTCTCCACGTCGAGGTGATTGGTGGGCTCGTCGAGGATGAGCAGGTTGTTGGTGGACAGCGTGAGCAGCGCCATGGCCACGCGCGCCCGCTCACCGCCCGACAGCGTGCCCACGGTGCGCTGTACCTCGTCGCCGCTGAATCCGAAGCGGCCCAGATGGCCCTGTACCTGCCGGCGCTCCCACAGCGGCCGCTGGGTGGCGATCGCCTCGTAGATGCTGCTCTCGAGCGGCAGGTGCCCCACATCCTGCCGGTAGTAGGCCACCGAGGTGCTGGCCCCCACCTTCACCTCTCCGGACAGCGGCGGCATCTCGCCCAGCAGTGTCTTGATGAGCGTACTCTTGCCGGCGCCGTTCGGCCCCACGAGCGCCACCACCTCGCCGCGCTCGAGCACCACGGTGACATCGCGCACCAGCGCCCGCGGCCCATCGGGACCCGGCGCCCCCACCACCGCGTCCCTGGCTTCGACCACCCGGTCGCCGCTCCGGGTGCCGGCGTCCAGCCGCAGCGCCATCACGCCGTCGGCACCGATGGGCGCCGAGAGGCGCGGCATGCGCGCCAGCAGCTTGCGGCGCCCCTTGGCCTGCCGGGTGTTCTGGCCGGCCAGGTTGCGGGCGATGTACTCCTGTTCGGCGCTGATCTTCTTCTGCTGCTGATCGAACTGACGCTGCTGGGTGAGCCGCCGCTCCTCGCGCTGCTGCACGAAGCTTTCGTAACCGCCGGTGTACGCAAAGGCGGTCCCGCCCTCGAAGTGCAGCACATGATCGGCCATCGCGTTGAGGAACGCCCGGTCGTGGCTGATGCACAGCACCGTGCGGTCGGTGCTGGCGAGATACTGCTCCAGCCACGCCGTCGTATCGAGGTCGAGGTGGTTGGTGGGCTCGTCGAGCACGAGCAGGTCGGCCGGTGTGGCCAGCTGCCGGGCCAGCGCCACGCGCCCGCGTTCACCGCCGCTCAGCGTCCCGATGTAGGTCGCGCGGGCCAGCGCGGGGTCGAAGCCCACGCCCATCAGAATGGCGTCCACCTTGGAGGCCATCTCGTAGCCCCCCTCGCGTTCGAACCGCTCGAGGTCGCGGCCGTACTTCTCCATGGCCGCCTCGCTGTGGTCGTGCTCGAGATTGGCCGCCTGCACCGCCAGCGCATGCTCCAGCGTCCGCAGATCGCCGAACGCATCGGCCACGATCTCCCACACCGACTGATCAGTCTGGAACGTCCGGTGCTGGTCCATCAGCGCCACGCGCAGCCCCGGCATGCGGGCCACCGAGCCGCGCGTGGGCTGCAGCGCCCCGGTGATGAGCCGGACCAGCGTGGTCTTGCCGGTACCGTTCCGCCCCACCACCGCCCACCGGTCGCCGGCGGCCACGGTAAAGGAGATGTCGCGGAAGATCTCGGTGGCACCGAAGTCCACCCCCGCGTTGCCGATGGAAAAGAGGGTCATGCCGGCTGTCGGTCCGTGCAGAAGGGGAGTCATCGCCGCCTGGCCCAGCGGGCCCCGCGCGCTCCGGGCAGTCTAATCGAGGCGGGGCGCGCTCCACGCCTCGCGCAGCACCGCCGCCGCGTCGCGCAGCGCCTGCCGCTCCGGCGTCGACCACCGGTGCACCCGCGTCACCAGGCGCGCCGCCCGGTACCATGCCCGCCACCCCAGCGCGAGGTCGCCGAACCGGGGCAGCACCACCGGCAGCAGCAGCGCCCACAGCGGCGACCCGCCCCACGCCAGCAGCCCTCCCGCCGCCAGCAGCGTCACCAGCCCGTACCAGAGCCCCACCAGATACAGTCCGGGCACGAACGCCCGTGCCACCACGTCGGCGCGGGCCTTGGCCTGCCGGCGCGCGAAGCGCCACACCACCCACAACACCGGACCGTGCACCACCCCGCCGATTACCGCGGCCGGCAGCCCCATCCAGAGCACGAGGGCGGGCACCGGCGCCGGTTGGCTCTGTACGTCGAGGGCACAGAGCAACCGGGCGTGGTCCACCGCCGACGTGCCGATCCCGCCGGCGCGCTCCACGGCGCGCGCGAGCACATGGGCAGCCGTTCGGAGCCGAATCGCCGACGGGCTCGGCCCGTCCGAATGGGCATCAGCGGCGATCGCCTGCGCGGCCGGCACCAGCGCCGGCGCGGCGGCGAGTGGGTCACGCGGCGCCACCTGCGCCGCGCGGGCCGCCACCAGTTCGTCGCGCGACTCGGCTTCCGCCCAGCTGGCGGAGTTCCGCGTGACGGCGCGTAGCGCCTCGAGCAGGCGAGCCGTGAGCGCCGCCGCGCCGGCCTGTTCGGGGGGCTGCGCCTGGCGCCAGGCGCGGAGCGACTCTGGCACCCCCACCTGCACCACCACATCGCTGCCGGGGGTACGCGGCGCTTCGTACTGCGCGCCGAAGGGCACGAGTATCACGTCGTTGTCAGCGCCAGCATCAAGATACTGCAACACCATAGTAGCGACACCAGTGCGCAATCGGCCAATTGCTGGCACATCGTGTACGCCGCCCTCCGGAAATACCCCCACCACGTCGCCATCGGTCAGCGCCTGCACCACCGCCGCCGCCGCCGCCGCATTCACCGCCACCATGTCCACGCCGCGCGCCTTCATCGTGCGGGCGTCGCGCACCCGAGCCACGGGAATCACCCCCATGGCCTCGTACGTCCACCGCGCCGCCGACGACGACGTCACCGACACGGTGGCGATATAGCGCACCGGCCGAGGCGTGGTGAACAGCCCCCCGATGACATCCGGCAGATCGTTCGGGTGATTCCCCACCAGCAGCACGGGTCCGTTTGTCGGCACCCGCTCGCCCCCCAGAATGCGGTGGTCGCGGTAGAACCAGCGCAGGCAGCGGGCGGACACCCAGGTCACGAGACGGCGGGACATGGCGGGCAAAGAAAGCGGCACGGGCCCTGCTCGACAACGACCCGCCGCAGCGCGTCGGGCAACCGCCAGAGCGGCCGCCGCCTACCGGGCGGCCGCCACCCGCCCCTCGATCCGCTGGGCTTCGCCCACGCGCCCGGCCCGGCGCAGCAGCTCACCGAAGTCCCGACGCGTTTCCGCCACGTCCGGATGCGCCACGCCCAACGCCGCTTCGCGCAGCGCCAGCGCCCGCCGGTACAGCGGCTCCGCCTCCGCATACTGCCCGCGATCGCGCAGCAGCCCGGCCAGCCCGTTCAGCGTCACCGCGATGCTCGGGTTCTCCGGAGCGAGCGTCTTTTCCTTGAGCGCCAGCGCCTGACGGAACAGCGAATCGGCCGACGCATACTGCCCCAGCTTCCAGTGCACCTCGGCGAGGTTGTTGGCAATGCTCGCCATGTGCGGATGGTCGGCGCCAAGGGCACGCTCCATGATCCGGCGCGCCCGCTGGTAATACGGCAGCGCGTCCGCCAGCCGCCCTTGCAGGTAGGCCGTCGACCCGAGGTTGTTGAGCGTCGTGCCGACATCGGGGGCATCGCTCCCCTGCGTGCGCTCCTGCAGCGCCAGCGCGGCCTTGAACAGCGACTCCGCGGCCGGATAGCGCTGCGCCGACAGGTACACCCCGCCCAGCCCGCGCATGTCGCGCGCCGTGCGCGGATCACCGGGCAGGCGTGCCGTGGCATCGATGGCAAGCGCCTGCCGGAAGAGCGTCTCCGCCTCGTCGTTGCGCCCCTGTCGCCAGCGCAGCGTGGCCAGCAGCGACAGCGACGTGGCTACGTCGATGTGCTGAGCGCCAAACGCCGCCTGACGGATGGCGAGCGCCCGTGTGAAGAGGCGATCGGCTTCGTCGAATTCCCCGCGGTCGCGCGCCACTTCGCCCAGCGCCGACAGCGTTTCGCCAACGAGCGGGTGATCCGGTCCCAGCTCGCGCTCGCGGACCAGCAGCACATCGTCGAGCACCGCGCGCGCGGGGCCGTACTGCCCCAGCGAGGCCTGCACACTCCCCATGGTCTGCATGATGCGCGACCGCAGCTCGGGGTGATCAGCCAGTTCGGTGGTGATGCGGCGCGTGCCACGCTCGAGCAGTTCGCGGGCCGTCATGGCGCCACGGCGTGCCACGTTCGGGTCGGACTCCCGAAACAGGTCGACCAGAAACGTCGTCACCTGCTGCGCCGCTTCGGCTTCCTGCGCCGCGCGTCGCTCGGCACGGCGCGCCTGCACGAAGCCCACCGTGGCCACCACGGCGCTGAACAGCACCACGCCGGCCGCCGCCGACGCCGTCGCCACCCCCACACGGTGCCGCCGCACGAACTTGCCCACCCGATAGCGCGTACTCGGTGGCCGCGCCACCACGGGTTCGTTGGCCAGGTAGCGGCGCAGGTCGGCCGCGAGTCCGTTGGCGGTGTCGTAGCGCTGGGTGCGGTCGGCGTGCATCGCCTTCATCACCACCCAGTCGAGATCGCCGCGCAGTTCGCGATGCAGATGCCGCTGGTCGGTGCGCCGCAGTTCGGCGATCCGGGCCCCGGTGTCGCTGGCCTGCGCCAGCCCGGTGCTCGGCGTGGGCGGGCGCGTGTCGCCGTTGGACAGACGGGTCAGGAACTCGTACACGCCCACCTTGACCGGGTCCACCGGCAGCTCACCCACCAGCAGCTCGAAGAGCATCACGCCGAGCGAGAAGATGTCGGCCCGGGTGTCGACGTCGGTGGAGGCGTGATTCGCCTGCTCCGGGCTCATGTACGCCACGGTACCCATGGCGTGCCCGCGCATGGTCTGCGCCACCGGCTCCCCGGGCTGCGGTCCCAGCGCCTTGGCGATGCCGAAGTCGATGATCTTGGGCGCCGGCACACCGTCCTCGTCGGTGACGAGCACGTTCGACGGCTTGAGATCACGATGAATCACGCCCTTCTGGTGGGCGTGCTGCACCGCCTCGCAGATCCCCACGAACAACAGCAGGCGGTCACGCACCGACAGCCGCCGGGCGTCACAGTACTCCGTGAGCGGCAGGCCGCGCACGAGCTCCATCGCGAAGTACGGCTGTCCGCTGTCGGTGGTGCCGGCCTGCAGCACTCGGGCAATGCCCGGGTGGTTCATCACCGCCAGCGCCCGGCGCTCGGCGTCGAAGCGGGTGAGCACGTCGTGCGCGTCGTCGAGCCCCGCTCGCACCAGCTTGAGCGCCACACGGCGCTGCACCGGCGCCGATTCTTCGGCTTCGTACACCACGCCCATGCCGCCCTCGCCGAGGAGTCGGACGATGCGGTAGGGCCCGATCCGGGCGGGGAGCGACACGCTCAGCAACGACGCTGCGAAGTCCGCCGCATCAGCAGCCGGTCAATCGATGATGACGTCGGGGTCGACCAGCACGGTATCGGGGGCATTGCTCCCCGACCGGCAGACGAGCTGGATGTTGTAGCTGAAGCGTCCCTTCTGGTTCGCGCGCCCGGCGCTCACCGGCTTGCTGCGCTGCCCCACGTACGGCGCGCCGGCAAACGGCCACTGCGTGGCCCGCTTGGGCGAGACGGTGATCTGTTCGCTGTTGGCGTTGGCCGCGAGCACCCACTCCAGCGTCTGGGACTCGCGCAACCGGGCGTTCCACGGGCTCACCGAGATCTCGGTCTGGTTGGGGCCGGCGCACTTCGCACTCACCGTGACCTGCACGGGAGCCTGCTCTGCTCCACTGCCACCGCCACCCATGCCGGGCACGCGGCAGGCGGAGAGCAGCAGGACGGCGGGCACGAGCATTCGCATCACAGGGCGCACGGGACTCTCCATCGAGGGAGCGGGGACGATTCGGCACGAAGACGCACGCCCACGGCACAGCAGTGATCCGGGCGGCATGCCCAAGCTTGCGCCCCGGTTTGCCGCTTCACAACCCTCTGGTGCTTGTGGGACGCGCAATCCGCCCACAGCTTCGCGCCATGCCCCATTTCCGTGTGACACGCATCACTGTCTGCCTTGCCATTCTGCTCGCCATGCCGCTCGATGCCCAGCCGGTGTCTGCGACCGCCTTCGCCAACCTCGAGCGATATCGCAAAAGCAACAGCGAGCTCGGTCCGCCACGTGCCGGTGAACAGCGGGTGGTGTTCATGGGCAACTCCATCACCGAGGGGTGGGCGCGCTACTTCCCGGCGCAGTTCCCCGGCCAGCCCTACGTCGGGCGCGGCATCAGCGGTCAGACCACGGCCCAGATGCTCCTGCGCTTTCGTCGGGACGTCGTGGCGCTGCAACCGGCGGCGGTGGTCATCCTGGCCGGCACCAACGACATCGCTGGCAACACCGGGCCAGCCACGCTGCCCATGATCCAGGACAACCTCGCCGCCATGACCGAGCTGGCGCAGGCCAACGGCATCCGCGTGGTGCTCTGTGCGGTGCTGCCGGTGTTCGACTACCCGTGGAAGCCCGGGTTGGAGCCGGCGCCGAAGATCCTCGCCCTCAACGCCTGGCTTCGCACGTATGCCGCGCAGCGTGGCGCGACGTTCGTGGACCTGCACACCCCCATGGCCGATGCGCGCCAGGGGTTGCGCGCCGAGTACGGCAGCGACGGCGTGCATCCCAACGAAGCCGGCTACCGCGTGATGGCGCCGCTGGTCGAGGCCGGCATTCGCGCGGCGCTCGCGTTGCCGCGGTAACCCCGCCAGCCGCGCCGCCACACGAGCCGTTCGCTACCGCGGAAACGCGACCAGGCTCTCCTGACCGTTCCGCCCCACCGCCGCCACGCCGAAGAAGTAGTTGTCGATGATGACGTTGGTCAGCGTGTGCTCGGTCACGTTCCCCACGAAGCGGGAGCGCGTCCAGTTCACGTCGCTCGGCTTGCGCCAGTAGAGGCGATAGCCGATCACGTCCGGCGACGGCGACCGCTTCCAGCGCAACGTCGCCGACGGCCGCACCGCCCCGGTGATGGTCACGGAGTCGGGTGCCGCCGGCGCCCACGCCAGCGACCGCAGCACCGCCGCGTCGAGCGCTGTCATTTTGGCGGCGTAGTCGAAGTCCACGCCCTCGAGCACGTCGCCGTACCGGATGCCGTTCTCGGTACGCAGATCCTGATGCTGCTTCGTGTAGTCCTCGTGCGCCTCCATCAGGCGTACCGCCGCCGCGCCCTGGTTGAAGAACGGCGTGTGATGGCCGCCGCGTCCGTAGCGATCGAGGCGGTAGATGATCTCCACGTCGAGGTTCGGGAAATACCGGTCGGCCACCTGGTCGATGTAGCGCGCCAGCTGCCGCGACGGCGTGTCCAGCTCGCCGCCGTTGGTGAGGATGCGCCGCAGCTCCGACGCCGGGGTGTTGGCGGGAAGCCCCGGGGCGAACACGCGCGCCTTGGTGTTCTCGAACACCCCGTCGATGCCGCGCGAGTTGCCGACCATGTCGTTGTTGATCACCGCGTCGATGCGCCACCCTTCCTGCTTCGCCACCCGCGCGACGATCTCGCCGCCGAACAGCCCCTGCTCCTCCGCCGACAGCGCCACGAACGCCACCGACGCGTTGGGCTGGTGTCTCGAAAGCAGCCGCGCCGCCTCGAGAATGGCCGCGATGCCGCTGGCATTGTCGTTGGCGCCCGGCGAGTCCGCCGTGCCGTTCATCACGTCGGTCACGCGCGAGTCGATGTCGCCGGTGTGCACGATGAACCGGTTGGGCTCGGTCTTGCCGCGCAGGATCGCCACCACGTTCACGATGTTCACGTCCTGCTTGATGCGGCCGTTCGGATCGCCCTTCCAGATGTCCGAGATGTAGCGCACCTCGAGGCACCCACCACAGTCTTTCGAGATCCGCTGAAACTCCGCGAAGATCCACCGCCGTGCGGCGCCGATGCCGCGCGTGTTCGACAGCGTGTCGGACATCGTGTGTCGCGTACCGAAGTTCACCAGGGTGGTGATGTCGCGCTTCACGCGCTCGGCCGAGGCCGACGCCACCATGTCGTGGATGCGCGAATCTTCCGGGGACGGGATGGGATTGGGCGCGCTCTGGGCAGCGAGTGGGGCGACGGACGGCAAGCCGAGCGAGATGGCAGCGAATGCGGCGGCAGCGGCCGCGCGCAGAGCCGGAGCGAGCTGAGACCGGGTCATGGCAGGAAGCGGAGGGGGCAGACAGCGGCCCGCAGACGGCGGGCGGCGGGAACCACGGGGCGCGCCGCTGAGTCACGGCGGGCACACCCACCTGTCGACAACGCGCAACATCCGTGGTTCGCTCGCGCGGCAGGGCGGCCGCGACGCGCTGGACTCGGCGCCCGCGCCGAGCGTATCGTCCGGGGGTTGGCAGCCAGTCGGACGCCGAGCAACGCCGACGATACCGAAACGCCGCCGTCGTCTCACACGGCGCTGACGCGTCCGTGCCAGCCTTCGCCCATGTCCACGACCCGGAGCACCCCCATGGTGAGCGACGCGCTCATGACCGCCGAGGAGCTGTTGGCGTACCCGGTGCCGCACAAGCGGACGGAGCTGGTGAACGGACGGCTGGTGGTACGGGAGCCGGCGGGATTCGAACATGGTCGGGTCGCCGCCCGGCTGCTCGTTGCCGTCGCGACCCATGTGCATGCCACGAAGACAGGGGAGGTCTTGACCGCCGAAACCGGCTTCACGCTCCACCGCCGCCCGGACACCGTGCGCGCCCCCGATGTGGCCTTCGTCAGCCATGCCACCCTGGCCGCCCACGAGGCGGCCGGCCGAACGCTGCGTGGATTTGCCGAACTCGCCCCCGACCTCGTCGTCGAAGTGCTGTCGCCTGACGACCGGCCCGGCGAGGTGCGCGACAAGGTGGCCGACTGGCTGCGCGCCGGCACACGGCTGGTGTGGGTGGTCGACCCGGAAACCCGCACGGCCCGCATGCACCTCCCCGACGGCATCGAGCGC
Source organism: Gemmatimonas sp. (assembly GCA_040379205.1). GTDB lineage: Bacteria > Gemmatimonadota > Gemmatimonadetes > Gemmatimonadales > Gemmatimonadaceae > Gemmatimonas. Next base: position 19,809 of record JBEILM010000009.1, read on the forward strand.
GCCATCCCGGAGGACGGCGCGCTCGAAGGCGGTGAGGTACTGCCGGGGCTGCTGGTACCGCTCGGTGATGTGCTGACCTGAGGGGACGTCATCGGCCCTGCGGGGACGCATTCGGCCGTCCCGCGAGGGCCGATTACGTCCCGTGTGTCACCGCCGCGTCCGCAATCGCCGCAGCTCCGCCTCTGCCACGCTGAAGCCGAAGCCCGGCCACCCGCCGCCCTGCACCGCGCGTTCCCACGCCGCGCGCGTTGGCCGTGTCGCCCCGCACGACATACCAATTCCCCAGCCCGGAGTTGAGCGTGGCGAGCGTGGTGGCATCGGTCTCCCCCGGCGCCACCAGCGCCTCGGGGGTGATTTCCCCGCGATACAGCCGGAGACGCGTCACGTACGCATACCCCTGCGGCGCCGGCTTCGGGTCGGGCAGGGTATCGATGCGCCTGGCCAGCATGGCATCGGCCTCGGCGCGCCGCCCCGCGCGCGCCAGCGACATCCACAGCCAGTCGGTGCTGCCGGCCCGCTCACCGCCATCCGGCGCCCGCAGCTGCGCCCGCGCGAAGAGCGCCGCCGCGTCGGCAAAGCGCCCCTGACGAAAGCGCGGCACACCGAGGTGAGACAGGATGCCGTAGTTGGTGCTGTCCAGCGCGAGTCCGCGGGTGAGATCGGCGTCGGCCCGCGCGAACTCGCGCACCGACAGGTAGCGGTGCCCACGCCAGCGCAGCAGCATCGCCTCGTTCGCGCGTGCCGCCGCCGGGCGCGCGGCAGCGGTACCCGGCAGGGCCGCCAGCCCACGCGTGAACGTGGCGATGGTTTCGCGGTACTACATCACGCCGCTCTGGGCCACGCCGAGGGCGATGACCCTGGGCACATCGCGGTAGTTGCCAGCCAGCGCCGTGCGCGCTGCCGTCACGGCCGCGTTCTCCGGCTGCGCCCGGTAGGTCTCCCCCTCGGGGGAGCGGTACTGCACCGACGCCGGCGGCACCGGCTCGAGGTGGCGCAGCCACACATTGCGGAAGCGCACCGGATGATCATGGTCCTGCAGCGCGATCGGCGTGCGATCCTCGTGCACCTCGTACGGCGGACGCGAGCCGTTGGCCGTGGGGCCGATGAGCGCCCGCCCGTCCTGCACCAGCACGCCGTTGTGGTGCACGATGAACGTCGCCGGCGTGACCACCTTGCCGTTCGCGAAACGCGGCCGGTGATAGGTGATGTCGTACGTCTGCCACTCGCCCGGCGGCCGGCTGGCGTTCACCAGCGGCGGATACTGCCCGTACAGCGAGGCCGCCTGTCCATCGGCGTAGGTGGGATTGCGATACGAGTCCAGCACCTGCACCTCGTAGCGCCCACCACCGAAGAACACACCGCTGTTGCCGCGATCCTGGTCGCGCCCCTGCGGCGGATTGGGTGCCATCCACTCGATGTGCACCTGCACATCGCCAAACGTCGCCCGCGTCATGATGCCGCCGGTACCCGGCACGATCTCGAAGGCGCCGTCCACCACGCGCCACCTGGCCGGCGTGCTGTCTCCCTGCATCCACTGATCGAGCGACCGCCCATCGAACAGCACCACCGCATCACTCGGCGGCGGCGTGAACGCCGGCGCGCCTGGCGTGACCACCGCCGGCACCGGCCGCGCCCGCGAGTGCTGTGGCCAACCGCCAAGGGGGGCCTGCTGAGCCGATACGCTGCCGGCGCCGAGCAGCGCGGCCGAAACCACACCCGCGATCACGCCACGGCCACCCCACCCCAACCCACCACCCACAACCCGCAACCCACAACCCGAAACCCGAAACTCAAAACCAGCCTCCGCGGAATCCCCACCCACAGCCGTAAACCCGAAGCCCGAAGCCGCCGTCACGCGACCTCCGTGCCGGACGCCGCCACCAGAATCTCCGTCCACTCCTGCGCATCCAACCGCACCCGCGTCGCCGCCACGGCCTCCTGCATGGCCTCGATCCGTCGCGACCCGGCAATCGGATGCGGCCGACTCGGCAGCCGCAGCAGCCAGGCGAATGCCACCGTCGCCGCACTCACCCCGTGCGCCTCGCCGATGGCAGACAAGGTGCCACGCACGCGCATCGCATCTTCGGCCTCGCTCGTGAACAACCGGCCGCCGGCCAACGGCGACCAGATCATCGGCCGTGACCGCAACCGCTGCGCCTGATCGAGCGTGCCGTCGTGCAATGGCGCCCGGTGCAGCGGGTGACATTCGATCTGATTCGTGACCAAGGGATAGCGCGCATGGAGCAGCTCGAACTGCGCCGGCGTGAAGTTCGACACGCCGAAGCGCAGCACCTTGCCCTCATCGTGCAGACGCTCGAAGGCGCCCGCCACCTCGTCGGCGTCCATCAGCGGATCGGGGCGATGCAGCAGCAGCAATTCGATGGCGTCGGTGCGCAGTGCCTGCAGCGAGCGCTCCACGCTGGCCACGATGTGCGCCGCCGAGGTGTCGTAGTGCTTGATGCGCGTGGCGGGGCGGGCGGGGACGCGCAGCTGAATGCCGCACTTGGTGACCAGCTGCATCTGCTGGCGCAGTCCGGGCGCCAACGCCAGCGCTTCACCGAACAGCGCCTCTACCGTGTAGCCACCGTAGAGGTCCGCGTGATCGAAGCTGGTCACGCCAAGGTCGAGACACTGCTCGATCCAGCGCAGCCGCTCCTGCGGCGTCCAGTTCCAGTCTGCCATGCGCCACACACCGGCGACGATGGGGGAGAGCGTATCGAGCGAGTTCGTCACGACAGGGAGTATCGAATGGTGCCGGTGACCAGCGTAGCTTCACGGTTCGGGTCCGTCGTGTGAATCACATGCGAGCGGGCCATGCCACGAGTGTGCCACCAGCCCCGCCCGTCGGCTAGGGCACACGGTCCTCCTCCCTGCTTCCCGACATGCGAATCCTGCATCTCGCAGCCGCGCTCGCCGCCCTCCTCCTCCCTGACACCTCGGGCTCCCAGCCCGCCGGCCTCACCGGCACCCTCGTCGTCACCAACAAGACGCCGTCCACCGCCACCATCATCGACGTGGGCAGCGGCCGCACCCTCGCCACGCTCCCCACCGGCCACGGGCCACACGAGATCGTGCTCAGCAGCGACGGGCGCACCGCCGTCGTCTCCGATTACGGTACCGGCCCGGCGCCGGGCAGCACGCTCACCGTCATGGACGTGCCCGGCAAACGCGTCGCCAGAACCATTTCGCTTGGCGAGTACCGACGCCCCCACGGCATCGTCATGATGCCCGGCGACTCCCTGGTCGCCGTGACCGTGGAAGCAGACAAGGCGGTGCTGCTGGTCCGGCTCGCCACGGGCGAGATCGCCAGGGTGGTGTCCACCGGGCAGAGCGGGTCGCACATGGTCGCCGTGACCGCCGACGGTACCCGCGGCTGGACGGGCGACATCGGCAGCAACACGGTCTCCGAACTCGACCTCGTGAGCGGCCGCTCGCTGCGCACTATCGGCGTGCCGGCCCAGCCCGAGGCCATCAACGTCACGCCGGACGGCAAGGAAGTGTGGGTGGGGAGCAACGCGACCGGCCTAGTAAGCGTGGTAAGCGCCGCCGCCGGCACCGTCAGCACCGCCGCCGAGGGCTTCGGCTGGCCCTATCGGGTGCTCTACTCGCCCGACAATCAGCTCGTGCTGCTCCCCGACATGCGCAAGGAAGCGCTGCGTTTCGTCGACCGCGCCACCCGCCAGGAGCTGGCGCGGCTGTCGCTGCCGGGCAAGGGGCCGCAGGGCATCACGTTTGCACCGAGCGGCCGCTACGCCTTCCTCTCGTTCAGCACCGGCGGCGCAGTGGGGATCATCGACGTGGCCGCACGGCGGGTCGTTGGCGAACTCAAGGCAGGGGAGACACCGGACGGGGTGGTCTACACCACCTCGATCTTCGCGCGATGACCCACCGCTGCTTCGAGGCGGCGATCGCGTGTGAGCAGCGTGGCACCGAGGAGCTCGGCAAGTGCCACGTAGGCCGCGTCGTAGGCCGTGATGTTGTCTCGGAGCACCCACAGGCGCGGCAGGAGCGGCGTGTGATGATGCCGAGTCAGTGGGAAGTCGGCCAGCAGACGCAACGCCTCGGCGCCACGCCTGTCGGAAAACGCGCCGCGCCGCGCGAAGCGACGCAGGACCTGCGCGACCTCGACGTCGAGCAGGTGTGGCGCATGGAGCGCCTCGCCCGAATCGAGGAGTCGGGACACCAGCGCGGTGCTGTCAGTCCCTCGCAGGAGCACCTCGACGGCGACCGACGCATCGACGACGATCACCGCGCCTCGCGTTCGGCGCGGACGGCCGCGGCGGCGGACTCGTCCATGGGGACGACCTCGAGCGCGGCGAGACGTGCCCTGACCTCGTCGGCCGTGAGCTGGGCGGCCGTTCGCTCGAGTTCGGCGAGTAGGAAGTCGGACAGAGACATGCCGGCCGCGGCCGCCCGCATTTTGAGCCGGCGATGCAGCTGATCGGGGACATGTCGAACCTGAATCATCTTGGACATGTTTGCAACATGTTAGCATGCTGTACACATGTCCACGCGGCACCCCGCTCTGGCCCTGATCGCCGGAAACCGTCGTGCCGCGGTTTCGCCGCGCGCTGCCCGGACCGTCGCCCTTGACCACCCCCACGCTCTCCTTCGAGAACGGCCTGGCCGTCGTGCGTGGCGGCGCGTTGGCCGCTCCGCCGTCCTTCCTGCGGTGGGATCCGCGCCTCGATGCGCACGTCGCGGCCGGTCTCCACTATCCGGCCCTCCGGGACTGGGCGGCGACCCTCGGCATCGAGGAGCGGTCGGCACCCACAGCCCTGACGATGGCCTCCGCCCTCGACTGGCGCGCCCCGCGTGAGGCGCAGCGCGAAGCACTGACCCGATGGCAGGGCGCCGGCTCCCGGGGCACGGTGGTACTGCCCACCGGCGCCGGCAAGACGTTCGTGGCCATGCTGGCCATCGCCGCCACGGCGTCCGAAACCTGCGTCATCGTTCCCACACGAGCACTCGTCACCCAGTGGTTCACCCAGCTCGCCGATGCGTTCGGCGTCGAACGGGTCGGGGCCTACTACGGCGACGAAAAGACCCGCCGAGCGATCACCGTCACCACCTACCACTCGGCCTTTCCGCTCCTCGAGCGCGACGGCGCTCGCTTCGGGCTCGTGGTGTGCGACGAAGTGCATCACCTGGCCGACCACGCCGACGGTGGTGCCGGGAGCTGGCACGACGCCCTCACCATTGCGCCGGCGGCGGCGCGCCTTGGGTTGACCGCCACCTATCCCGACGGCCGCGACAGCGTCCTGACCCGCCTCGTCGGCCCCGTGGTGTATCGACGCGCCATCGGGGAGATGACCGACGCCGAGCTGGCCCGCTTTGCCATCGAACGCCGCTACGTGGATCTCACGCGGGCCGAACGCGCCCGGTACGATGCCTGCACGGCCCGCTTCGACGCCTACACCGAGCGCTCCCGATGGCGCGACGGGGCCCTGACCGCGCCCGATGCCTGGAAGCGCTTCGTGGCCAGTACCCGTCGTGATCCCGCCGCGCGGCGTGCCTGGCGCGACTTTCTCGAGCGGGAGCGCATCGTACGACTGGCCGAGGCAAAGTTCGACGAGGCGGCACGCCTGCTGCGACTCTTTCCGGGTGAGCAGTCGGTGCTCTTTTGCGGCGGCGTCGACATGGCCATGGAAGTCTCGCGGCGCTTTGCGGTCCCGATGATTACCGCGAGTACCCCCGCCTCGGAGCGGCACGCCGTGCTGAACGCGATGCGCGACGGCAGCATTCGCGCCGTGGCCACGGTGCAGGTGCTCGATGAAGGGTGGGATGTGCCCAATGCGAAGCTCGGTCTCGTGCTGGGCGATTCCACCCGTGGTGGCGTGCGGCAGCACACACAACGCCTCGGGCGGCTGCTGCGGCGCCAGCGCGATCAGGTGGCGTCGCTGTTCGAGGTGGTCGCGGCCGGCACCTGGGAGTTCTACGCCTCGCAGAAGCGATCGGCCGGTGTGCGACGCGTGTCGGAGCCCCAGCTGGGATTCGGTTTGTGACGGCGCCGACGCACCGATGCTGAAGCGTGCCGATGTGGATCCGTTCGTGGTGATCGCGCGAGGCCGTCTCGTCGTGAAGCCGCTGCTCGATCCCGACGGGCGCGTCACGCGCTTCGCCGATCGGCTCTGCCGCCTGGTGCGCAAACTCGAGGGCAAACCGCGGTCCACCGTCGAGGAGGCGTTGCGCCGACAGGAACGGCGGGTGCGCGATACGTCACGACTCGGCGGGCTGGCCGGCACGCTGCTCGCAGCCTGCCACTTCGAGCCGCCGGCTGACCTCGACGCGTTGGCGGCGCGCCGCGCTGACGTGTTTCGCGCCCGTGGCGGAATGTGGCCGCCGGTGCCAGGGGACACGCTGCTGCCCTACGCCATCGACGGCGAGCCGCAGACGCTGTACGACACGTTCTACGCCGATCGGCAGGCGGCGTGGCCGTTGCGCGCGGCGCCCGCATGGAGTGGGACGGAGCTGCTGGCGCAGTATCATCTCGAACTTGGCCGCGCCGTGCTGCGCGATGCCGAGCGGGTGGAGATCCGTGTGCGCGGGGGCTGGCGGGCGCTGTTCGCGTCCATCAAGCTGGCGCGGCTCATGTATCATGTGGAGCGGGTGGGGCGCGGGTATCGCCTCACGCTGACGGGACCAGCGGCCGCGTTTGTGGCGCGACGCTCGCGCTACGGCTCCCGCTTTGCCCGCATCGTCCCTGCGTTGTCACGTGCCACCGCCTGGCAGCTGCGCGCCACGGTGCACCGGGGTGACCACCCATGCACTTTCGTGCTGCGAGGACGCGCCCGTGCGACGACCGGGCGCGTCGGCCCCGAACCGTCGCGCGCCCGCTTCGACAGCGCCTGGGAACGACGCTTCGCGCGGGACTTTCGTGCCGCCCGTGACGGGCTCACCAGCGGGTGGACGCTGGCCCGTGAGCGCACGCCGCTTGTGGCCGACGGACGCGTGGCGCTCCCCGACTTCACGCTGCGCCACACCGACGGGCGAGAGGCCTACGTCGAATTGGTAGGCTTCTGGACCCCGGAGTATCTGCGCGAGAAAGCCGCCATGGTCGCCCGAGTCGGCGACGTGCCGCTGGTGTTGGTCGTCGCAAAGGCGCTCGCCGTGGGCGCTGGCGCCGATAGCCTGGCCTCCGCGGCCGGAGATCGGGTGCTCTGGTGCACGCAGCAGCCGCGTCTCGCCGACGTGATGCGGCTGGTGGAGCGCATCGCTCGGTAACGCGACAGCGTCCCGGCTCGCGGCTTACCCCAGCCACTCCTTGAACAGCGCCTCGTCGACCCCGACACACAGCTTGTTCTGCAGGCGGACCAGCGGCTGGCGCAGCAGGAACGGCTCGTCGGCGAGGATCGACAGCCATTTGTCCTCGCCGTAGAGCGCCGTTCGCAGCCCGAGGTCGGCAAAACGCCGGGAGTCGCGATCGAGAATCGCTTCGACCCCGAACTTCTGGGCAAAGCGCTTGAGCTCCCCGAGCGACGCGGCGCGTTCGGCGAGATCGACGAAATGCGTCTTGACCCGCCGTTCGGCAAAAAAGCGGAGCGCCTTGCGCGTGTCGGCGCTCTTCTTGGTGCCGAAGATCTGTACCTGCAAGTCGGCTGGAGGCATGGCGGAAACGTGTCCATCCGCATGGCGGAACGGGAGGCCACCCCGTCCGGTGAAGGAAACTTCAGCGAGCACGACGCGTATACCTTCCCGACCGTCCGGCAATCGCTGCGCCTTCGCGAACGCCACCTGGCCGCCGACACCTTTCCTGTTTCCGCCATGCCCTCCGCCTTTCCTGTCACGGCGCGTCGCCGTCACTCGGTTGCCACGATTGCCTGCCTCGCCACGGGCGTGCTGCTCGCCCCGCTCGACGCCGTCGCCCAGAGCACCGTGGCGCCCTCGCCCCGACCGGCCACCGCGCGTCCCGCGGCGGTCGCCAGCCGGGCCGAAAGGATCACCAGCGTCGAAGGCATCACCGAGTATCGCTTGCCCAATGGGCTCAAGGTCCTGCTCTTCCCCGATCCGTCGCGCAGCACCGTCACCGTGAACATCACGTACCTCGTGGGCTCGCGGCACGAGGGCTATGGCGAAACGGGCATGGCCCATCTGCTCGAGCACCTGCTCTTCAAGGGGAGTGCGAAGCACCGCGATATCCCCAAGGAGTTGAGCGAGCGCGGCGCTCGCCCCAACGGCACCACCTGGTACGATCGCACCAACTACTTCGAGACCGTCGCCGCCACCGACGACAATCTCGCCTGGGCGCTCGACCTCGAGGCCGACCGCATGGTGAACTCGTTCGTGTCGAAGAAGGACCTCGAGAGCGAGTTCAGCGTCGTGCGCAACGAGTTCGAGATCGGTGAGAACAGCCCGTTCGGCGTCCTGCTCGAGCGTGTGATGTCCACCGCGTTCCTCTGGCACAACTACGGCAAGAGCACCATTGGCGCGCGCAGCGATGTGGAAGGGGTGCCCATCGAACGGCTGCAGGCCTTCTACCGCAAGTACTACCAGCCCGACAACGCGGTGCTGGTGGTGGCCGGCAAGTTCGACGAACCGAAGACGCTGCGCCTCATCGAGCAGAAGTTCGGCACCATTCCGAAGCCCGTGCGCTCGCTGGCCAAGGGCAACCTGCTCTTCCCCACCTATACGCGTGAACCGGCCCAGGACGGTGAGCGCACCGTGACCCTGCGCCGCGTCGGCGATGAGCAGCTGGTGGGCGCCGCGTATCACGTCCCGGCGCTCGCCCATCCCGACAACGCCCCCGTGCAGGTGCTGGCCGGCGTACTCGGCGACGAGCCCAACGGCCGCCTCTACAAGGCGCTGGTGGACACCAAGCTGGCCGCCAGCATACAGGGCTTCTCGTTCGACCTGCGGGAGCCCGGCCTGCTGCTGGCCGGTGCTTCGCTGCGCACCGAACAGAATCTCGATACGGCGCGCACCGTCCTGCTGCGTACGCTCGATGCCGTGGCCGCCGAGGCCCCCTCCGCCGAAGAGGTGGAGCGCGTCAAGGCAAGCCGCCTGAAGCAGTTCGAACAGCTGCTCGCCGACCCTGATCAGGTCGGGCTCACGCTCACCGAATACGAAGCCTCGGGGGACTGGCGCCTGTTCTTCCTGACCCGTGACCGGCTCGAGAAGGTCACCGCCGCCGATGTGCAGCGGGTGGCCAAGGCGTACCTCAAGCCCGACAACCGCACCGTGGGGATGTTCATCCCCACCAAGGAGCCCGACCGGGCCGAAATCCCGGAGGCGCCGAACGCCGCCGAGCTGATGGCGGGCTACCGGGGACGGGCCGCGGTGGCGGCGGGCGAAACGTTCGAGGCGACCCCGGCCAACCTCGATCGGCGCACACGGCGCCTGCAGCTCCCGAACGGCATGTGGCTGTCGCTGCTCCCCAAGACCACACGCGGCGGCAACATCTACGGCGACCTCACGCTGCGCCACGGCTCACTCGAGACGCTGACCGGTCGCACCGTCGCCGGCCAGCTGGCGGGGGCGATGTACAACCGCGGCACCATGGTGCGCTCGCGCCAGGCCATGAAGGACACGCTCGACAAGCTCAAGGCCAGCGTATCAGTCGGCAACAGCGGCACCGCCACGTCGGCCTCCCTCCAGGTGAAGCGCGAGCAGCTCGTGCCCACCCTGCGCCTGCTGGCCGAAATGGTGCAGCGGCCGGCGTTCGACAGCACGGAGTTCGAGAAGCTGCGCACCGAGCAGCTGGCCGCGATCGAGGCCGGCAAGTCGGAGCCGCAGGCCATCGCCGTGACCGAGTTCCAGCGCCGCCTGCGTCCGGTGCCGAAGGGGCATCCGGAGTACACGCCGACCATCGACGAGTCGATCGCCATACTCAAGGCGGTCACCCGCGCCGACGTGGTGAAGTACCACGAGGACTTCGCGGGCGCACAGGCGGGTGACCTGGCGCTCGTGGGCGACTTCGATGCCGACAGCGTGGTGACACTCGCCCGCGAGCTGTTCGGCTCGTGGAACGCCAGGACGCCCTGGAAGCCGCTGCCGCGCGACTTCTTCGCCACCGACAGCGGCACGACCGTGTTCGAGACGCCGGACAAGCAGAACGCGATGTTCGTGGCTGGCCAGACGTTCCAGCTCAGCGACAGCGATCCCGACTACGCCGCGATGGTGATCGGGGCCCAGATCATGGGCGGGGGGTTCCTCAAGAGCCGCATGGCCGACCGGATGCGCCAGAAGGACGGCGTGAGCTACGCCGTGGGCTCGCAGTTCCGGGCGCGGCCGGTGGACAAGGAGGCCTTCGCCATCACCTTCGCGCTGTATGCGCCGCAGAATGTCGACAAGGTGGTCACCGGCTTCCGGGAGGAGCTGGCCAAGCTGCTCGCCGACGGCGTGACGCAGGACGAGCTGGAGCAGGCGCGCCAGGGATGGCTGCGTGAACAGCAGCAGTCGTTCGCCAACGACAACGAGGTGGTGGGGACGCTCGTGTCGCACCGCCGCTGGCAGCGCAGCTTCACCAGCTACGAGGGCCGGATGGCCGACATGGTGGGCAAGCTCACCATCGCCGACGTGAACGCGGCGCTGCGCAAGTACCTCGACCCGAGCAGGACGTTCATCGTGCGCGCAGGTGATTTCGAGGGCGCGAAGAAGAAGGCGGCGGAGGAGGAGGCGAAGAAGAAGGAAGCCGCGAAGAAGGGGTGATCCGTCAGGTAGTGGACACCTGACCCGCCTCCGCGAGGGCGCGTTTCGCATCGTCGAACGCGCCCTCGCTGCGTGAGACCACCAGCGTGGCCACGCCGTTGCCGATGAGATTGGTGATCGCGCGCGCTTCGCTCATGAACCGGTCCACGCCCAGCAGCAGCGCCACCCCTTCCACGGGCACCGTGCGCGTGGCCGCGAGCGTGCTCGCCAGCACGATGAACCCCGAGCCGGTCACGCCGGCCGCGCCCTTGCTCGTGAGCATCAGGATGCCGAGCAGCGTGAGCTGCTCCCCGAGCGGCAGCTCGATGCCGTACACCTGCGCGATGAAGATCGCCGCCATGCTGAGGTAGATGCTCGTGCCGTCGAGGTTGAACGAGTATCCCGTGGGAATGACCAGCCCCACCACCGGCCTCGCGCAGCCGTAGCGTTCGAGCTTCTCCAGCATGCGCGGCAGCGCCGCCTCACTGCTGGAGGTGCCGAGCACCAGCAGAATTTCCTCCTTGATGTAGCGCAGGAACGGCCAGAGACGGAATCCGTACGCGCGGCAGATCAGCCCCAGCACCACGAAGATGAACACCGCCATCGTGAGGTACACGTCGAGCATCAGGCGCCCGAGCGGCAGCAGCGTCTTGAGTCCGAACGCGCCCACGGTGTACGCCATGGCCCCGAAGGCCCCGATCGGCGCCACCTTCATCACGATCGCCACGATGCGGAAGAACACCGCCTGCAGCCGCACCAGCAGGTCGGCCAGGTCGCGTCCGGCATCGCCCACGGCGGTGAGCGCCACGCCGAACAGCACCGAGAAGAACACCACCGGCAGCAGGTCGCCGCTCGCGAAGGCAGCCACCACGTTGCTGGGCACGATGTGCAGGAAGAACTCCAGCATGCTCTGCTGCTCGCCGGCGGCGGTGTACTTGCTCACGTCGCCCTTGGCGAGCACCGAAATGTCCAGACCGGCGCCCGGCCTGGTGAGGTTCACCACCACCAGGCCGATCGCCAGCGCGAAGGTGGACACCACCTCGAAGTACAGGAGCGCCTTGCCGCCCACCCGCCCCAGCCGGCTGAGATCGGCCATGCTGGCAATGCCGTGCACGATCGTGAGGAAGATGATCGGCGTGATCACCATCTTCACGAGATTGATGAACGTGTCGCCGATCGGCTTGAGCGACCTGGCGAAGTCGGGCGCCACCACGCCGAGCACAACACCGAAGGAGACGGCCACCAGCACCTGAAACGTCAGGTTGCGGATCAGGCGATTGAACACGGCAGAGGGGCCAGGGCGACGGGACCGGACAGCGCCGGCGGAAACGAGTGGGCCAACGATAACACTTAGATTCGTGCCCATGTCCCGCGCACATTCCGCCCGTGCCTACCGCGCCGCGTGGTGGCTCCCCGATCCGCACAGCGCCACGCTGTGGGGCCGGCTGGGGCGCCGCGAGCCGCACACGCCGGTTACCGTGGAGCGCTGGGACACCCCCGATGGCGACTTCGTGGAGGTCGCCCGGCTGGCCGGGGCGCACGGGGCCACCAGCCCCCGGGTGCTGCTCCTGCACGGGCTCGAGGGCGGCCTGCACTCGCACTACGCCCGGGCCATGTTCCGCGAGGCGCGCGGGCGTGGATGGGCCGCCGACCTGCTGCTCTTCCGCACCTGCGGTTCGGAGCCGAACCGGCTCCCCCGCAGCTACCACTCCGGCGAGACCAGCGACCCGCTCTGGGTGGTACAGCAGATCACCCGCGCCTTCCCCGACGCCCCGCTCGGCCTCATGGGGGTCTCGCTGGGCGGCAATGTGCTCTGCAAGCTGCTCGGCGAGCATGGCGACGAGCTGCCGCCCCAGGTGACCGGTGCGGTGGCCATGTCGGTGCCCTTCGACCTGGCGCAGGCGTCGCGCCACATCGGACGCGGCTTCGGCGCGGTGTACGAAAAGGCCTTTCTCCGGTCGCTCATCCCCAAGGCGCTCGGCAAGATCGACCGTCACCCGGAACTCGACCCGCTTCGCACCGTGGCCCGGGCCCGCACCCTCTGGGCCTTCGACGACGCCTTCACCGCCCCCCTCCACGGGTTCCGCGACGCCGCCGACTATTACGCCCGGGCCAGCTCCCTGCCGGTGCTGTCGCGCATCCGCCACTCCACGTTGCTGCTCAGCGCCGTCGATGACCCGTTTCTGCCGCCCGCGGTTCTCGACGAGGTCCGGCGTCAGGTGGCGGGCACCCCGGCGGTGGAGGTGGAGTTTCCCCAACGGGGTGGCCACGTGGGGTTCACCGCCGGCCAGTGGCCGTGGCGCCCGTGGTACTACGGCGAATGGCGGGCCGCGGAGTTCCTCGGGCGGCGGTTCCCCTCGTACAATCCCGCGCTACAGGCTGCGCAAGCCGCGCCCTAGCTTTGCAGGTCGGGTAGGATGTTCCTGCGTCCTCCCTCCTGAGACCCTTCCCCCCTGCTTCCCAGTGACCGCCGTCGCGCTTTCCTTTTTCATTACCGGGCTGGTCCTCGGCGTCTTCGCCATGCTCAACGGCACCGAGCGCCAGATTGCCACGGCCATTGCGCCGCACGAGCGGCGGAGCGAGCACGATCCGGCGGCCGAACCGTCGCCGCTGTTCAACCTGGCCAGCTTCGCGGCGTTTGCCGTGGGTTTCGGACTTGCCGGCTACCTTCTCACCCGGCACACCGACTGGCCGTGGGGCGCCCGGCTGGCGCTGGCGCTGGTGGCCGGCGGCGGCTCATTGGCCCTCCAGGCGCTGCTCATTGCCCGCTGGGCCATTCCTGGCGCCCGCGCCGACCACATCGATCAGCGGTACCTGCTCCAGGGGACGCTCGCCCGCGTCACCGATGCCGCGCCGGCCGATGGCACCGGCGCGCTGGTGTACGCCCTCGACGGCCACGAGTACACGCTCCCCGTACGCTCGATGGACGGCACTGCGCTGTCGGCGGGGATGGATGTGGTGATCGATCGCGTCGAGGACGGGGTGGCGTACGCCGAGTCGTGGGCGCTCGTGGAGCAGCGTCTCTAGTGCCCGGCCGCTGGACGTGGACCGACGCGGCGATCTTCATCGCCGTCATCTCCGCGCTCCAGCTCGCGATGTTCCTGCTGCTCACCAAGGTCTTCCTCGGCATGATCACCGAGGGCGACCGGTGCCCCGTGTGCGACGGCGAGACCGACGCCGTGGAACGGCAGGGGTGGTGGCGCCTGATCAGCCTTGGACCCCGCAATCGGCGGAGCTGGTGCCTGAGCTGCGGTTGGGAGGGGTTACTGCGACGCAGCGACGCCTGGGTCGCCCGCGACCGCGAACGCCGGCGCGCCTGGCGTCAGGTGGAGCGCGTCAGGCGCGCGCGTCCATGACGTACAGCTGCAGCCACTCCGGCCAGTTGCCGCTCAGCTCGAAGAAGTCGTCGTAGTACACCAGCCCGGCCTCCTCGAGCTGGGCGATGAGGTCACCCAGCGTGTCCTCCCCCACCAGCGGCCCCACGGCAATGAGTCCGCCCTCGACGCGGAATTCGTCGGCGGTGAGGTTGAGCGCCTCGTCGAACTGCGTGCGTGTAAGACCGACCCGCTCGAACGCGCTCTTGCGAATGAGCAGCGTCGGCGCCGTCTGCGAAAGTGTGAGTGGCATCCGCGAAAGATGTGTCGGCGGCGGCGAGGTGGGGAGGCGCGCACCACGGGGCCAGGTTCGGCGCGGGCGCCACTGCACCCGCCACCGCACACGCCAGCGCGCACGTCTTCGTGGCCGCCTTAGCTTTCGCGGGTCATGGCTGATCGCATTTCCTCACCCACCAGCGCGGCGCTCGAGGCGTCATTCGACGTCATTGTCATCGGGGGCGGACACGCCGGCACCGAGGCCGCTGTCGCCGCCGCGCGCAGCGGCGCGCAGGTGGCGCTCGTCACCGGCGCGCTCGAGCAGATCGGGCAGCTGTCGTGCAACCCCGCGATCGGTGGCATAGCCAAGGGCACCGTGGTGCGCGAAGTCGACGCGCTGGGCGGCATCATCGCCCGCGCCACCGACCTGGCTGCCGTGCAATTCCGCATGCTCAACCGCGGCAAAGGGCCGGCCGTGTGGGCCCCGCGCGCACAGTGCGACCGCGGCCTGTACCGGCGTGCAGTGCGCACACTGCTGGAGGCGCACCCGTCGCTCACCACCATCCAGGGCATGGTGGCCCGGCTGCTGTTTGACCACACCGAAGGACACGAGCCGCGCGTCGCCGGCGTGGAGACGGTGGAGGGGCGCCGATTCGGTGCCCGCGCCGTGGTGCTCACCACCGGTACCTTCGGACGCGGTACCATGCACATCGGCACGGGGACGCGCGTGAGCGGCGGCCGGGCCGGCGAGGCGCCATCGGTGCTGCTCGGCGAACAGCTCGACGCCATCGGCCTCACCACCGACCGCTTCAAGACCGGCACCCCGCCGCGCATCGACGGGCGCAGTGTGCGCACCGATGTGCTGGAGCAGCAGGACAGCGAGATCGAACAGTTCGACTATTCGTGGTCGCACTTCTGGACGTCGCCGCGCCGGCAGCATACGGCACACGGCGCGGTCACGCGGCATCCCGCGCAGATGCCCTGCTGGATCACATGGCTCGAAGCCGAAGGCACGGCCCTCATCAGCGCCCATCTCCACGAGTCGGCGATGTACGGTGGCGCGATCGCCTCGCGCGGCCCGCGCTACTGCCCGAGCGTCGAGGACAAGGTGGTGAAGTTCCCCGACAAGACGCGCCATCAGCTCTATCTCGAACCCGAGGGGCACGACACATCGGAGCTGTATGTGAACGGCCTCTCCACGTCGCTGCCGGCACCGGTGCAGCTGGAGCTCCTGCGCCGTGTGCCGGGGCTCGAGCAGGTGCGCATGACGCGCGCCGGGTACGCCATCGAGTACGACTACTATCCGCCCACGCAGCTCGCCGCGTCGCTCGGGTCACGCGCGGTCCGGGGGCTGTTCTTTGCCGGGCAGGTCAATGGCACCACCGGCTACGAGGAAGCGGCCGGACAGGGTGTGATGGCGGGACTCAACGCGGCGCGTTTCACGCAGGAGCGCGAGCCGCTGCTGCTCGGACGCGAGACGAGCTACATCGGCGTGCTGGTCAACGACCTCGTCACGCGCGGCGTCGACGAGCCGTATCGCCTGTTCACCTCGCGCAGCGAATTCCGGCTCACCGTGCGGCAGGACAACGCCCTCGCGCGCCTCGGCCCGCTTGCCGACGCCGCCGGTCTCTGGCGCGCCGATGAGCAGGAAGTGATGGCCTCGCGCCTCGGCGCCGTGCGCGACGCGCTTCGGCTGGCCGAACAGACCAGCATGTCGCCCGCGATGGCCGATCCCGTGCTCGAAGCCGTCGGATCGCGCCCGCTGCTGCACGCCGTGCGGGCCGCCGAACTGGCGAAGCGGCAGGACGTGTCGCTGGCGCCGCTGTTCGCCGCGGCCGGGGTCGGCGCCGATCTGCCGAGTGACGCGGTGATCGGCGCCGAGCTGGAGATCAAGTACGCCGGATACTTCGAGAAGGAACGAGCGCGCGCGCTGCGGCTCACCGCGCAGGGTGGAATCGCCCTGCCGGCGTCGCTCGACTACGACGCCATGCGCACCCTCTCCATCGAGGCGCGCCACAAGCTCACTCGGCTTCGGCCGGCCACCCTCGCCCAGGCCAGCGCCATCCCCGGTGTCAGTCCGGCGGATCTGCAGAACCTGGTGCTGGAGCTGCGCCGCGTTCGTTCATAAGCGGCGCTGGCGGTGCTTGCACTAAAATAGTGCGTCAGCGAACGATTGACACGTCAACCGAATGGCCACTGGTGCTCCCGGTACGACGAACCGTTCGGTCGGTGGGTCGAGTGGCGTTCAGTGGTTTTCGTGGCGGTAGCGCCGTACCGGACTCGGCGACGGTGACGAGGTGGTCAGATACGGCGTTTCCTCATCTTTCCCTGACTATTTGGCAACATTTTGCCAAAATGGCTTCAGAATGGCATTATAGCGGCACTATAATGCTGCTATGTGCATCGATCGATCTCTTCGCGGAATCCTTGGCTTTTCGATTCCTGAACAGCGCCTGCCGGTAGCCCTGCCGCGCCACGCGTGACGGATCGCGGTTTGCGGGGTAGCATGGAGCACACGGTCCCTGCACCCTGCCCTTTCGAACTGGAACCCCAGCCATGCCGACCCTTGTGCCCGGGCGCGTTTCGCCCCGAACGATGATGTATGCGGCGGCGTTCGCCGCCGGACTGAGCCTGACGGGCACCGGCGCCGCGGTGGCCCAGCCGATGATGCCGCCAGCGCCGCCCACCATTTCCGTGAGCGCGCGGGGCGAGGTGCAGCTGCCCCCTGACCGGGCGCGGGTGCAGGTGGGCGTGGAGACGCAGGCCCGGACGCCGGCGCTCGCGTCGCAGGAGAACAACCGCAAGCAGACGGCCATCCTGGCCGCCATTCGGGCGCTGGGGGTGCCGGCGGCGCAGATCCAGACGCTCAACTACAGTGTCATGCCCATGCAGCACTACGACGAGAAGCTGCGGCGGGTAGTGATCGATGGCTACACGGTGAGCAACGTGGTGCAGGTGGAGACGGAGAAGCTGGAGTTGGCCGGTCCGATCATCGACGCCGGCCTCACCAACGGCGCGAACCGCGTGGCGGGACTCGACTTCTACGCCAGGAATCGGGCCAAGGCCCAGGACGACGCGCTGGCCATGGCCGTGGCGTCGGCTCGCCGGCAGGCCGAGGTGGCCGCCAAGGCGGCGGGCGGCCAGATCGCGGAGCTGATCGAGCTTTCCATCAACGACTTCGAGCGTCCGGATCCCCGCCCCATGATGGCCATGGCCAAGATGGAGGCGTCCGACGCCGCGATGCCGACGCCGCTTGCCGAGGGCACCACGACGGTGGCCGTGAGCGTGTCGACGCGCTGGAAGTTCGCGCGCCAGCCCTGACCCGCTGGCGCACCAGACCGTACACGCGGGCTCGGCGGACCTCCGTCGGGCCCGCGCGGCGTTTCGCGAGTACGGTAGAGCGTGCCGGGGCGCGGTCGACCGGTTGTCCGTTGAGCCGGTCCACGGGGCACCCCCATTTGTGGGGGAGGTATTCCGTTCTGGCATACTCCGGACGGCATCGCCTGACGGTCGCACCATCGCATGCGGAGCATGCCAATGCGGAGGACTCTCCCAATGAATGAGGGTGGCCCGTGGACCGGCGCGCGACCATCGAAGCCAGCCGCGCCCCGATGTGCGAAACCGTTTCACGTGAAACGCCGTGATCGCCCCGAATGGACCGCCGAGCCCGCCCTCACGATCGTGGGATGTCCACGGTTTCACGTGAAACGCACGCGGCAGGGGCGGATCGGCGCCGAATTGGCGCGGCGCCATGGTCCGCGGCGCCCGGCCGCCCTATACTACGCGTCCCCGCGAACCCCCCTCCTGCCCAAGACCGTGGGACGCATCCTCGCTATCGCCAATCAGAAAGGTGGAGTCGGAAAGACCACCACCGCCGTGAACCTCGCCGCCTCCCTCGCGGTCGCGGAGCAACGGACGCTGCTCATCGACGCCGACCCGCAGGGGAACGCCACCTCCGGCTGCGGCATCGCGAGAGACGCATTCTCCCTGAACACCTACGACGTGCTGCTCGGGGAAGCCTCCATCGACCAGGCGCTCGTGCGCGGCGTGCAGTTCCGCCACCTCGATGTGCTCCCCACTACCCCGGATCTGGCGGCGGTCGAGGTGGAGCTGGTGGATGCCGACGATCGGGTGGCGCGCATGCGCAACGCGTTGGCGCCCATTCGCGACCGCTACGACTTCATCCTGATCGACTGCCCTCCGAGCCTTGGGCTGATCACGCTGAACATGCTGGTGGCCGCCGACGCCCTGCTCATTCCGCTGCAGTGCGAGTACTACGCCCTCGAGGGACTCTCCCAACTCCTGGAGACCGTGCAACGCGTCCAGGACTCCCTGAACCCCGCCCTCGACGTGGACGCTGTGCTGCTGACCATGTACGACGCCCGCCTCAACCTGTCGCGCCAGGTGGCTGCCGACGCCCGCGGCCACTTCGGCGATCGGGTCTTCGGGACGGTCATCCCGCGCAACATCCGCCTGGCCGAAGCGCCGAGCTTCGGGAAACCCATCGTGGTGTACGACGTGGCGTCCGTGGGCGCCCAGGCCTACATGGCCGTCGCCCGCGAACTCATCGACCGGCAGACGGCGCTGCAGTCGCCCTCGTTGGCGCCAAGCCAGTCGCCCCTCGCGGAGGCCCCGCATGACGCCTGAACCACCACGCCGGCTCGGACGCGGCCTCGACGCCCTGCTGGCGCGCAAGGAGCCGACTCGGGCGCCCGCTGCCCCAGCCGGCGCCGCGCCTGCGGCGCCGGCCCCCGCGGTCGAGGAACCGAACGAAGCCGGCAGCCTCCGTACACTGCCCCTGTCGCAGATCCGCGCCAACCCGTATCAGCCGCGGCAAGAGTTTCGCCCCGAGGAGCTGGCCGACCTCGAAGCCAGCCTGCGTGTGAACGGGCTGCTCCAGCCCATCACCGTGCGCCCGGCCCCCAACGGGCAGGGCTACGAGCTCATCGCCGGCGAGCGGCGCTTCCGGGCGGCCACCAGACTCGGCTGGACCGAGATCCCGGCGCTCGTGAAGCCCGTCGACGACCGGACGCTGCTCACGCTGGCGATGATCGAGAATCTCCAGCGCGCCGACCTCGACCCCATCGAAGAAGCCGACGGCTACCAGCGCCTCATCGACGAGTTCGCCCTCACGAACCAGGAAGTCGCCGACGTGGTGGGCAAGGACCGGTCGACCGTGGCCAACGCCCTTCGGCTCCGCCAGCTGCCCGCCTCGGTGCGGCGCATGCTGCAGGACAAGCAGCTCACCGCCGGCCACGCCCGCGCCCTGCTGCCGCTGGGTACCGAACGGGCCATCGTGGACCTCGCGCGCGAGATCGTGGCCAACCAGCTCTCGGTGCGCGAGGTGGAGCGCCGCGTACAGGTCGGTCGCCCCAAGCCGCCGGCGGCCGGCCGGAAGAGCAGCGCCGGCGACAGCGCGCCCGCCATGCCGCCCGGCGCCTCCGGCGCGGTGGTCCGCCAGCTCGAAGAAAAGCTGCGTCGGAAACTGCAAACCGGTGTCAGCATTTCGTTGTCAGCCAAGGACAAGGGCGAGGTACGTATCGCCTTCTTTTCGAACGACGATCTCGAGCGTCTCCTCGAGCTGCTGGGAGTTTCACTGGACTGACACAGCATGGCGCCAGAAAACGGCCACCATAGGACATCCATGAAGATCGCATCCACCTTCCGCGCCCTCACGCTCGCCGCCGGAACCCTCGCGACGATCGCCTGCGGCGGCGAACAGGGCGCCACCGCCGACAGCACTGGCGCCACCAGCTTCCGCGTCGCCCTGCTCACCCCGGGGCCGATCTCTGACAAGTCGTGGAATGGCGGCGCCTACGATGGCCTCACCGCCCTCCGCGATTCACTCGGCGCCGAAATCTCCCATATCCAGACCAAGACCCCGGCCGAGTTCGAGGAGAACTTCCGGCAGTACGGCGCGCAGGGGTACTCGCTGGTCGTGGGGCACGGCTTCGAATTCCAGGACGCCGCCGCGCGAGTCGCCCCCAACTATCCCAAGACCAACTTCGTCGTCACCTCCGGCCGGGTCACCGGTGCCAACCTTGCCGGCGTCGCTTTCCTCTTTGAAGAAGCATCGTATCAGGCGGGACTCATCGCCGGCGCGATGACCAAGTCCAACAAGCTCGGACTCATTGCCGGCACCCAACTCCCGCCGGTCAAGGCGAGCTTCGAAGCCTTCGCCCGCGGCGCCAGGGCTACCAACCCGAAGGTCGAAATCATCACGTCCTACATCGGCAATTGGGACGACGTCAGCGCCGGCAAGGAACAGGCGCTGGCGCAGATCAGCCGCGGCGTGGACGTGATCTTCCAGAACGCCGACGCCGCCGGACTGGGCATCTTCCAGGCCGCGCGCGAAAAGAAGGTGTTGGCCTTCGGCACCAACGCGAACCAGAACGACGTCGCCCCCGACGTGATCGTCGGCAGCGTGGTGATCGACCTGCCCAAGGCGTTCATGCTGATCGGCCGTGAGATCAAGGGCGGCACCTTCACGGGGCGGGTCATCAGCCTCGGCGTGAAGGAGGACGTCGTGCGCCTCGTGCTGAACCCGGCGCTCGAGGCCACCATTCCGGCGGCAGCCAGGGCCGCCGCCGACTCGGTGGGGGCCCTGCTGCACGCCGGTACCTTCACGGCGCTTCGCGATCTCACCGTGAGCGCCGACAGCGCCAAGCCGCTCCCGCCGACTCCATGACACCGAAGCCGGTCGCCCTGCGCGACGTCGTCGAGGCGCTCGACGCCGAGCTGCACACCGTCGACATCCCCGATTACGGCGGCGCGATGAACGGGCTGCAGGTGGCCAACGGCGGCACCGTACGCCGTGTGGCGGTGGCCGTCGACGCCTCGCGCGACGCCATCAAGCAGGCGGCGATCGCCGGCGCCTCCCTGCTCGTCGTGCACCATGGGCTGTTCTGGAGCGGCGCGCAGCCGATCACCGGGGTGCGCTACGACAAGTACCGCGCGCTCTTCGGCGCCGATCTGGCGGTGTACGCCTCGCACCTGCCGTTGGACTGTCACCCCGAGCTGGGCAACAACGTGCGCCTGGCACGCGCGCTCGCGCTGACACCCGACGGGGGCTTTGCCCGGTACAAGACCATCGACGTCGGCGTCACCGGTGCGGCCCACGAACCGACCGCCGACGTCGTCGAGCGCGTGCGCGTCTTTGCGGCTGCGTACGGCGGCACCGTGCGCACCTCGGTGCCGACCAACGGGCGCGTCACGCGCCGGTGGGCCATCTGCACCGGCGGCGGGGCCTCATCGGAGACGCTGCAGGAAGCGCGCGCCCGCGGTATCGACACCCTCATCGTGGGCGAAGGTCCGCACCACACGACCATCGAAGCCGTGGAGCACGACTTGTGCGTGGTGTACGCCGGCCACTACGCTACCGAGACGCTGGGCGTGCAGGCGTTGGGCGCGTGGATCGAGGACCGGTTCGGTGTGCCCTGGAGCTTTCTGCACCTGCCCACCGGGTCGTGACCGCTGACGCCACCGGCACGACACACACCGCAGGAGCAGCGCCCGGCGACCCCGTGATGCTCTCGCTCGAAGGCATCACGCGTTCCTTCGGAGCCGTGCGGGCACTCGACGAGGCCAGCCTCACCGTGCGGCGCGGCACGGTGCACGCGCTGCTGGGCGAAAACGGCGCCGGCAAGTCGACGCTGATGCGGGTGGCCTTCGGACTGCTGACCCCCGACGACGGGGTCATGCGCTGGCAGGGCGCCCCGGTCACGCTGCGTTCCCCCGCCGCAGCGCTCGCCAACGGCATCGGCATGGTGCACCAGCACTTCACCCTCGTGGGTGCGATGACGGTGGCCGAGAACGTCGCGCTGGGCGGGCACGGCATCTTTCGTCCCGACACCGCCGCGGCACGGGTGAACGCGGTCGCGGCGCGCGCCGGCCTCGCGCTCGATCCGCACGCGCGCGTGGACACGCTCCCGGTGGGGGCGCAGCAGCGCTGCGAGATCGTGAAGGCGCTCGCCCGCGACGTGCAGTTGCTCATTCTCGACGAACCCACTGCCGTGCTGGCGCCGTCGGAAGCGGCCGCGCTGCTGGCCTGGGTGCGTCGTCACGCCGATGCCGGCAACGCGGTGGTGCTCATCACGCACAAGCTGCGCGATGCGCTCGCGGTGGCCGACGACATCACCGTGCTGCACAAGGGGCGCACGGTGCTCACCACGCCGGCCCGCGCCACCACGCAGGCGGCGCTGGCCACGGCCATGCTCGGCGCGCGCGCCGAGGCGCCTTCGGACGAGGTGCCGCCCGCGGCAAACACCAGTACCGGTGCCGTGGTACTCTCCGCGGAGGGCGTGTCCTGGCGTGATGCGCGTGGTGTGCGTCGCGTGCACGACGCCACGCTCGAAGTGCGGGCCGGTGAGATCGTGGGGCTGGCAGCCGTGGAAGGCGCCGGACAGCACGAGCTGCTGCGACTGCTGGCCGGACGGCTGGTGCCCACCGCCGGCCGCATCGTTCGCCCGGACGTGGTGGGCTTCGTGCCGGAAGACCGGCACCGCGATGCGCTCTTGTTGGACGCCCCGCTGTTCGAAAACGCGGCGCTGCGCGATGCCGGACGTCGGCGCGGACGGCTCGACTGGCGCGCATTTCGCGCCCGCACCACGGCGCTGCTCTCGGCCCACGACGTGCGCGCACCACACGCGGGCGTCCCGATGCGCACGTTGTCGGGGGGCAACCAGCAGAAGTTCGTGCTGGGGCGCGAGCTGGCCGACGCCCCGCCGGCGCTGGTGGTGGAGAACCCCTCCCGCGGCCTCGACTTCCGGGCCACGGCGGCGGTGCAGCAGGCGCTCCGGGCCGCGCGCGACGCAGGCACCGCCGTGGTGGTGTACAGCAGCGACCTCGACGAGGTGCTGCTGCTGGCCGACCGTGTGTACGCCATGCACGCCGGCGCGGTACACGAGGTGCACGGTGACCGGGACGCGGTAGGGCGCGCCATGCTCGGCGACGCATCCGCGCCATGAACCGGCGCCTTCGTGTGCTGGCGCAGCTCGGGTTCGTACTGGGTGCCGGCTTCGCCCTGCTGTCGCTGCTGCTCGTGGCCACCGGCCACGACGTGGCGCCGGCACTGCGGGCGCTGGCGCGCGGCGCCGTCGGGTCGTACTACGCCATCACCTCGGCCACCATCGTGCGCATGGTGCCGCTGGCCTTCGCCGGTCTGGCGGTGTCGTTGGCCTTTCGGGCCGGCATCCTGAACATCGGCGCCGAAGGGCAGCTGCTGATGGGTGCCGTGGCGGCCACCATGCTGGCGGGGCCGCTGGCCGGCGCGCCGGCGCCTGTCGCCATTCCTCTCATGCTGGTGGGCGGGGCGGTGGCGGGCGCGTCGTGGGCGGGGATCGCGGGCTTCCTCCGTCTGCGCTTCGGCGTGCTGGAGGTGATCAGCACCATCATGCTCAACTTCGTGGCCCTCTATGTCACCGGCTGGCTGGTGCGCGGGCCGCTGCAGGAACCCACCCGCGTCAACCCGCAGTCGGCGTCGCTGCCGGATGCGCTGCAGCTGCCGGTGCTGTTGGCGGGCACGCGATTGCACGCCGGGGTGCTGCTCATGGTGGCGGTGGCGGTGGCCGGATGGTGGTGGCTGGCCAACACCGCCAGCGGCTTCCGGGTGCGCGCCGTGGGCGCCAATGCGGCGGCGGCCCAATCGGCGGGCGGCATCACGGTGTCGCGCTCGGTGTTCATGGCCTTCCTGCTGAGCGGGCTGTTGGCCGGGCTGGGCGGGGCGGTGGAGTACGCGGGCATCACGTATGCGCTGTACGAGAACTTCTCGCCGGGGTACGGCTACACCGCGATTGCCGTGGCACTGCTGGCACGGCTGCACCCGCTGGGCGTGCTGGGCACCGCGCTGCTCTTCGGGGCCCTGGAGGCGGGGGCAAACGCCATGCAGCGTGACGCCGGCGTGCCCAGTGTGGTGGTGTCCGTGGTGGAGGCCACCCTGATCCTGCTGGTGGTGGCCGCCGACCGCTGGGCCGACCGCGTGCCGTCGCGGGCACGGGCGGAGGCCGGTACATGAGCGCGCTGGACATCGGCACCGGTTTCCTCGAGGCCACGGTGCGCACCGCCACGCCGCTGGCGCTGGCGGCCCTCGGCGAGTGCATCAGCGAGCGGGCGGGGGTCATCAACATCGGGCTGGAGGGGGCCATCATCGCCGGGGCGCTGGGCGGCACCGTGGCAGCCGGGGTGATCGGCGTGGGCGGAGGCTTTGCCGTGGGGGCGCTGGCCGGGGTGGCCGTGGCGGCGCTGTTTGCGCTCTTCACCATCGGATTCAAGGCCGACCAGATCATCACCGGGACGGCCATCACCATGTTCGCCCTCGGCCTGACGGGCACCCTGTACCGCACGCTGTTCAGAGCGTCGGGCGTGGCGCTGTCGACGCCGACGAGTGGCGTGGTGCCGGTGCCTGGGCTGTCGGCGATCCCGCTGCTGGGGCCGGCGTTCTTTGCCCAGCCATGGATCACCTATCTGGTGATGGCGGCGGCGCCGCTGCTCGCGTGGTGGCTGCAGCGCACCCATGGCGGACTCGCGCTGCGGGCGATCGGCGAGTACCCCGACGCCGCCGTGGCCGCCGGCATCGGCACCCGGCGCATTCAGGTGCTGGCGGTGCTGTTCGCCGGGGCGATGGCCGGTTTGGCCGGCGCCACGCTGGTGCTGGCGCAGGCCGGGACCTTCGTGGAAGGGATGTCGGCGGGGCGTGGCCTCATCGCCATCGCGATCGTGGTGCTGGGGCGCTGGCGCCCGCTGGGCGTGGCGGCAGCGGCGCTGCTGTTCGGCGCGGCCAATTCGCTGCAGGCGCTGTTCCAGGCCATGGGGTGGAGCGGTGTGCCCTATCAGCTCTTTCTGGCCCTACCCTACGTGCTGACGCTGCTGGTGCTGGCCGGTGCCAGCGGCCGGGCGGCGGCACCGGCCGCGCTCGGCAAGCGCTGACGCTCCCACCCGTTCGGTACGCACGCACTATCGGCACGCCGGAATTCCGACGTCGGGTTGTCATGGTCGTGCCACGCACCACCGCGTCGCGCGCGGTCACCCGATGCCACGCCGCACCAATGAAAAAGGCCACGGATTTCTCCGTGGCCCCTGTCGCCAGGCGTTGGCGATCACGCCGCTGCATCAACCGGCAATGGAAGCGAACGGATCCAGCCCCTTGGGCGGCCGCGCCTTGTCGACCTGCCGGCTCAGCAACCGGACCAGCTTGTCGCGCGCGCCGGCGAAGGCCACCTCGACGCGGTCGGCGGCATGGCTCACCGCGATCGGATCGCGCCCGGCGATGCGGGCCTCGAGCGTGCAGCGCTTGTCGGTCGCCCCGGACTTGTCGGCGTTGGCATCGTGCAGATGCACTTCGACGCGCGTGACGATGGTGCTGAAGCGCTCGAGCGACTGCCGCAGCTCGCCTTCGACGTACTCGGCAAAGCGCGCATGACCATGGACATGGTTGTCGGTATTGACCTGAACCCGCATGTCACGACCTCCAAGGAATGAACCGCACGACCCGGACCACAACCCAACAGCGTGTACCACCTGCCGTGCGTAGAATGCAGAGACGCGCCCCCGCTGGCCGGCGCGCCCCTGCGCATGTGACGTCGGCGCACCAACGACTCCAGCCTTCTACCCCATGACCGCCTCGAAGGTCCGCCCCGCCCGCGCCCTTTCGCGCATCGTCGCCTCCGCGCTGCTGCCGGCGCTCTTCACGCCGTTCGGCGCCGGCGCACAGTCGGGGCGCCCGGTGACCGATGACGCGGCAGCCCTCGCCGCTGCCCGCACGATTCACGCCAAGGTGCTGTCCATCGACACGCACGTGGACATCGCGCCGGCGAACTTCGGCGAAAACGGCCCCAACTACACCCAGAAGCTGCCGCGCACGCAGGTGGACCTGGTGAAGATGGAAGAGGGTGGCCTCGTGGGCGCCTTTCTCATCGTGTATGTGGGGCAGACGCCCAATCTCGATGCCGACGGTTTTGCGCGCGCCAACGCGCAGGCGATCGAGAAGTTCGACGCCATTCACCGGCTCACGGAGAAGCTGGCCCCCGCGCGCGCGGAGCTCGCATACACCGCCGCCGATGCGCGCCGCATCCACAAGGCCGGCAAGCGCGTGATCTTCATCGGCGTGGAGAACGGTTTCCCCATCGGCAGCGACCTCACCAACGTGCAGCGGTTTTTCGAGCGCGGCGGCCGCTACATGTCGCTCGCCCACAACGGGCACAGTCAGCTTTCCGACTCCAACACCGGCGAGCGCGACGGTGTGTGGCTGCACAACGGCCTCAGCCCGCTGGGCAAGCAGGTCATCGCCGAGATGAACCGGTTGGGCATGATGATCGATGTGTCGCATCCGTCCAAGCAGTCGATGCTGCAGACGGTGGCGATCAGCAAGGCGCCGATCATCGCGTCGCACTCCGGCGCGCGCGCGCTGTGCGGTCACAGCCGCAACATGGACGACGAGCAGCTCGACGCGCTCAAGAAGAACGGCGGCGTGATTCAGCTGGTGGCGTTCAACAGCTACGCGAAGTGCAACCCGGCGCGCGACGCCGAGCGCGCGGCGGCCATCGACGCGCTGCGCCGGGAATACGGCATCACCGCCACCGGCCGGGCCGAGGTGCAGCGAGCCATCGAGGCGCTCCCGAACGACAGGCGCAACGAGTTTCTGGCCAAGCAGGAGGACATCACAGCGCGTCGCTACCCGAGCGATCCGGCCGCGAATGTCCAGGACTTCGTGAATCACATCGACTATGTGGTGAAGCGCATCGGCATCGACCACGTGGGCATCAGCAGCGACTTCGACGGCGGCGGCGGCGTGGAAGGCTGGCGCAGCGCGAGCGAGTCGCTGAACGTGACGGCGGAACTGGTGCGCCGCGGCTACACGGAAGCCGAAATCGCGAAGATCTGGGGCGGCAACCTGCTGCGCGTCATGGAGCAGGTGGAGCAGGTCGCGGCTGGGAGCCGGCGCTGAGCGAAGCGTTCGGCTACCGAACCGACCACAGCGAAGCATTCGGATACTGAACCGACCACACAGAGAAAAGGAGAACGGGAGAAAAGGAGCAGGTTGCCCTCCTTTTCTCCCGTTCTCCTTTTCTTCGTGTGATCAGTTCACACACCCGCCGCCGTTACACCGCCTCGGACAGCGACGTGAAGTTGAAGTCGCGCGCCCGGAGCGAGGGCATGACCACGTCGCCGCCCTGCTCGGTGCCGGCCAGGCGCTCGGCGCGGCCCAACGCCTCGAGGTTGTTGAGCAGGAACAGCGGCGACTCGTTGAAGCGGAAGTTGCGCAGCGACTTGGTGATCGCGCCGTTCTCGATGAGGAATGTGCCGTCGCGGGTGAGCCCGGTGTAGAGAATGGTGCGCGGATCGACCTCGCGCAGATACCAGAGGCGCGTGACGAGAATCCCGCGCGTGGTGCCCTTGATGAGCTCCTCCACGCTCTGCGTACCGCCCGCCATCTTGAGCGTGCTCGGGCCACCGGTGGGCGTCTTGCCCTGCTTCTTCGCCCAGAAGCGCGAGTAGATGAGCTGCTTGAGCACGCCGTTCTCGATCCACACCTGGCGACCGAGCGGCATGCCCTCGAAATCCCACGGGCGGCCGAGCAGCTGCGGGTCGGCGGGGTCGGAGTAGAGCGTGACGCGTTCGTCGGCGATCTTCTCGCCCACCTTGTTGCCACCGCCCTGCTTCACGAACGGACTGCGCCCTTCGTCGGTGCTGCGGGCGTCGGCGTAGTTGGCGATGAGCTGCACCAGATCGCCCACCGCCTGCGGCTCGAGGATGACCGTATAGCGCCCCGGTTCGATGGCCACCGGCTTCTGCGACAGGCGCGCCTTGTTCACCGCCGTTTCGGCCACGCGCCTGGCGTCGAGCTGCGCCCAGTCGGCGTGGTCGGCTGCCGCCCAGCCCGAGCCGGTGCCGTCGGTGGTGCGCACGGTGAGCGTGTAGTTGGCGTTGGTGTTGCGGTGATAGGCGAACATGCCCGTGCTGTTGCCGATGGCGAGCGCGCCGGCGGTGGTCACGAGATAGCCGGCGGCCTTCATGTCGCCACTCTTGCGCGCCAACTCGAGCGCGCCGAGCGCCGCCTTGGCCCGATCGTCAGCGGTGAGGTTGGCGGTGGCGTCGAAATACGAGGTGACCGGCGTGTACGATTGCGCGCCCAGCTGAGGCAGCGCCTCCGGATCGTCGGGGGCGAGCTTCGCCAACCGCTCGCTCTCACGCACAGCGCGCGCGATGGACTCGTCGGACAGATCGTTCGTGGTGACGACGGCGTGCTTGGGGCCGAACGCGCTCTGGATACCGAGCTGGGCGTCGGTGGTGGAGCCGGCGGTGCTCACCTGGTTGTCGGCAAAGCGGATGTTGCCGGCGGTGTAGGTGTTGACCTGCACGTCGACGGCGTCGGCCCTGGACATCCTGATGGCCTTCTCGACGATGGCCTGCGCCTGCTCGCGGGTGAGGATGGCAGCGTTGGCCTGCATCAGCCCTTCCTCCCGGTGTTGATGACGTTGACGCTGCGGAAGCGCGCTGGTGGCGAACCATGGCTCACCGCGTTCACCTGCGGCGGTTGTCCCTTGCCGTCGAAGAACGACCCGCCGAGCTGGTAGCTGCGCTTGCCGCCGATCATGTCCATGCTGTTCCAGAAGTCCGGGGTGCGAATCTGATAAGCAACGTCCTTCAGCACGCCGACGATCTTGCCGCCCTTGATCTCGTGATAGAGCTGGCCGCCGAACTGCGCGTTGTAGCGCTGCTGGTCGATGGAGAAGCTGCCGTCGCCCTGAATGAGGATGCCGCGATCGGTGGCGGCGATGAGATCCTGCATGCTGAGATCCCTGTCGCCGGGGAGCAGCGACACGTTGGGCATGCGCTGAAACTGCACGTTGTCCCACCCCTGCGCGTAGCTGCAGCCGTGTGAGCGCACCGGCGCGCCGTTCTTCTCGTACCACCAGCGCAGCCACGGGGCCTGCTCACGCGTGGTCTGGTAGTCGTTGAACATGCCGTTCTTGACAATGAGGAACTCGTCGGGCTTCACGCCGTCGTCGTCCCAGCCGATGGTGGAGAGGCCGCCTTCCTGCGTGCGGTCGCCCTGGATGTTCATCATGGCCGGGCCGTACTTGAGCGTACCGAGCATCTTGTCGGGCGGGGCGATGAAGCTGGTGCCGGCGTAGTTGGCCTCGTAGCCCATGGCGCGGTCGAGCTCCGTGGGGTGCCCGATGCTTTCGTGGATGGTGAGCCAGAGGTTCATGGGGTCGAGCACGAGGTCGTAGCGCCCCGGCTCCACCGGCTTGCCGGTGAGCTTGGCGGCCGCCTCCTCGCCCCACTGCTGGGCGTTGCCCACGAGGTCGTTCTGCAGCACGTACTCCCAGCCGCGGGCCATGGGGGCCACCATGTTGCTGCGATTCTGGAAGTCGGTGAAATCACTGCTCACGGCGGTGATCTGCATGGTGGGCCACGAGCGCACGACATCCTGCTTCGTGACCGTCCCGTCCGTGTTGGCGTAGTTGCGCTCGTCCTTCACGAAGAAGAAGCCGCTGAAGACGTACTTCACGTTCTTCGCCTTGAGCGCCGCGGCGTTGGCCTTGAGCAGCAGGTCGGCCTTCTGCTCCACGGGGATGTCGAAGGGATCCTGCGTGAAGGCACTCTTCCACACGCCGTCCTTCACCACCGGCGCCGGCAACCACTCGATGGGGGTGGCGCGGGCGATTCGGGACGCTCTGGCGATGGCCACGGCTTCGCGTGCCGCCGCCGCAGCACCGTCGGTGGTGAGGATGCGCGTGGCGGCAAAGCCCCACGTCCCATCGACCAGCGCGCGGACGCCGATGCCCACGGTGTCGGTATCGACGACCTGCTGAATCTGCTGCTCGCGCGTGAAGACGAAGTTCTGCCGCTGTCGGCTGCACCGCACGTCGGCGTAGGTGGCACCGGCCATCTTCGCGGCGTTGAGCGCGGCATCCATGAGCGCACGCACGTTGGCGATGTCGGTGAACGCCTCGAGGGCGCGCGGGTCTGGCGCGGGTGCCGCAGCCAAGAGCCGGGGAATGCCGGCGAGCGCACTGCCGGCCAGCAGAGCACCACCGAAAGCGGTGCTGCCCTGCTTCAGGAAATCACGTCGGGATGTCATGAGGGAAGTGCTGACTCCGCTGGGGTAGGATGAAAGGGGGGCGGGTCGCCGCGCACGATCCTACGCTGCCACCCCGCCCTCCGTTTCGACAGTGGCCGCGGCCTGAGAGTTGCCTTCAGCCGGGCTGCGCCGGCGGTGCAGCTGATGCCGGTGTGGGGCGCGGGGCGGGACGAGCTCGTTTGGACGAGAGGTATCCTGTTGTGGCGTACTCCGAGAGCCGTGGTTTATCGCCCGCACGTTCGCACACGGAGGATGCCAATACGGGATACTCTCTCTCCAAACGAGCCCGTCCCGCCCAGCGCCGCCGCCAGATCGATACGAGCCGCTGGCTCAGCTCAGCAGCAGCTCCAGCTCCGTCCGGCCGATGCCCCCCAGTCCACCCTTGTCTTCGCTGAGGATGGCGTCGGCGAGCGCGCGCTTGCTGGCCTGCAGCTCGAGGATCCTGGACTCGATCGTATCGCGCGCCACGACGCGGGTGGCGATCACCTGCTGCGTCTGGCCGATACGATGGGCGCGATCGATGGCCTGCGCCTCCACCGCCGGGTTCCACCACGGATCGAGCAGGTACACGTACTCGGCGGCCGTGAGATTGAGGCCGTGGCCGCCCGCCTTGAGGCTGATGAGGAACAGCGGCGGCCCGTCGGCCGACTGGAAGCGCTCCACGCGCGCCTGTCGATCCTTCGTGCGGCCGTCGAGATACTCGTAGGGAATGCCCAGCGCGTCGAGCCGTGGGCGCAACAGCGCGAGGAAGCTCGTGAACTGTGAGAACACGAGCGTCTTGTGCCCCTCCGACGCGATTTCCTGCAGCGCCGGCACCACGGCATCGAGCTTGGCCGACGGCAGAGTGCCGCGGACGGGATCGACGAGCGCCGGATGGCACGCCGCCTGCCGCAGCCGCAGCAGCGCCTCGAGGATGTGCATGCGGGCCTTGGCCATGCCCTCACGCTCGACGCGCGCGAACACGCTGGTCACATACTGCTCGCGCAGCTGGTCGTAGTAGGCGCGCTGCTTGGGCTCGAGCTCCACCTCGAGCGTCTGCTCGGTGCGCGGCGGCAGCTCGGTGGCCACCATCGCCTTGGTGCGCCGCAGGATCACCGGCCGCAGGGCGCGCGAGAGCACATCGTCGGCGGGCTTGCCCGGTGTGGGCGGCAGCGTGGCCCGTTCCACGCCAAGCGCCCGGGTGGCATTCGCAAACGATGTTGCCGCTCCCAGCATGCCGGGATTGAGAAACTCGAACAGGCTCCAGAGCTCCTCGATGCGATTCTCGATGGGCGTGCCGGTGAGCGCGAGCCGATGGTCGGCCTGCAGCAGCCGCGCCGCCTTGGCGGTGGCGGTGCCGGCGTTCTTGATGGCCTGCGCCTCGTCGAGCACCACGTAGTCGAAGGCGCGGGCACCGAGGCGCGTGATGTCGCGCCGCAGCGTGCCGTAGGTGGTGATCACCACATGCGCGTCGGCGGTGTCGATGGCCTCGATATCCCGCTCGGCGTGACTCAGGTCGAGCACGCGCAGCTGCGGTGTGAAGCGCGCCGCTTCCTGCACCCAGTTGAACACCAGCGAGCGCGGCACCACCAGCAGCGTCATGCCCTTGCCCTCGGCGCGTCGCGCCTCGAGCATGGCCAGCACCTGCACCGTCTTGCCCAACCCCATGTCGTCGGCGAGGCAGCCACCGAGCCCGAAGCGCCGCAGGAAACCGAACCACGACAGGCCGTCGCACTGATAGCCGCGCAGCGTGCCCACGAAACCGGGTGGCACGGGCTCGGTGGCCACGCCACGGAACTCGCGCAGCTGGGCACGCGCCCGCTCGAGGTGCGCATCGACATTCACCTCGGGGAGCGCGTCGAGCAGCACGTCGAGCAACGCCAGCTGTGACGCCTTGAACCGAATACCGTCGCCACGACGCTCGCCGATGGCCAGCAGGGTGCGCAGCTCGTCGAGCGAGTCCTGCGGCAGGAAGCCCACCTGCCGGTCGCCGAACTCCAGCAGGTCGGTGCCCTGCTTGACGGCCGCCAGCAGCTGCGGCAGCGACACCTCGTGCTCGCCGTAGCGCACCGAGCCCTCGAGATCGAACCAGTCGATCCCCGAACTCACGTGCACCTGCAGCCGCCCCGAGGCCACGTAGCTCTGGCCATCGGCCTCCACCGCCCATCCCTCACGCACGAGCGTGGAGAGCAGGCGCGGCAGCGCGAGCACCGGCACGGTCATGGCCATGCGCCGGTCGGTGAACGAATACAGCTCCTGCGCGCCCAGCGACCTGAGCTTGGTGATCGCATTGCGCTCAGCCGCCTGTCGACGGCGATACAGCGTGCGTGTGCTGCGGTCGAAACAGGTGGGCGCGGTGGCCGTGGATTCCACGAACGCCGCGCCGTAACGGAACCGCAGGTGCAGCCACGCCTGCGACCGCCGACCGAGATCGGGGCCGCGCGAGACCTGCAGCGTGGGCACCGGCGCGGCGTCGGCCTCGGTCTGCATTTCCCCCGGCGGGAGCGTGAGCCTGGGGGCGTTGGGCAGCTCGTGATAGGCCGCGAGAAACGGCGACGGGTCCTCGCCGAGGTCGAACTCGCCGGCCGTCCACAGCCGCTGCACCAGCGGCCACACGGTCTGGGCGTCGAGCCGCGCGAGCTGGTCGGCGAACAGCACCACCCCCGATTCGTGCACCCAGCGTGCGTCGCCGAGCGGGCGCACGGTCTGGTCGCGATGCAGGTCGCCCACGAGCTGATAGCCGTTCGTGGTATGCTCCATGCGCACGCTCACCTGCCACGGCTCGCCGTCGTCCCAGCGCAGCACGCGGCCGTCGAGCGACGGCCGGTTGCTGCGCAGCCGCGCCCGTCCCGTGTCGCAGATGGTGCGCAGCGTGGTGCCATAAGCGCGCGGCCGCACGATGAAGCCGCTGGCCGGCATCCCCGTGACGCCCGGCGCCTCGGCGCTGCCCAGCAGCATTTCGGCGATCTGGCGGTCGACCGGATCGGGGGCCTGAAACCAGGCGGCGGCGGTGAACTGAAACGGCTTGGGCTCCTCCCAGACCCCATCGCGATCGCGACGCTGGGTGGCGACCTCCACGCGCAGGCCAGGCTCGCGCGGCGGCTCCGTGAGGTGCAGCAGATACACGAGGCGGCGATCGGCGGGGAGCGACGCCGACCGCGGCGGCGCAGGTGCGCTGGCATCGGCGCGCTGACGGCGGCTCGTCTCCAGCAGCGCGACCTGCCAGTCGGGCGCATTGGCCGACGACGCGGCGCCGGATGCTGCCTGCCCGTCGGCCTCGAACGCCTCCGCACCGAGCGCACCGGACATGAACGTCACGAGCGGGTCATCGCCGGCTTCCTGCACCACCGTTGCCAGCTGGTCCTGCTGCTCGAGGCGGACCAGCACCGCCCACTGATGCTTGCAGGCGCCGTGTTCAGCGGCGTACGGACATGAGCAGGCCACCTGGATGGTGCCCGGCGCGGCGGCGACGAGCACCGTGTACTCGCGCGTCCCCCGCACGAACGCCACCACGCCGGCCTCGTCGGCGCGCTGCCAGCGGATGACGTTGGGAAGCAGATACGGCTGCGCGCGTTGGCGCAGGTCGTACGTGTAATGCTCGGCGAGCGCGGCGGGAACCATAGCCATGGAAGTCTAATCGGTGCCCGCCCGCCCGCTCGCCGGACTACTTGAACCGGATCCCGTTCGGCGCGATGGCGCCCTTGGTGGGGACGAAGGGCTTGGCGGCGGGCTTGAAGCCGCCCTTGAGCGGAGCGCGCCCCGGCGTGTTCTGCCGGTTGTTCTGTTCCACATCGCGGCGGGTGCCGCCTTCGGCGCTGCCACCCTTCGGGCCCACGCCGCCATCGCTGCGCATGGACAGCGCAATCCGATTGCGCGGCAGGTCGATGCTCTGCACGGTGACCTTGACCTTCTGCCCCACCTTCACGGCGTCGTTGGGGTCCTTGATGTAGCGATCGGCCAGCTGACTCACGTGCACCAGGCCATCCTGATGCACGCCGATGTCCACGAATGCCCCGAAGGCCACGATGTTGGTGACCACGCCTTCCAGCACCATGCCCGGCAGCAGGTCGCTGGGCTTCTGGATGTCGTCGCGGAAGGCGGGCGGTTCGAACGCCGCACGGGGGTCGCGTCCGGGCTTCTTGAGCTCGGCCACGATGTCCTGCAGCGTGGGCATGCCCACGTCGCCGCTCACGTAGGCGCGGAGGTCGATGCGGTCCACCAGCGCCTCGTTGCCCACCAGCTCACCCACCTGCACACCCAGGTCCTGCGCCATGCGCTCGACGAGGGCGTAGCGCTCGGGGTGCACCGCACTCGCGTCGAGCGGATGCGCACCGCCCCGCACGCGCAGGAAGCCGGCGGCCTGCTCGAAGGCCTTGGCGCCCAGGCGCGGCACGTCGGTCAGGTCCTGGCGCGACGTGAAGCCTCCCTTGCGGTCGCGCAGCGTGACGATGGCCTGCGCGAGGCTGGGGCCGATGCCCGCCACATAGCCCAGCAGCGCCGCGGACGCGGTGTTCACCTCCACGCCCACACGGTTCACCGCGCTTTCCACGGTGTCGTCGAGGCGCTGCTTGATCTTGGACTGATTCACGTCGTGCTGGTACTGCCCCACGCCGATGCTCTTGGGGTCGATCTTCACCAACTCGGCCAGCGGATCCTGCAGACGACGCGCGATGCTCACCGCGCCGCGCAATGAGACGTCGAGCTCGGGAAACTCACTGCGCGCGAGGTCGGACGCCGAGTACACCGAGGCGCCGGCTTCGTTGACGACCACGACCTGCGGACGCGGGGCGTCCATCTCACGCAGCGCGGCCTTGGTGAGCGTTTCCGTTTCGCGGCTGGCGGTGCCATTGCCGATGGCGATGAGCTCGGGCTGGAAGCGCTGCACCATGGCGCGCACGGCGCCGGCGAAGCGGTCTTCCTGATGCAGATACAGCGTGTCGGTGTGCACGAGCGCACCGGTCGCGCTCACCACGGCCACCTTCACCCCGGTGCGGAAGCCCGGGTCGAGGCCGATGACCTTCTTCTCGCCGGCGGGGCTGGCGAGCAGGAGCTGCTCCAGGTTGCGCCCGAAGATGGTGATGGCCTCGTCGTCGGCGCGCGTCTTGAGCTCCACGCGCAGCTCCACCTCGATGGCCGGCGAGAGCAGGCGCTTGTAGGCATCGGCGCACACGAGCGTGAACTGCTGCTGCGCCTTCTTGCCCGCGCCCACTTCACTCAACAGGCGGGCGTTGATGTCATCCACCGGCGCCTCGATGCGCCACAGCAGTTCGCCTTCGGTCTCGCCGCGGCGGATGGCGAGCATGCGATGACTGGGAATGGTGCCCAGCGACTCGGAG
The DNA here is from genome assembly GCA_040379205.1 of Gemmatimonas sp. Lineage (GTDB taxonomy): Bacteria > Gemmatimonadota > Gemmatimonadetes > Gemmatimonadales > Gemmatimonadaceae > Gemmatimonas. The sequence continues at coordinate 55,424 of JBEILM010000009.1, forward strand.
AAGTCGAAGTAGTCCTTGAACTTCGAATCGTCGCTCTTCTTGTCGGCGAGCACGGTGCTCTTGACCACGCCCTTCGCACGGGTGATTTCACGCACCCAGCCGCGAACGACCGCGTCTTCGGCGATCTGCTCGGCCAGGATGTCGCGGGCGCCCTGCAGCGCGGCTTCGGCGCTCGGCACTTCGCTGGGCTTGCCGTCCACCTCGGGCAACACGAACTCGGCGGCCCTGGCGAGCGCTGCCGCGTCGTCGACGGCACCGGCCCACAACAACTCGGCCAGCGGCCCGAGGCCACGCTCGCGGGCGATCATGGCGCGGGTGCGGCGCTTGGGCTTGAAGGGGAGATACAGGTCCTCGAGCGCCTGCTTGGTGTCGGCGGCGAGGATGGACGCCTTGAGCGCATCGTCGAGCTTGCCCTGCTCGTTGATGCTCTTGAGGATCGCGGCGCGGCGGTCCTCCATCTCGGTGAGGTAGTCGGCGCGCTCACGCACATCGCGGAGCTGCACCTCGTCGAGGCCGCCCGTGATTTCCTTGCGGTAGCGGGCGATGAAGGGGAGCGTGGCGCCCTCGGCGAAGAGGGCAAGGGTGCGCTGCACCTGCTGCGGGTTCAGCGACAGTTCCGTCGCCACGCGCGCCACGATGGCGGGGGCGAGGGTATCGAGGGTGGGAGCGGTCATGGCGCGCAGTTTACGCGCGCGGTGCGGCGAATTGGAGGTCTTGCGTTTAGCGCGGAGGCCGGTGCGATCGCGATTGATCGGATGTCCGACATCCGCGCGTGGTCAGGATTCCGACCTCGGGTTCCGAAGCGCCGCGTCGATGCCCCCGACGCATGTCATCTTGCCGGCGCTTTCCATCGCCGAGCACAGTATGGGCATGCCTGCCGTGGAGCCGCGCCGCTGGACAGCGGCCGAGGTACAAGCGTTGCCGGAAGAGCCGGGGAAGCGCTTCGAGTGAGTGGACGGGGCGCTCCTGGTGAGCCGGAGTCCGTCGCGGGCGCATCAGATTGCGCTGGCGTTGTTGATGACCGCGCTGACCGATTACGCGCGCCGTGACAACCGCGCCCTCGTGCTGCCGGCCCCGCTCGATTACGTGCTCGACCCGTTCACGGTGGTACAGCCGGACATCACGGTGGTCCCGACGCCCGCGGGCCGTGCACCGCGGCGCGACGAGGAGTCCGAGCCGCCGGTGCTGTTCGTGGAAGTCCTGTCACCCGGCACAGCGCGCTACGATCGCGTGGTGAAGCGGTCGCGCTATCAGCGTGAAGGGGTGGAGTACTGGATCGTGGATGTGGAGGCGCGGCTGATCGAGCGCTGGACGGCCGATGAGCGCCCAGAGGTGCTCACGGAACGCCTCACGTGGCGACTGGGCGGACATCCGGACGAGTTCGTGCTCGACGTGCCCGGATACTTCGCGAGGGTGCACGGTGAGGCATAGGCGCGCGACCGTGCCCTCGCCTGCGGTGCGGAGGTGCGGCGGCTATGCGGGATCATGGGTGCGTTCGCGGGGCCTAGGACGCGACGAATTGATGACGGGGATTGCCTCGGTGCTCGCTACCGTGGGCCATGCTCTCTTGCCGCTGTCACCGACCGCCGAGCACATTATGGCCATGCCCGCCGTGGAACCGCGCCGCTGGACGGCTGAGGACGTCCGCAACCTCCCCGATGAACCCGGGACACGTTTCGAGTGCGTGGATGGGGAGCTGCTGGTGAGCCCCGGGCCGCGGATTCCACATCAGGTGGCGGTGGCGGAATTGCAGAGTGCGCTGCGGGACTACTGCCGTGTGGGGCGCGTTGCCGTCGTGCTGGCTGGGCCAGGAGAACTGGAGCTCGACCCCTTCACGCTCGTTCAGCCCGACCTCTTCGTGCTGCCGCGGGTGAACGGCCGTGTGCCGCAGACCCAGGAGGAAGCCGGGTCCGCGCTGCTGCTGGTTGAAATCCTGTCCCCCAGCACCGCGCGCCATGATCGCGTGATCAAGCGCCAGCGCTATCAGCGCTACGGCGTCGAATACTGGATCGTGGATCTCGACGCGCGGCTGGTGGAGCGGTGGACACCGACCGACGATCGTCCCGAAGTCCTGGCGCAGCGGCTGACGTGGCGACTCGACGGGCACTCGGGTGTCTTCACGCTCGAGCTGGAACCGTTCTTTGCGGAAGTGCTCGGGGAACGGTGATCCGTGGCGGCGTGCCGGTGCACGCCATTGCACGGGATATCGCGATCAGCCGGTCCGCCGCAGAATCCCCCACGCAAACTCCCGCCCCAGCGTGGCCGATGCGGTAATCCACACGAGGGCTGCCGGCTCGATGAAGCGGGCGCGCGCCAGCGGGCCCAGGCGCACCGGCTCGAAGCCGATGTCCGCTGCCAGGCGCGATACGGCGTCACACGCGGGCACATCGTCACCGCAGAACCACAGCACCGCACGGGCGTCGCCGAAGCGCGGATTGACCATCACTTCCATGCCGATGCTGTTGAACGCCTTCACCACCTGCGCGCCCGGCGCCCAGCGCGATACCTGTTCGGCGCCGGAGTCGGTGGTACCGTGCGTGAGTACCATGCCGGGGCCGATGGGGTTGGTGGCATCGATGAGCACCTTGCCCGTGAGATCGCCGGCGGCGCGTAGCGCCTCTTCGGCACCAGCCCACGAGGTGGTGAGTACGACCACTTCGGCACGCGCCGCCGCCTCGGCAATGGGCAGCACCGGCCCCGGCACCGTCGTGTGCTTCGGGTCCTCCGGGTTCCGCACGCCGTAGAGCACGTCATGACCCGCCTCGGCGAAGCGGCGCCCCAGCGTGGCACCGACGCGGCCGGCCCCGAGCACAGCAATCGCCATCGTCTGCGTGTCCATGGTCACCGCCCCAACGTTTCAATGACGAGCCGCGCCGCCGCCGCGCCCGAGAACTGCTGCTGCCCCGTGATCAGGCGCCCGTCGCGCACCGCGAACGGCCGGAAGCGCTGGTCGACCACGAAGTTCGTGCCCGCGATCTTGCGCGCCTCGGACTCGATCCAGAAGGGCTGGATGCGCATGCCCACGAACGCGTCGGCGTAGGCCTCCTCGCTGTCGGCGAAGCCCGTCCATGTCTTGCCGTGCACCAGCAGCTCGCCGCTCGACAGGCGCGTCTCCAGCAGCAGGCAGGTGGCATGGCACACCAGCGCCACCACCTTGCCCGCCTCGTGGAAGCGCGCCACCAGCGCCTGCAGGCCGGTGTGGCCACGGAAGGTGATCATGGGCGACTGCCCGCCGGCCACGAACAGCGCGTCGTACGCGCCGACGTCCACGTCGGCGATGGACGGGGTGTTCGCCAGCAACGCGGCGTGCGTGGACGACTTCTTGAAGCCCAGCGAGAGGATGTCATGGGCCGAGTAGCCGCTGACATCCTCGGGGTCGGAGTAGCCATCGGCCTGCAGCGCGCCGCCGTCGGGGCTGCGGATCTCGACGGTGTACCCGGCCTCGGTGAACTCCCAGTACGGGTGAGTCAACTCGGCCCACCAGAAGCCCACCGGCCACTGCGTGACCGGGGAGACGGCGGCGTTGGCCGCCACGAGGAGGATGCGCTTGGGCTGCACGGGGTTGGTGACGTTGGCATTGGCACTCACGGAACCGCTCCTGTCGAAAGAGTCGGCCACACGGTACGATTGCACACCCAATCGCGGCAGTATGCACCTTTTGGGGTGATACTTACCAATCAGAGAGTGTCATGCCGGAATTCCACTTCGAAGGTCACACCTTCCAGAGCCCCGTCGAGCTCGCCCTGCACGCCATCGGCGGCAAGTGGAAGATGCCCATTCTCTGGCGGCTCAATCAGCGCGACTGGCGCTACAACGAATTGCACCGCGACCTCAAGCGGGTGTCGCACAAGATGCTCACCCAGCAGCTGCGTGAGCTCGAGGAGGCCGGCTTGCTCACGCGCACCGTGCACCCGGTGGTGCCGCCGCACGTGGATTACGCCATCACCGCGCTGGGGCGTACAGCACTGCCCGCCATCGAAGCGCTGCGGGCGTGGGGCGCGAGCTACCGGGCCGCGCGGGAGCCTTGATCAGACTTCTGACTTCGGAACCCGATCCGGATTCCGACGTCGGGTTCGCCATCTCGTGTCTCTTCAGAAACCGATGTACGAATCCGGATCGGGCGCAGACGTCACATGCCTGACAGGCAGTGGCGTTCGGAGTCGGCAACGCGTCGTCACCGCTTCGTCCACAGCACCAGCGTGCCACACGCCCCCCCGCCGGCCCGCTTGAATTCGTTGGGCCGATTGGAGACGGTGTAGTACTCGATCGCCGCCAGCGCCTGCAGGTTGATGTTGTCCGCATTGAACAGCGGCTCGTCGACCTGCCCCTGGTACACGCTCACGTTGTCGATGACGATCTGCACGTAGCAGGCCTTGGGCGCCCCCAGTTGCCGATCCATGACATCGCCTCCGGGAATGCGCTCCATGCTCGAGACGCCGCGACTCGACGCCAGCGCCGTCCGTCCCCCGAACCGCACCTGGCGCACTCCCGGCACCTTCGACGCCAGCAGTGTCGCGAGCTGACTGTTCACGTACGGCGCGATGTCGGTCGTGTCGAGGAAGCGCCCTTGCGCCAGCTGGCGACGGGCATCGAAGTCCCGCAGGAAGGCCGGCACCGATCGCGCCGTCACCGTCACGCCGGCCAGGGTCTGCGACTGCCGACTGAGGACGATGTCCACCTCGATCCGCTGGCCTTCGCCGAAGGCCATGCGCAGCTCGGTCGGCACGTACCCCACGGCGCGAACACCGACAGCATGGACGCCCACAGGCACTCCGACCGCCGTGAAGGCGCCCACACTGTCACTCAGCACCGTGCGACCGGTGGCGCCGATCGTGATCTGTGCGCCAGCCACCGGTCGGGAGGTCGAATCCTCGACAACCCGTCCCGACAGCGTGGCCGCCGGCGGCTGGGCAACGACAACGCCCAGCCACACCGGCAGCATCACGAGCGCCGCGACAACAGATCGGAAGACACGCCTCCTTCCGCGTTGCATCGCGCGCTCCGAAATCAGTTGTCGCTCGAGATTCTTCCCGGCATCGCCTTCAACATCTTCATCGCTTCCTCGATCGCCGTACGCAGTTCGCGATCGATGCCCTTCACCTCGTCGTTCGGCGAGTTTTTCACCCACACGTCGGGCGGCACGCCAAGGTTCTCGAGGTTCTCGCCGTAGTTGTTGGGCTTCGTGGGGTCGTACGTGACCACCAGTGAGCCCGGCGTGCGAATCGTGCCGCCGTTGATGAGCGTGTACGAACCCGTGGCGATCACCGCCGCCGCCGTGGGGTTGCCCACGATGCGCCCGAGCCCCAGCTGCCGGAACGCCATCGGCGTGACCTCGCTGTCCGACCCCGAGCGGGCGTTGATCATCATGACCTTCGGGCCGGCAATGGCCTGCCGCGGGCGGCGCCCCCACGTGCGCGAGCCGTTACGGTTGTTCCAGAACTGGTACGGCTGCCGCTCGAGAATATCGATGAGCTCCTGGTCGATGTTGCCACCGCCGTTGTACCGGATGTCGACGATGATCCCCTTCTTGTTCGAGTACTGGTCGATCTCGTTGCGGAATCGCGCCAGCGACGGCTGGTTCATGGAGCGGATGTGCACGTAGGCAATGTCACCATTCGTCTCCTTCTCCACCTGCTCACGCCGCGTGGCGACCCATTCCTCGTACTTGATGTCGGTGAGCGACGTGACACTGGCGATGCGCACCGTGCGCGCGCCCTCGCCGCTGGCGGATTTCGCCAGCCGTACGGGGATGTACTCGTTCATCGCCGTGGCCATCAGCCGCTCGTAGTTCTCCCCCGACTTGAGCTCCTGACCATTGATGGCCAGCACGTAGTCGCCCCTGGCGATCCCCAGCCACTCCTTGTCGGCCGGACCCGCCTTGTAGATGTGCCCCACGCGGTACCGCCCCGCCTCACTCGGCTCCAGCTCGAAGCCTAGGTACCGCGTGGTGTACACGCGCGGCATCTCGCGCGACGGCGGCCCGTTCACCCCGGTGTGCGAGGCATTGAGTTCACCGATCATCTCGTTGGCGAGATCGTACACGTCCTCGTTGGTGGCCACGTGCCTGAGCAGCGGCTTGTACTGCTGCTTGATGGCGTCCCAGTCGCGGCCGTGCATCTTCTCGTCGTAGAATCGGTACTTCATCACCCGCCACGCTTCCTCGAACAGCTGCTCGCGCTCGGCGCGGTGATCGACCATCACCGGAAACGCGAAGTTCACCGGCTCGGCGCGCTGCGGCGTGGCCAGCACCAGCTTGCTGATCTCGAAGCCGCTGCCGCCCTCGCCGTCACCGCCACGTGACGCACGACGGAAGAACACCGCGCGCCGGTCGGCGGTGGGCGTGAGCTGCGGATAGAGTCCGCCGGCAATGCGCCGCCGGTTGGTGCCATCCACGTTCATGGCGAACATGCCCACGTTGGGGCTCTCGGGGTCCACGGCCGGCTGCTGCCCGCCGCCACCGAATCCGCCACCGCCACCCACGGTGAAGTACACCGTGCGTCCGTCGCGCGACAGGAAGAACGCGCCCACCGCCTGCGCGCCGCGCGTGAGCTGCATGGCGCGACCATCGATGCCGTCGGCGTCGATGGTGACCGTGAGACCGGCCGGCGCCGCGGCGGCACCGGCCGCCCCGCTTGTCGCGGCCACTGCGCCGGCACCGGTCGGCGCCGCCGTACTGTCGCCCCGCTCGCCCCGCGCCCCACCATTCGCCGCCCGCCGCATCCGCTCGCGCACCAGCGGATCGCTCGGGTCTTCGGTGAGCCTGGCCAGCGACACCGCGAACAGCTGCGCCACACCATTGTCCCGGTTCGACGTGAACAGCACGTGCTTGCCGTCGGGCGTCATCACGCCGTTGTTGTCGCTGAACGGATTGCGCGTGACGTTCACCTCGCGGCGCGTGCGCACATCGAACACGAATACGTCGGCGTTCTGGTCGTCGTCGCGCTTGGTGTACGTGAGCCAGTTGCCGTCGGCGCTGTACTGCCCCACCACGAAGCCGCCGGCCTGGTTGTATGCCAGCTCGCGTACCGCGCCGCCGCTCACGTCCACCTCCCACAGCCGATTGTTGCCGGTGAACGCCAGCTTCTGCGAATTCGGCGCCCACGTCAGGTCGCCCTTCACCGACGGCTGCGTGGTAAGCTTGCGCCGCTGGGCGGTCGCGAGGTCGTACACCCACACTTCCTCTTCACCCGACTCGTCGCTCACGTAGGCCAGGCGCCGCCCGTCGGGCGAATACGTCTGGTAGCGCTCGCGCCACGGCGACTGCGTCACGACCGTGCGCTCCCCGATGCCACTCTCCGTGGGCACGATCACGATCTCGCCACGAAAGTCCACCGCCACATAGTCTCCAGTCGGCGACGGCGCAAAGCCATCGGCGCGATTGGTGGTGGTGAGCGTGCTGATGGCGTTTTCCTTCTGGTCGGCGGCAATGTGCAGGCTTAAGCGGCGCGGCGCGCCGCCCGGCACATCGACCGTCCACAGGTCGAAGTTGTTCTCGTACACAATGCGGCGGCCATCGGGCGAAATGGCCGGGAACTGCACGCCGTCGTCCTTGTGCGTCGTGACCTGCTGCGGCGCCCCACCGGTGGGCGCGATCTTCCACAGGTTGAAGATCCCGTCGCGCTCCGACGCGAAATAGATCATGCCGTCGGCGCCCCACATGGGGTGCACATCGTGGGTGAAGGTCTTGAACGCCTGCAGGTTCGTGTCGGTGAGCTCGGTGATCTGCCCCGTCTTGAGGTCCTGCACCGCAATGTCGGCGTTGCTGTTGCCGCGATAGCCCTTGCGCCAGTAGCTTGGCAGCGAGCGGTTGAACGCCACCACGGTGGCATCCTGCTTGATCATGCCGCTGCGGCCGATGTCCATGCCCATGGGGCGCGGCTGCGAGCCGTCGAGCGGAAGCAGGTACAGCGGCGAGCCCCACGCCTGAGCACCTCGCGCGCTCGACATCACGATCGCCTGGCCGTCGGGCGTCCAGTTGAGCGCCTGATCGTCCCCGGTGAACCACGTCAGTTGCTTCGGCTCGCCCCCGCTGACCGGCACGACATAGATGTCGTTGTTGCCCAGGCGATTGCTGGTGAAGGCGATCCACTGCCCGTCGGGGGAGAAGCGCGGCATGAAATCGCGCGCCACGTGCGCGGTCAGTCGACGCGGATTGCCGCCGTTCTGGTCGGCCACCCAGATGTCGTCCTGCCAGGTGAAGGCGAGGGTGCCGTCGTTGGCGACGTGGGCGTAGCGCGCGAAGCGCACGGGCTCCGGCTGGGCCTGCGCCTGGCTGGAAAGGGGGATGGCCAGTGCCGCGAGCGCGGCGCGGCCGAGGGAGCGAAGAACGGGCATGACGGACTCCGGGAAGGGTGGAACAACCGTCGCTATTGTGCGCCGCGTGCCGTCCCCTCGCCAGCGCGCCCCCTTACCGGCAGCCGGCGATCGCGCTCTCCCAGCGCACACGCCACGCGCCGCCCTCGCGCGACAGCACCGCCGCGCTCAGGGCCACCCCATCGTCGCGGCCAAAGAGCAGGCGCACCGGGCCGCCGCTGGCGGCACGAAACGCCAGCAACGGCTCGGCCACCACCAATTCGTCCTCGAAGCCGGCGGCACGCTCGTGCCACCCCACCGTCCAGC
>JBEILM010000010.1:0-62142 GCA_040379205.1 Gemmatimonas sp.
GAGCTGTTTGGCTCGCGCCGTTTGGCTCGCGCTGTTTGGCTCGCGCCGTTTGGCTCGCGCCGTTTGGCTCGCGCCGTTTGGCTCGCGCCGTTTGGCTCGCGCCGTTTGGCTCGCGCCGTTTGGCACGCGCCCTTCCGCCGTCGTCGACCGCCGCGACCCCAGCCGCCGCGCTCAGCTCCCGGCGCTCATCTCGCGCTCAGTACTTCCCGAGGTGCTTTTCGAAGAACGCCCAGGTCAGGTTCCACGAGTCGATCTGCTCCGGCGAATCGTCCCGCTCCAGCGTCTGCCGGTTCACCCGGCGGCTGAACGTGTGGCCCACGCTTGTGGGGCCGGGTGTCGGATTCACGTACACCTTCGTTTCGGCCAGCGTCGGCTGCCGCGCCTGGAAGGCGTCGATCAGCGGGCGGGCCTCCTCGAAGTTCACGTCCTCGTCGTTGGTGGCCACGTGCACGAGGATGGGGTACTTGAGGCTGTCCACCCAGTAGTACGGCGACCGGCGGATGTACTCCTCGCGCTTCTCGAAGGGCAACCCACCGATGCCGGCCTGGGTGGCGAACGAGCGCTGGTACGACGGTCCCTTGAACGAGAGGCGGAAGAGCAGGTTCGTGACCGGCACGATCGCGGCCCCGGCCTTGAAGGGCGAGCCCTGCGCCTCGCGCGTGAGGAGCAGCGAGGTGATATACCCGCCGTGGCTCCACCCCATCACGCCGATGCGCTCCGGGTTCACATACGGCAGCGCCTTCAGCACGCTCACGGCCGATTCGACGTCATCGACCTCCATGCCGCCGTAATCGATGGCGTTGTGGTGGGCCTTGCCGTAACCGGTACTGCCACGGTAGTCGGGGGTGATGATCGCGTAGCCGCGCTGTACTGCTTCCTTGATGAACGGCAGGTAATTCTGGTCCATGTTGCCGTGCACCCCTCCGTGTACCCACACCAAGGCGGCGTGGGCGCGCGGACCCTTGGGGGTGAGCGGCTCGAACAGGTAGGCGGGAATGACCAGGCCGTCGGCGCTGCTCTTGTAGGTGACCTTGGAGAACTTCATCGCCCCGGCGCTGCGGGCGGCGAAGATACTGTCGGTGACAGCCTTGCCGCGGATGGCGCGCTCGTAGTCCGCGGGCGGATGGTCCTCGGGGCGGTTGCTGACGTACAGGCGGGCGGCGCGGGCGGTGTCCATCACCACGGTCTGGCGCGGCGGACGGGCATCTTCCTGGGCCTGCGCCACACCGGCCACAGTCAGGAGCAGGAGGAAGGCGGTCAGGAAGGAGGAAATTCGAATCATCGGGCGGGACGGAGGGCGGTGGGCGGGCGAGGCACCGCGGACCTGACAGGCTCGCGCGTGTACCATTGTACTCAACGCATCATCGCCCGCTTTGCTGAAGTCCCCGTGTCCTGCTTGCTGGCCGTCGGCACGCTCACGCCTCGCGAGACCACCCATGATTCCGATCCGCTCCCTGGCGCTCACCATGGCGCTCGTCGTCGTCCCCGTGGTGTCGCTCCAGGCTCAGGGCCACCAGCACACGCCGGGCATGACGCATCCCGGGGCTACCGCACCCTCGACCGCCGTCGCCACCGAAGACGGGCAGGCCGCCTTTGCTGCCATCGGCGAGATCGTGCGGCTGCTGGAGGCCGACCCGAACACCGACTGGACGAAGGTGGACCTCGAACGGCTGCGCCGGCACCTCATCGACATGGACCTCGTGACGCTGCGCGCCCGGGTGACGGGCACGCCGGTGACGGGTGGGGCGCGGTTCGTGGTGCGCGGCACGGGGGACGCCATCGGGGCCATCAAGCGCATGACCGCCGCGCATGCGGGCATGGTGGCCATGGACCCGGCCGGCCCACATATCGTACGCACGGAGCTGCCCGACGGTGTGTCGCTGGTGGTGACCGCGCGCGACAGCGCCGGCACGGCGGCGGTCGCCAAGATCCGCGGCCTGGGCTTCATCGGCCTGATGGCCAGCGGCGATCACCACACCACCCACCACCTCATGCTGGCGCGCGGCGATGCCATGGCGAACCACGGTCACTGAGGAAGAGCCGCCGCCACGGGGTGCGACGACAACGCCGGTCGTGCACGGGACGTAGACTTCGGCTGGTTCGGGACCATGCCGGTCCCGGGCGTTCCCCGTTCCGATCGTTCATGTCTCGCTTCGCCTCCCGTGCTCGCCACTGGCGCGCCCTCACGGTGACCGCATCGGCGGTCGCGCTGCTGCATCCGGCCGCGATCGCGGCCCAGTCCGCGCCGGCCGACTCCGCGTTGGTGCAGTCGCTGGCGTTCCGCAACATCGGTCCCGCTTCGATGAGTGGCCGCATCGTCGACATCGCCGTCGTCGAGGCACCCCGTGTGGTGCGTGGCGGCCGACTCGGCACCACGATGTATGTGGCCGTCGCCACGGGTGGCATCTGGAAGACCACCAACGCCGGGCTCACCTGGGCCCCAGTCTCGGACGCCATCGGGGTGGGCTCCATCGGTGCCGTGGCCGTCGCGCCCTCCAATGGCGACGTGGTGTGGGTGGGCAGCGGGGAATCCAACAACATGCGCAGCTCCTCCTGGGGCATCGGCGTGTTCAAGTCCACCGACGGCGGCAAGACCTGGTCCAAGCCCATGCTGCCCGCGACCCAGCACATCGGGCGCATCGTGATCGACCCACGCGACCCGGATGTGGTGTATGTGGCGGCCAATGGGCCGTTGTGGGGGCCGGGCGGCGATCGTGGTCTCTACAAGACCACCGACGGCGGGGCGACCTGGACCAACACCAAGTCGCTGTCGGAGACGGCGGGCTTCACGGAGATCGTCATGGATCCCGCCAACCCCGACGTGCTCTATGCGGCGTCGCAGCAGCGCGAGCGGCGCGCCTACGGCTTCCTGCCGGCGGGCCCCGAGGCGGCCGTGTGGAAGACCACCGACGGCGCCCGGACGTGGACCCGGCTCGCCGGTGGCCTGCCCACGGGTGATCTCGGGCGCATCGGCCTCGCCACCTGCCGCTCGCGCCCGAACACCGTGTACGCCCTCGTGCACGCCAAGGGCGCCGCGAATGGGCTCTATCGGTCGGATGACGCCGGCAGCAGCTGGCGCCAGGTGAACAACCAGAACGGTACGGCGTGGTTCTACGGCCAGGTGCGCTGCGACCCCACCGACGCCGAGCACGTGATCAAGCTCAATGTCGGTTCGACGGAGTCGTACGACGGGGGCAAGACGTGGCGTCCCTTTGCCGCCGGCGGTGGCGTGCACAGCGATCACCACGCCCTCTGGATCAGTCCCGAGGATGCCGATCACCTGGTGCTCGGCAATGACGGTGGCGTGGACATCTCGTATGATCGCGGCCGCAGCTGGTATACCGTGGAGAACATCGTCGGGGCGCAGTTCTACGCCATGTCCGTGGACGACCGCTGGCCGTTCTACCACGTGTACGGCGGGCTGCAGGACAATCAGACGTGGGGCGGCCCGAATCGCACGCGCAGCACCTTCGGCCCGACCAACGCTGACTGGTATCGCATGGCCGGTGGCGACGGGTTCTTCAATATTGCCGACCGGTTCGACCCCGACGTGGTGTACGCCGAGTCGCAGAACGGCGGTATCGTGCGCTTCAACGCGAAGACGGGGCAGACCAAGGGCATCAAGCCGCCGCAGCGCGACGGAGAGCGGCACCGTTACAACTGGAGCGCGCCGATCGTGCCGTCGCGGCATGTCGCCGGCACGGTGTACTTCGCCGCCAACCATCTCTTCAAGAGCGCCGATCGCGGTGACTCGTGGAAGACGATCAGCCCCGACCTCACGCGTGATCTGAACCGCAACCAGCTCCCCATGCGCGGCAGCGTTCCGCCGCGCGATGCGCTTGGCCTGCACGAGGGAACGGCGGCGTTCGGCAACATCACTGCGGTGAGCGAGTCGCCGCGCCGTGCCGGTGTTCTGGCGGTTGGCACTGATGACGGCGTGGTGGCGATGACGCAGAACGACGGCCGTTCGTGGCATCGCGTACAGTCATTCCCCGGTGTGCCCGACACGACGTACGTGAGCGGCGTACAGCTGTCGAAGCACGCCGACGGCACCGCGTACGCCACGTTCGACGGACACCGCAGCAACGACATGAAGCCGTACGTGTACAAGAGTACGGACTTCGGTCGCACGTGGACGAGCATCACCGGCAACCTCCCCGCGCTCGGCCCGGTGCAGGTGATCCGCGAACATCACCGCCAGCCGAATCTGCTGTTCGTGGGCACGGAGTTCGGGGTGTTCTTCACGATCGACGGCGGTGCCACGTGGTCACCGCTCAAGGCCGGCATGCCCGGCGGTGTGCCGGTGTGGGACCTCGCCATCCAGGAGCGGTGGAACGATCTGGTGGTGGGCACGCACGGCCGTGGCATCTACATCCTCGATGACCTCTCGGCGCTCGAGCACCTCGCGGCGGCGAAGCAGTCCACCTCGGCGTACCTGTTCCCGGTGCGCAACGAGCTGGTGTTTGCGCTCGACGGGAGCCGCAACTCCGGCATGGGCTCCACCGGTTTTGCGGGACAGAACCCCGAGCACGGGGTGCGGCTGGCGTATCTGCTGAACACGGTGGCGTCGGACGCCAAGGCGAAGCTCGAGATCGTGGATGCCTTTGGGCGTGTGGTGCGCGAGCTGCCGGTGACGGCGCGCACCGGGCTGTTCCGCCCGGTGTGGGACATGCGCGTGGGCGCGCCGCTCACCGGTGAAGTGGTGGCGGCGGCGGCGCCACCGGCGGGGCGCGGTCAGGGCGGCGGTGGCGGTGGTGGTTTCGGAGGATTCGGCGGCGGCAACCGTGGCGCGCCTACGTACCTCGCGGTCCCCGGCAACTACACCGCGCGGCTCACCATTTCGCCCGCCAGCGGTGCGCCCACGGTACTGTCGCGCACGTTCACGCTGCTCCCCGATCCGCAGCAGCAGATGTCGCAGGCGCAGTTGGTGGCGCTGGACGCGTTCCGGTTGGACGTGGTGCGCTTCCAGCGCAGCGTGACCGACGCGCAGAACGGCTCCGACAGCACCATCAAGCGATTCGGCGACGTGCGCAAGGCGGCGCTCGCCGACAGCAGCAAGCTCACGCCGGCATTGCGTGCGCAGTTGAGCGAGGTGGAGATGGTGCTGGCCGGCTTCGCGCGCGAGGTCGGCGCCACGGCGGCCGCACGTACGGCCGGCCTGGTGCGCGCTCCCGGTCAGCCGGCGGAGAACGAGATGGAAGAGGAGAGCCGCGGTGCCAGCGGCGCGCCCGACATGTCGTTCAGCGCGCGCGCGGGCACGCTCAACAGCGTGATCAACGCGCAGTTCCCCGTGGCGTTGGCGCAGCGGTCGCTGCTCGCCGAGCTGCGAAAGGCACTGGTGGGGGAGAGTGTCAAGGTGGGCGCGGTGAAGCGCACGTTGTTGCCGGCACTCGAAGCGGCGCTCGCGGCGGCGGGGATCAAGCTTCCGTAGGTCCGGTGCCCTGAAGGGGAACAAGCCGTAGGGGAGCACGGAGGAACGGGGCACGGCTACCTCGGTGGCTGTGCCCCGTGTTCGGTGCTTCGGCGGATCGTCATGGGCCCGAATGGCGGAGGCACGGAGGTGAGGAGCTTCTGAGAAAATCTGCTGACGAAGGCTTGGCAGTTCTCCGCGCCTCCGAAGCTCCGTGGCTCTTTCGTTCGGGTCCTCGGTACCCGCCGCATGCTACGATCAGCGAAACACCGGCAGCACCGGCGCCGCCTGCGGCTCCGCCTTCCGCCAGTCACGTCCGAGCAGCGCCGCAATCGTCGCCGCCATCTGGGCCTGCTGCGTGGGCGTGTTGCTCCGCACACCGAGCGGCGGCGTATCGGGACCGATCACGCCGCTCCAGATGTACTCGGCGCCGTTCACGTTCTCCCCATGGTCCGTCCATTCGGCGCCCCACCCGCGGCCGTGGTCGGTCGTGATGAGCAGGGTGGTGCGGTCGCGCGTGCGCGGGTCACCCTGGATCATGGCCCAGAGCTCCGCCAGATAGCGGTCCACCTGCTGGGCACTCCGCAGATACAGGTCGTAGCGCCCGCTGTGGGCCCATTCGTCGGTTTCGCCGTAGCCGATGAACAGCACGCGGGGCGGTTCGCCGCGCAGGCCGCGGTGCCAGCCGCCGAGCATGACCTGATGCATGGGCGCATCGAAGGCCACGTCCGGCCACAGCTTGATGTGGTCGCGGTAGAGCGTGCGCAGCAGGGATGTGGCCGAGTCGGGCGCGTCGGGCACCGCTTGGTCCCACCCGTCGTACACGGGCACCCCGCTGCGCTCCACGTTGATGATGCGGCGGAAGGCGTTCCACGTGGCATACGCCGCCACACGTCCGGTGAATTGTGGATCGCGCGCGAGCCACTCGAACACCGTGGTGTTGGGGTTCGGCGGATAGCCGTTGCTGTCGATGCGCGGATCGAAGAAGCCCGTGAACGTTTCGCTGTAGCCTGGATACGAGAACCGAAAGCGATTCGTGATGCGCGCGACGCTGCCGCTGGCGCTGTCGCCGAAGAGCTGCCCCTGTTTCGCCACCGTACCCCACAGAAAGGGGAGCAGGGTTTCGCGTCGGGCCACGGGTGTGTCGCGCCAGAAGTCGCGGCGTAGCGCCGCGGTGTCGTTCACGTATCGGCGTACCATGAGATCCCGCTCGGCGCCGCGAAAGACTTCCTGCCAGCGCAGGCCGTCGGTGATCACGAGGATCACGTGCTGCGTCTTCACGTAGGCGGGGAGGGGCTGGGTAGACTGGGCGTGCGCGACCGGTGCGAACAGTGCAAGGATGCAGGACGCAGGGAACAGGAGGCAGGACTTCCACATCAGACGCCTCATCGCTGCGGCCTCCGCATGGTGGCGGCCTTCTCCACGAGACGGCGCAACTCGGTGATCGGCTGCGGATTGTCATCCACCTGCAGGCGCAGCACGACGTCGTTGTTGAGCCACACGCCGCCGTTCTTCTTCACGATCAGCATGGCCGCGCTCTGCATGCCGCGCGTGTCACCCCCCGCAGCCTGACCGGCCTCGAGCGCGGCGAGCAGGCGCAGGCTGAGGTGCCCCTCGGTTTCCTCGAAGGTCTTGACCATGTTCTCCACGACGGCGGGACCGGCAAGAATGTTGCCCTGGGCGGTGCAGTACCGGCCCTGCCGGTCGCCGGCCCAACTGCTGGCCTTGGAACCGGTGAAGGCGGCCACGTTGCCCTTCGCGTCGATGACGGCGAACTGCCGGCCCTGTTTGGTCCAGTTGTCCGGACGGGGGTCGGGATCGCGCTCCCACACCTGCTTCACCACGTCGGCGGGCTTCATGCCCTGCCGCAGCAGCGCCAGCGCCTGCAGCCCGTAGCTCACGTCGACAATGGCCTGCGTGGCCACCACCCCCACGTCAGCCTCGCCCCACAACACGCCGTTGCCCACCGAGAACACGCGGCTCTGGACGGCGCCGCCCACTTCACCGGTGGCGGGGTCGTAGCCGAGGATGGAGAAGGTGGCCACGGGCGGCCATGGCGCGGGCGGCAGCGTGGAGAACGAGCCGGCGGCCGGTGTGACGAGCAGGCCGGCAAGCAGGGCGAGGATCCGGATCGACATGGGGTAAATCTGCCGATTGGCACAGGTCTTTGCCGGGTCCGACGAGCCGTTCCCCGGCGTCCTTCGTTGACAATCAGCCGAGCGTCCAGCGCCGCTGGCGCGTAGCATGGGGCAGACCCTCCACCGGAGCACGCATGCACCGCACCCGCACCTGGCTGGCCGCCAGTGCCCTGACCCTCCTGCCGGGGTTGCTCTCGGCCCAGCAAGCCGTCGACGCCGAGTACACGGCCAAGATCAAGGAGTTTTTGCAGGACCCGCGCATCACCACGGAGCTGGTGGACCATCTGCCGGCGTCGGCCACCGTCCCGACGCCGCTCAAGTTTCATGGGCGCATCGTGGGCACGCCGGGCGAGCTGACGTACGCCAAGGACATCCACCGCTACTTCGAGGCGCTGGCCAAGGCCTCGCCGCGCGCGAAGT
Organism: Gemmatimonas sp.; assembly: GCA_040379205.1. Lineage (GTDB taxonomy): Bacteria > Gemmatimonadota > Gemmatimonadetes > Gemmatimonadales > Gemmatimonadaceae > Gemmatimonas. Next base: position 7,969 of record JBEILM010000010.1, read on the forward strand.
ACTGGAGCATCGGCAAGACCGAGGAAGGGCGCGACATGGTGGTACTGGCCATCGCCGACTCGGCCACCATCGCCAATCTCGACAAGTACAGGGCTGACATCGCGGCGCTCACCGACCCGCGCAAGACGAGCGAGGCCGAGGCGCGGCGGCTGATTGCGAGCACCAAGCCGATGTACTGGCTCACCAGCGGCATCCACTCGCCCGAAACCGGCGGCCCCGAGATGCTGCAGGAGCTGGCGTACCGGCTCATCGTGCAGGAGTCGCCGTTCATTCAGCAGATCCGGAACAACATCATCACGTTCATCACGCCGGTCGTCGAAGTGGATGGGCGCGAGAAGTACGTGGATACGTACTACTTCAATAAAAGGCTTCCGGCGGGCGCAGCCCGGCTGCCGCTGATGTACTGGGGTAAGTATGTGGCCCACGACAACAATCGCGATGGCATGGGGCAGTTCCTGTCGCTCACCAGGAACGTGAACGACTTCTACCTGCAGTGGAAGCCGCAGGTCATGCACGACCTGCACGAGTCGGTCACGTACCTGTATAGCAGCACCGGGACGGGCCCGTACAACGACGCCATCGACCCGATCACGGTGACCGAGTGGTGGACGTTCGCGCAGGAGGACGTGCGCGAACTCACCAAGCGCGGCGTACCGGGCGTGTGGACCTACGGCTTCTACGACGGCTGGACGCCCAACTACATGTTCTTCGTGGCCCATACCAAGAACGCCATCGGCCGCTTCTACGAGGTGCAGAGCTACGGCCCGGACAACTACGAGGTGCGTCCGCCCGCCACCACCACCAGTCGCGAGTGGTTCCGCCCCAACCCGCCGCTGCCGTACATCAAGTGGGGCCCGCGCAACAACACGAACATCCAGCAGTCGGGCGTGCTCTTTTCGCTCAAGCACTTTGCCGACAACAAGGCCACCTACCTCGAGAACTACTGGCTCAAGAACAAGCGGGCCATGGAAAAGGGCATCACGGGCGCGGGGCCGTTCGCGTGGGTCATTCCGGCCGGCCAGCGGCGCAAGGCCGACGCCGCCGACGCCGTGAACGAGCTGCGGAAGCAGGGGCTCGAGATTCACGTGGCGACCAGCGCCTACAAGGCCGGCACCGTGGACGTGAAAGCCGGCGACTGGATCGTGCGCGGCGATCAGCCGTTCCGCACGCTCGCCGACATGTACTTCGGCATCCAGAACTACTCGCCGCAGAACCCGCGCCCGTACGACGATACCGGCTGGACCTTCCAGTTCATGCGCAACGTGGCCGTGCTGCCAGTGAGCGACAAGGCCATCCTGTCGCAGCCCATGGCGATGGTGACCGCGAAGGTGCGGGCCGCCGGTGGCATCACGGGCACCGGCCCGGTGCTGCTCGTGGAGCACACCACCGACAACAATCTCATGACGTTCCGCACGCGCTTCGCCACCACGAAGATGCACGCGGCGGAAGCCGACTTCGACGCGGCCGGTCGTACGTTCCGCGCCGGTACGTTCATCGTGCCCGCCGGTGACCGTGCCAGGCTCGAGGCGTCGCTGGCCGATCTCGGACTCTCGGCCTGGGCCGTCGCCGCCGTGCCGTCCGTGAAGACGCATGAACTCGACCTGCCGCGCATCGGCTACGCGCACGCGTGGCAGCGCACGCAGGACGAAGGCTGGGTGCGTGCGGCGCTCGACACCTACGGGGTGCCGTACACGTACTTCGGTGACATCGAGCTGCGCAAAGGCAACCTGCGCGCGAAGTACGACGTGATCATCTATCCGCACGTCGGTGGCAGCGCCCAGTCGCACGTGGCCGGCATCATCAAGAATGGGGATACACCGTTGCCCTACCGGAAATCCCCGGCCACCCCCAACCTCGGCGCCAACGACAGCGCCAACGACATCCGCGGTGGCCTGGGTATCGAGGGTCTCACCGAGCTGTATAAGTTCGTGCAGGCCGGCGGCACGCTCATCGTCGAGGGCAGCACGTCGACCATCTTCCCCGCCTACAACCTCACCAGCGGCATCACCATCGAGTCGCCGCGTGACCTGTTCGCCCGTGGCACCATCCTGCGCGGCGTCGTGGCCGATCGCACCAGCCCGCTGGCGTATGGCTTCGACGCGCAGCTGCCCGTGTACTTCAACCAGGATCCGGTCATCAGTGTCGGAGGATCCGCCGGCCTGTTCGCCGGTGGCGGCAGTGGCGCCGGCGCAGCGGCCAACATGCAGAACGTCACGCCGAACGCGACCAAGCTGCCGCTCTCCACATGGAGCTGGAATCAGGCCGACAGCACCGGGGTGCCAATGACGCGGCCGATGCCCGGCCCGGTGGGCCGCGGGGAGGGGGCAGGAGCCGGGGCCGCGCCGGCCAGCGCGTTCGGTGGCGCCACGAGCATCGACGGCACCCGGCCGCGCGTGATCATGCAGTTCCCCGCCAATGCGGCCGACATGCTCCTCTCGGGCACGCTCGCCGGCGGTGAAGCGCTGGCCAATCGCGCCCAGCTCGTCGACGCGCCGCTCGGCAAGGGGCACGTGGTCATGTTCGCCATCCGTCCGTTCTGGCGCTGGCAGACGCAGGGCACCTACTTCCTTGGCTTCAACGCCATTCTCAACTGGAACGATCTCGACGCCGGGAAGTGATGGCCCGATGGCGCAATACACAGCGCGGCCTGACTCGACGTGGAGTCAGGCCGCGCTGTCGTTGCGTGCTGGTACGAAGGCGTCAGCGCGGTGCGGACGAAAGCGTGTCCGCCTTCACCGCCGCCGAATCAGTTGGCGGTGATGCCGCCGCCGGTGCTGCGGCTGCCGCACTGTCGCCGGCGGCCCGCGTGGTGGTATCCGCCTTCCGCTTGGCACGACGGGGCGTGGCGGCCGGTTTGTCCGCCGTCGTGTCCGCCACCGGCACGGCGACCGCCGCAGAATCGGTCGAGCGGCCGGCCAGTCCGTTCACCCACGCCGTCACCGCTGCCGCGGTGCTTCCGATGCGATCGGCGGCAGTGCGGGCGGCTCCCGCCGGCTGGCGTGACCCGTACCACCACACCACGTAGGTGAGCGCCCCCACGAGCACCACGTACGGAAACACCGAGCGGCGGGGGCCGAGGGCCAGCGGGTCCTTGCGGCGGACCGGCTCGGGCTTGACCGGTTTGGGTTTCGGCGTCGGCGCCGTCAGGGCCGGGGGCCCCACACTCGCCAGGTCGCCCGGTGTCCGCGAGGCCACGTTCGCCATGCGCTGACCGAGCGCGTGCCGATACATCTCGGCCGTCTGGGTCGGCGTCATCTCGGAGACCGAGTTGGCGAGCGTCGCGCCAAACTCGGCCACCGTGGGGAACCGGTCTGCGGGGTCGGGCGCCAGCGTTTTGTCGAACACCTCCTGCAGCGACACCGGCCAGTCCAGGTCTGCGCGGACCTCGTCGAGGCGGCGAGGACGGCTGGTGAGGCGCGCGATCAGCGACTCCTTGGACGACGCATTGGTGAAGGCGTCGTGGCCGGTGAGCACGTTGAAGGCCACCAGGGCCAGCGAGTACTGATCCGAGCGCGTGTCGAGCACGTCACCCGACAGCTGCTCGGGCGACATGCACTCCGGTGTGCCCACCGCGAAGCCGGTGCGCGTGACCTGCTGTGTGCCCCGGTCCATCGTGCGCGCAATGCCGAAGTCCACCAGCTTCACGACGAACGTGCCGTCGCTCCGCTGCGTGACCATCACGTTGTCCAGCTTGATGTCGCGATGCAGAATGCCGAGGTCGTGCGCTGCCTGGAGGGCATCGGCCGCCTGGGCGATGATGTCGGCGGCCACCACGGGGTGCATGGCGACTTCCCGCTTGAGCAGGGCCGACAGCGACTCGCCGTCGATGTACTCCATCGCGAGGTACACCAGCCCCTCGTCGGTCTCCCCGAAGTCGAAGATGCCGGCGACGTTCGGGTGCGAGATCTTGCTGGCGTTCTCCGCCTCGCGGGTGAAACGCTGCAGGGCCTCGGGTTCGTGCATGAGCGCCGGCCGCATGATCTTGATGGCGCTCTTGCGCTTCATGCGGACGTGTTCGGCCAGGTACACCTGACCCATGCCGCCCTCACCCAACTGCGAGATCACCCGGTAACGGCCACCCACGACCTTGCCCACGAGATTCAGCTCCGACGTGGATGCGAGCGCCGTGCCGTCGCGGGGGCAGAAGCCGACCGATGCTTCGTACTGCTCCCCGCACTGGGGACATACCTTGGCAATACTCACAGCGTGCGAAGATACGGCCGGGGCGGGCATTGGCAAGCGGCGACCGGTATCTTGCAGCATGGATACGACTCCCCTTCCGCGCCGCGCCCCCCGGGCTGCCGCCCTCGTGGCCGCCCTTGCCCTGTTCGCCGTGGCGGCGACCGGGCCGTCCCTCGTCCAGGCCCAGGCGGCCCGCGGCTGGGCTCAGGCCGGAACCCAGGGGGACGCCGTCTTCCGCGATGTCGTGTTCCGCTCCGGGGAGCGGCTCCCCGAGTTGCGGTTCCACTACACCACCCTCGGTACCCCCCGCAAGGACGCCCGCGGCGTCGTCCGCAATGCGGTGATGATTCTTCACGGCACCGGGGGGAGCGGCCGGTCCTTCCTCTCGGCCAGCTACGCCGGTGAGCTGTTCGGGCCGGGACAACTGCTCGACAGCAGCCGTTACTTCATCATCCTCCCGGACAACATCGGCCACGGGGCCTCCAGCAAACCCAGCGACGGCCTGCATGCGCGCTTCCCCAGGTACGGCTACGAGGACATGGTGGCCGCGCAGCACCGGCTGCTCACCGAGCACCTGGGCGTCACCCACCTCCGCCTCATCATGGGGACGTCCATGGGGTGCATGCACGCCTGGATCTGGGGCTACACCCACCCCGAGTTCATGGATGGCCTGGCGCCGTTCGCCTGCGTGCCCGCGCAGATCGCCGGACGCAACCGCATGATTCGCACCATGGCGATGGATGCCATCCGCACCGACCCGGCGTGGAATCAGGGCGAGTACACTAGCCAGCCGCCGGGGCTGCGGACCGCGCTCATGATGCTGTACCTCATGGGGAGCGCGCCGCTGCTGCAGCAGCAGCAGGCCCCGACGCGCGACGCGGCCGACTCCGTCATCCGGTCCTACCTCGACGGGCGCATGCGTGCCACCGACGCCAACGACTTCCTGTACCAGTTCGACTCGAGCCGGGACTACAATCCGTCGGCCCGCGTGGGTGAGATCAAGGCGCCGGCGCTGTTCATCAACTCGGCCGATGACCAGGTGAATCCGCCCGAACTCGGCCTCGCCGAGCGTTATGCGGCGCGCATGCCGAAGACCCGATTCATTCTGCTGCCCATCACCTCCGAGACCCGCGGCCACGGCACCCATTCGCTGCCGCGTGTGTGGGGGCGGTACCTCGGCGAGTTCCTCCCCGCCCTGCCGGAGCGATGAGCGCCGGCCTGCGCAAAGCTACCGTCTGGCAGTTGCTGACCCGCGCGTTGCGTCTTCGCTGTCCGAACTGCGGCGGTCCGGGCATCTTCGCCAGTTTCTTCGCGCTCAAGCGGCACTGCCCATCCTGCGGCTTGCGGCTGGAGCGCGGCGAAGGGGACTACTTCGTCGGGGCGTACCTCTTCAACCTCATCGCCGTCGAGCTGATCCTGTTCTTCTGCGTGCTGGGGTTCGTCTTCTTCACGTGGCCGAATCCGCCGTGGGACCTCATCACGTACGTCACGGCATTTCTGATGCTGGCCGGCTGTGTGCTCTGCTATCCCTTCGCAAAAACCACCTGGCTGGCGGTGGACCTCGCCATCCGCCCACTGTCGGCCGAGGAGCTCGAATGGCATCACCTCGGGGGCGACCCTGGTGACCGGGAGCTTCCGCACCTCTGACGTGACTGCGGGCGCACGCTGGCGGCTCGCGCGGGCCCGCTTCGTGGCGCTCGCCGCGTTCGAGATCGCGGCGCAGTGGCGAGAGCCGCTTACCACCCTGTACGCGCTGGTGTTTCTGCTGCTCACCTTCGGCTACACGGTGTCTGACGCCGTGGAGCTGGTGGGGGCGCGCGGCACGGTGCCGCGGCACGCACCGTGGGCGCTGATGCTCGCGTTCGGCGGCCTCACTGCCTTCGGGCAGGTCATCACGACCATGATTGCCACCACGGCCATGTTGCGGGACGAGGCCACGCGCATGGCGGCGCTGGTCGTCACCAGCGGCGTGCCACCGCGGCTCTGGTTCCTGGCGCGCGTGTGCGCCGCGCTGTGCGTCATGGCGCCCGTGTACGCGGCCATGCCGGCAGGGATTCTGCTCGGCACCGCCGTGGGGGCCATGACTGCCGGGCCAGACGCCGCACCTGCCTTGACGACCCTGGCCACCGTGACCGGCAGCGCGCTGTGGGCGTATGTCATCGTGACGCTGCCCACCGTGGTGGTGGTCACGCTCCTGCTGGCGAGTGCGGCCGCCCTCACGCGGCGTGTGCTTGGCGTCCTCGCGGTTGCGCTGCTGCTGGTGGGCGCGTGGCAGCTCGCGTTGGCCCTCGTCGCGCAGCCGTCCACGGCGATGGTCGGCGCGTTGCTCGATCCCTTCGGCAACGCGCCGGTGTTGGCGGTGACTGCCGACTGGCCAGAGGCGGTGCGGCGCACCCAGATGGTGCCGCTGTTCGGTCTCGTGCTGCTGAATCGGCTGCTGTGGCTGGGGCTCGCGGCGGGAGTGGCGCTGTTCGCGGTTCATCGGTATGCACGCCGCCCCGCGGCCGACTCCGCCGCTGGTACGCTGCCGTCGCGCGTACACCGCCAGACGGGATACCGCGCGCGATCGGGGGTGGCGTCGATCCGCCACTTCACCGCGCGGTGGATCGCAGGTGACGGCGGCTGGCGCATCGTGGCTGGTCTCGCGGTCCTGAACGCGCTGCTCAATTCGGCCCTGCGGCCGTTGCCGGATGCGGGTGGAGCCGACACGGCGGTGCCGGCGCTGCTGCTGGTCTCCGAGCATGCCCGGCTCTTTCTGATTCTCCTGGCGACCGTGTATGCCGGCGAGCTGCGCTGGCGTGACCGCGATACACGGGTGGACCAGCTTGTGGATTCGCTGCCGGTATCGGCTCGCGATCAGGTGGCCGGCCGAGTGCAGGGGCTGCTGTTGGCGCAGGGCACGGTCGTGGTGCCGTTGGCCATCGGCGCGCTGCTGGTGTCGCTGGGCCGCGGCGCCGTCGCCTCCTGGACAACGGGGCAGTGGTGGGCCGCGTGGAGCCTGTTCGTGCTCTGGCTGCCCTTCGCGCAGCTTACCGTGCTCTCGCTGGCGGTGCACACGCTGCTCGACCATAAGGTCGGCGCCCACCTGCTGCTCATTACCGGCTGGGTGCTGGCGGTGACACTCGACCGGCAGGGCGTGGCCGCGTGGTGGCTGCGGTTCGCCGAACCTGCGCCGCTGTCGAACATGGCGGTAGCGCCGTGGGGGCTGCTTGCACAACGCGGCGCCTACTGGACTGCCGTAAGCGCCGCGCTGCTGTTGGTCATCTGGTGGCGATGGCCCTCGCGGGGGCGCGCTACTTCTCGCTGATGATCAGGTAGCGCGAGGTGGACCAGAACTTCGCGGGGTCGGTGATGCGGAAGCTCTCCCCGCGGAACGATCCGTCCTTCTCCTTCTTGGCCACCTCGATGAGCCCGACGTCGTGGCGGGACACGATCTTGTAGGCACGGTCGTTGCGCGGCAGCGGGATGGTGAGCACCTCGCGACGGTCGGCTCGCGTGAAGCGGGCGTCGTCGAGGGTGCGCGCCGGCACGAGCGTCTTGCCGAGCTTCACGATCAGCAGGCCGCGCGAACCGCCTTCTTCGGTCACCACGCCATCGGCGAGCAGCTGTCGCCGCGAGCCCACCAGGTAGAACACCCGATTCTCGCGCGTGTCCAGCGCCTTGACGGTATCGGAGAGCACCGCCTTCTCGGCGGTGAGCTGCTCGTTCGCGGAACGGAGCTGACGGACCTCGTCCTGGAAGGCCACGATCTCCCGGTCTCGCTGGGCGAGACGCTCATTGAGGTCGGCGAGCAGCGTGGCCGCCGCCGTGGAATCGGCGCGCAGCGCCTTCAGCTCGGCAAGCTGCTTCTCCACCTGAGCCTGCCGCGCGGCGAGCCGCTGGCGCATTTGCTTGAGGCGATCGAGGATGTCCTTCTGCGCCGCCGCCGCCTCGGTCTTGCCCGACTCGTCGCTCTTGTTGACTCTGACCTTGGACGACAGGCCGCGCACCTGCCGCAACTCGCGATCGACTTCGTCGGCGAACTTGGACGCTTCGACCACCTGGGCCAGAGCCCGGTCCTTGTCGGCCGCCGCGCCCATCATGAGCCCCTGCAGCGAGTCACGCTCGGCGCTGGTGGACGCGAGGGCGGCGGCAAGGGAGTCGGCACGCTCACGCGAGGCGCGATCGGTGCAGGCACCGAGGGCCAGTGCGCCGAGCAGGGCAGACACCGTCAGGGGCGAGCGGGAAGAGAAACGACGCATGAGGGTCGGTTTGGGGGAGTGCGTACAGGGACCAAGAAATATTATCGATGTCTCACAGCGCGTGAAAGTGAGCGCGCGCGGCGCCGCCCCCCTCCCTGTGCGCTGCATCACGAAGGCGAGTCGGGCGGTGAGTCCGATGGTGTCGGCCCCACCGCCCGATGCGGTACGATCACTGCTCCTGCGTAACCTTCTGCGAAGGCGGCTGCTGGTACTTCTCGAACCAGCTGCGCAGGAAGAGCTGCGTGCGCAGGAAGTTCGAGGGCGTCGAGCTGGTGCCGTGCCATTCGTTGTTGAAGCGGATCATGGCAGTCGGGACCTTCCGGATCTTGAGAGCTTCGTAGTACTCCTCGGTCTGACCCATCGGTGTGCGCAGGTCGTTCACGCCGGTCATGAGCATCGTCGGCGTCTGCACGTTGCCCACGTACATCAGCGGCGAACGCTTGAGGTGTTCGCTCGGATCTTCCCAGGGGAACTTGGCGAAGTTGTTGTACCAGCTCGGCCCGTCGGTGGTGCCCACGAAGCTCAGCCAGTTGGTCACGGGGCAGTTGGCGCTCGCTGCGGCGAAGCGATTGGTGTGCCCTACGATCCAGCTCGTGAGCACGCCGCCCCCCGAGCACCCGAACACGTACAGGCGGTTTGTGTCGATGTAGCCGCGGTTGATCACGGTATCGACGCCGGCCATGAGGTCGTTGTAGTCCTTGCCCGGGTACGCATTCTTGATGGCGTTACCGAACGCGCTGCCGTAGCCGGTGGAGCCGCGCGGGTTCGTGTACAGGATCACGTAGCCGTTGGCGGCGTGATCCTGCCGCGCGAAGCTGAAACCCACGTTGTACATGCTGTGCGGACCGCCGTGGATCTCCAGCATCATCGGGTACTTGCGGCTCGGATCGAAGTCGGCCGGCTTCACGATCCACCCCTGGATCTTGTAGCCGTCCACCGAGGTGTACCACACCTCCTCTGTCGCCGCGAGCTTCTTGCCGGCGAGCACGTCGCCGTTCACGTCGGTGAGGTGACGGATGGTCGGGGTGCGCACGTCGAACGCCACCACATCGTTGGGACGGCTGGACGTGCTCATTGTGCCCACGGCGAGGAACGACTTGCCGAGGTCACTGACGGTGAGCACCTGCGCACCCTTGGTCACTTGGCGTACATCGCCCTTCGTCGAGACGAAGTACAGGTTGCGCGCGCCCTCGTTTTCGACGTTGAAGTAGAGGCCCGTGCCGTCGGGCGACCACATCATGCCGCTCGGGCTGCGGTCGAGCTTCTCGGTGAGTGCGCGCGGGTTGCTGCCGTCGGCATCCATCACGTACATGATGGCGTCCTTCCACGTGGCATCGGTGCTGTCGTAGCCCGTGTACGCGATGTAACGACCGTCGGGGCTCGGCACGGGGCCGTTGTCGGGACCGTTGCGCTTCGTGAGCGGCGTGATGGCACCACTGGCGACGTCCACCCGATAGATCTCACTCTGCCGCCACGAGTACTCGGCGTCGGGCACGCGATTGGAGGTGAACACGAGGCTCTTGCCGTCGGGCATCCAGGTGGTGCCGTTGGCGGCCCACTCGCCCGTGGTGATCTGCCGCGGCGTGCCACCGTCGGCGGGCACGGTGAACAGCTGCCGCAGGCCGTTCTCCAGGAACCCCTGTCGATCGGCGCGGTAGCGCACTTTCTGCACGATGCGCGGCGGCTCGACCCACTTCGCACCCCGCGGCGGGGCCGGCATTGCAATGCGCCAGTCTTCGCTCTGCCGTACGAGCATGCCGAACGCGAGCGTCTTGCCGTCGGGGCTCCACTCCACGTCGCTCGGCGATTCGGTGAGGCGCGTGATCTGCGTGGTGGCGCCCTCGGCATCCATGTAGCGCACCCAGATCTGCGCGCCACCCGGTTCACCGGGCGCGACGAACGCGATCCGCGAGCCGTCCGGGCTCCACTTCGCGTCGGCCCCCTTCACCAGGAAGCGGTTCCGCGTCCCGTCGGCGTTCATGATCCACACCGACGACTCCCGCCGGTCGTTGATCTGGTCGATCCAGGTGCGGGTGTAGATGATCTGTCGGCCGTCGGGCGACAGCGACGGATTGGCGACATCTTCCCAGTTGAAGTAGTCGGCGATCGTGAGGCGATCCTTGGGCGGGGCGCTGCCCTGGGCGGACAATGGGGCGCCGAGGGCGAAGACGGGGGCAGCGAAGGCGGCGACGAACAGTGTGCGTCGCCAGGCGCCGGAGCGCGTGGTGTGGAGCATGGGCGGGTCTCTCCCGGAGAGGCGAACAGGCAGGGACGTTGCAGGCAACGTTCCCCTACGGTGCAGCGCGTCTCCGCCCTTGGCAACCGTCATCCAACAAAACAAGAAACCCGTGTCATGACTGACACGGGCCGCGCCCTGCAGGATTCGGGAAGATCAGCGCAGCGAATCGGCGAAGGCGAGCACGCTGTCCCGAAGCTTGGTGGTGTTCGCGTCGACCATACGACGGACACCCTTCCACTGCTTGATGAGCGACGACCGCGAATTGAGGCTGGTCTCGATGACCCGGCGCTTCGAGGTGCTGGCGTGCACCATCTTGCCGTCGCCCACGTAGATGCCCACGTGCGAGATCCGCTTGCCGCGGCCAAAGGTGAGCACATCGCCCGGCTTGAGTGCCGCGACATCCTTGGGCACCTCCGTGCCCACCTGCGACTGGCCCTGGGCGGTGCGTGGCAGGACCATGTCCACCACACTCATGGCATAGCGCACGAGGCCGCTGCAGTCGAGACCGATGCCTGGCTTGGTGCCGCCCAGCCTGTAGCGCGTGCCGATGGAGCTACGCGCCTTCGCCACGACACTGTCCCGCAGCCGCTCGGCCGAGGCGCTGAACGCCGCGAACGGCTTGCGCGACTCGAGTTGCCCGTCGTTGCCGACGGTCTGCCCCTCAACCTGCACAGGCGACGCGGCCGCGAACACCGCGGCAGCGAGCACTGGGAGCAGGAGACGGGAGCGACGCATCAGGGCAGCAGTCGGTTCAGGGACAGTGTTGGAAGCGCCAGGAAAAGCAGGCAGAAGGTATCCACCGGCAGGACGGAATACCAGAGGCCGGCGTCACAATGCGGGAAGTGTTCGGTGGCCCGCCGGTTCAGCGGATCCCGAGCCCCTTGTGGGTCTGCACCGAGAGCCGCCAACGCGGGTGCGCCAGGCAGTAGGCCAGTGCGGCCCGGGTGTTCGCGGCGGCGTCGGGACCATCCATGGGTTGCAGCAGAAAATGCCGGAACTCGAGCCCCTCGAAACGCTCCGGACGGGCCAGGGGCTGCGGGAAGACCAGCTTCAGCTCGTCCCCGCGCGTGAGCACCAGTGGGGCATCCGCCTTGGGGCTCACACAGATCCAGTCGAGTCCCGGGGGGGCAGGCTGGGTACCGTTGGTCTCCACGGCCACCTCGAAGCCGGCCGCGTGCAGGGCAACGATGGCGGCCTCGTCCAGTTGCAGCAACGGTTCGCCCCCGGTGCAGACCACGAAGGGCTGGACATCGGCGGGGGCGTCAGCGGGCCAGCGGCTCCTCACGAACGCCGCCAGCGCCTCGGCGGTGGCGAACTTGCCCCCATCCGGGCCGACCCCCACGAAATCGGTGTCACAGAAGGTGCAGACGGCGGTGCCGCGATCGGCCTCGCGCCCAGTCCACAGGTTGCACCCCGAAAAACGGCAGAACACCGCAGCCCGGCCGGCGTTCACCCCTTCGCCCTGCAGCGTGTAGAAGCACTCCTTGACCGTGTACGTCATCGCGGATCAGCCGGCGTAGGCGATCGGGTCGGCCGACCCGGCTTCGGCGAAACCGCGGAGCCGTAGCTGGCAGGCATCACAGCGGCCGCAGGCGGTACCGTCCGGCGCCGGATCGTAGCAGCTGGTGGTGAGCCCGTAATCCACCCCAAGCTCCCGGCCAAGTCGTACGATCTGGGCCTTGGTGAGATGCTGCAAGGGGGCGTGGATGGTGAGGCGCCGGGTCCCCTCCACGCCGGCCCGCGTGGCCAGGTTGGCCATGCGCTCGAACGCCGCCACATACTCGGGGCGGCAGTCGGGATAGCCCGAATAGTCGAGGGCGTTGACGCCGATGAAGATGGCGTCGGCGCCGAGCACCTCGGCCCAGGCCAGAGCAAAGGAGAGAAAGATCGTGTTCCGGGCAGGCACGTACGTCACCGGGATCTCGTCGCTCTCCTGCGTGACATCGCGATCCTTCGGGACCGCGGCATCTCCCGTCAGTGCCGACCCGCCCCAGAGCCGCAGGTCGATGTCCACCACGACGTGCCGAGCCACGCCCTGTGCCGCGGCCACCCGCCGGGCGGCGTCGATTTCCACCAGATGCCGCTGCCCGTAGCGGAATGTCATCGCATACGGCGTGAAACCGTCACGTCGGGCGACGGCAAGGGCGGTGGCGGAGTCGAGTCCGCCGGACAGCAGGACCACGGCAGGGCGCGGAGGCGCAGTATCGGGCATGAGGCGGAAGATAACCGGATGGGACACGCCAGTCCGCTCAGCTGTCACCAATAGTGGACGGGGGCCGGAGGCCGGATTCGGGTTGGAGAGGGAAAAGGCGTTGTCCCGTCGCCATTTATCAGCGGGTCACAAATGTGGCCCGCCTCCTGCACCATTTCACCTCGTCACCTTTTCGGAGTCACTCCATGTCCCTGTTCGTTCGCCGCATGTTCGGTGTACTCGCGCTCTCGGCTGCGGTGGCCCTTCCCGCTCACGCCCAGGCCGGCGTGGGGGCGACCCTCACGCCGTATGCGGGGTACCTGATTACCGGCAATTGGTATGACGGACCCGTGGGCACCAACCTGGCCGCCACGAATGCCCCGATGGTGGGTGGGCAGGGGAGCATCCCGCTCACCAGGGGCATCGCGTTGGTGGGCAACCTGGCCTACGCCTCCGGGGACCTGCGCATCGGGTTGCCGCTGCTCGGCGGTGACAATGTCGGGTCGGCCAACATCTGGATGTACGATGTCGGGCTAGAACTTGGCGGCCTTGCCGGCCGTTCACGGGGTATCGCGCCGTTCGTGCAGGGCGGCATCGGCGGGATGACCAACGACATCACGACCGGCGTCTTCTCCACGCGGGCCACGAACGTGGCCTACTCGGCGGGCGTCGGCGTCGACATCGGACTGTCGGAGGGGTTCGCCCTCCGGGTGCAGGCCAAGGACTGGATCAGTCGGTTCAATTCCGAGGATGCGATCGGTTTCCGTGCCGAGGGCAACCTCGCCCACAACTGGGCGCTGACGGCGGGCGTGCGCTTCGCGTTCTGATCCCGTCGGCGCCTCTGGGGTGGTAGACTTCGCTCCCGTACTCCCTCAGAAGAAGGCCTTCGTGAATCAGCTACGTCACTCCTCCGTGCGGGTCGTCCAGCTGGCGGTCCTGCTTGCCTTGGGCACCGCGTTCGTCGTGGCACCGTCGGCCCGCGCGCAACAGACGGGGGCCGGCGCGCCCGGCGACAGCGTACGGCCCGCGATGCCCGCGCCCGATCCGTTGCGGGGCAACGTGTCCACTCTCGGTGCGCTGTCAGCGCAGTCCCGCAGCCAGCAGGATGCGTTCGAGCGGAATCACCGGCTCGGGCTGCGTTTCTACAACGGCGGGGCCGATGCCACGTGTGAAGTCCCGCTCGGACGCATCTGCTACTGGAACAACAACGGGGATGTCCCGCCGCCGGCGGAGCGCGCCGACGCCAGGCTCGAACGCGAACAACTGTTGGAGCTGCTCGCGCGGGCGCAGGCCGCCGATCCCAAGGACGATTGGGTCAGCGGCATGCGTGTGCGCTACGCCATCGAGGGGCAGCAGCCCGACCTCGCGGTGACGGCCGCGCGCACGTGTGGCGGCACCGGGTGGTGGTGCGATGCCTTGCAGGGCCTGGCGTTGCACAATGCCAACCGGCATGAAGACGCCGCCGCCGCCTTCGGGCGCGCGCTGGCGGCCATGCCGGAAAGCCAGCGATGCACCTGGACCGACCTCACCCTGTGGCTCGACCCGGCGATGCACGCCGGTTATCGGGGCCTTGGATGCGGCGGCCGGGCGGCGGAAAACGCCAAGATCTTCCGGCTGGCGCAACCGTTGTGGATGCTGCCGGCCAATGACATCGCCAACGAGCTGTATGCGCGCTACACCATGTCGCGGATCCATTCGCTGGCTCGCATTCCATACGACCTCCAGTGGGGCGACGACCTGCTGGAGTCGCAGGTGCGCTACGGTTGGCCGATGCAGTGGTCGGTGCAGAACGGCGGAGTTGCCGATCCGCGCCCGCCCTCGGTGATCGGACACGAGCCCACGCCCAGCTATGATTTCATGCCACTGCCGCCGGCGCTGGCCAGCCCCCTCGAGGCCGTACCGGAAGACTGGGATCCGAAGCGCAAGAAGGCGCGCATGCGGTATGCCCCGCGATACGCCACCGGCTTCGGCCCGCTGCCCAACCAGTTTGCGCGCTTCCGCCGAGGCGACACCACGCTGGTCGCCGGCGGCTACCGGCTGATGCGCGATCTCGAGATGGGGCGCGCGCCGTACCACGCGGCGCTCACGCTCGATGCTGTCGACCAACGCCCGGCGGTCCAGGTCCGCAAGGACAGTGTGCCCGCCAACGGCGCGCTGCTGGCCCCGATCACGCGCCCCATGATGGCGAGTCTCGAAGTGCTGGCGCCCACAGGCAAGCGCACGGCCCGTGTGCGCACCACGGTGCAGCCGCTACCCGCCGAGACCCGCTTGTCGGATTACCTGCTGCTCCAGCGTGGCGATCCCTCGCCCACGCCGAGTCTCGAGCGTAATGCGACACAGGCCTACGGGTCGCTCGACATCGAGGGCGGCACCCAGATCGGCATCTACTGGGAGATGTACCGTCAGGCGAGTCCGTCGGCGCCGCTGCAGGTGTCGCTGCGCGCCACGCGACTCGGCGCCAGCTTCATGCAGCGGCTGGGCAGTTCGATCGGTCTGTCGAAGGCGCTCACGCCGGTGTCCATCAAGTACAACGACAACGGTCGGCCTGACGGGGCGCCGGGGCGCAGTCTGGCGCTGAACTTCCCCAACGTTCCGGCGGGATCGTACCAGCTCACGTTGATCGTGAGCGGTGCCGGCGTCACCGACAGCACCACGCAGGTCATTCGGGTGCGCGGCGCGCGCTGATCGCCGGCGCGGACGTCATCTGCTCCGCGCGTGACTTCGGTGAACCGCGCGTTGCCTGATACACGAACGCCGGACCGAGTGATCGGTCCGGCGTTGCTGTTTCCGCTCATGATATCCGGTGTCCTTCAGATCCCGTGTCGCCCCTTCACGATGATCATGCCGACCGGGCTGCCGAAGTCATCGTTGCCGACCGGTACCCCTGGCGGCGCCATCCAGCTGCCGCCGTCGGTGCGTACCGTGATGCGATGCACCCCCGGCGGCAACTTGAGTTCGGCGCGCCAGCGACCGCTCGCATGGCGACGGAGCGGCGTGATCGTCCAGGCGGTGGCGTCGCCCATCAGTTCCACCGACTCGGCGCGCGGCGCATCCACCAGCAGCACGACACGCAGCGTGTCCCCGTCGGCCTGTTCGCCTTCGGGCACCCCGACCTCGATGGAACGGGCGTCCACGGTGCCGAGCGTGCGCGTTTCGAAGGCGAGGATGCCGTTGGGCGTACCGTCGTCACGGCGCCAAGGCAGCCGCGAGATGCGCACGCCGAGGGCCACCACGGGCGAGAAGCCCTGACGCGGGCGATCGGAGAGTTCGTCGCGCAGCGTGGTCCCACCGACGGTGGCCGGGTTGGTAGCCGCCGCGCCCACCACCGACAGCCAGCCGGTGACCGGCTGCACCACGGACACCGAGGCCACGGTCGGGACGGCCTGCGGGCGCGGCGCGAGGGCGTCTCTGCTGATCCAGGTGGCCATCGGGGCGGACACCGAGACCAGCCAGCCGGTAGCCCCGGTGTGGAAGCCGAGGGAGGCGATTCCGGTGGCGAGATCGCGCCGCTGCACCGTGCGCAGGGTCCGGTTGCTGACCATCCGGCCGGCACTGGCCGGGAGCGACGCGACGATGGCGGGCTCGTCGACGGTGATGGTTTGCGTGGTGACGCGGGAGGCGCGCTCCATCGACATGCCGAACGACAGCTCGACGCCCGCGTAGGTGGTCATCAGCCCCGCTTCGGCCCGGCCGATGCGCCCGACGTCGATGCGGCGCGACACCGTGGTGTCTGTGCCGCGGGCGTCGATACCGCCGGCAGCGAGCGCCAGGGGGTCGCCGGTGAAAAGACCGGCGGCGGGGCTGCCGTTGAACGAGGCGTGGCCATAGCTCACGGCACTCCACACCCGGTGCTCGCCCACACGGGCTCGGGCACGCAGGGCCAGCACGCCTTCACCGCCGGCGCGGCTGGCCACACGATCCGGCACCTGCCAGCTCCCACTGCCGATCGCCGCGAATCGGACGCGCCCGAACCGGCCGAGCGGCTGGGTGGCGCCGAGCCAGACATCGTTGCGTTGGGCGAGGGAGTTACCGCTGCCGTCGGGGAGCGCGGCCACGCCCAGCACGGACAGCGTGGCCGCGTCGGTGACCGGGCCTATGGCGGCGGCGGGTGTGATCGGGACCTCGCTGCGGCTCTGTGCGGCAGCCTGCTCACCCGAGGCGACCGAAGCCACCACGGCAGCGACGGCGCAGGGCACCGCCCACCCGCGACTTCTTCGGGCAGATCGGCGCGACGCACGAGGAAAGCGGGAAACGGGCGTCACGGGTCAGGAGGACGAACCGGTTTGCGATCCGTCGTCGCAGGGGTGGACGGCGTGATCGAACCCGGCGCGGTTCCCCGAACATATCGATTGAGCGCATCGAGGGCCATACCCGGCCCGCGCTGGGCGTTCTTCGCCACCGTGCTCTGCAGCCCCAGCAGCGCATCGTCTGAGCGCGGCAGGCGCGACAGGCTGGTCACGGCATCGCGGGCTTCCGGGCGGGGGACGCCGCGGCGCACGAGGTCGGTAAGCACCACGAGCGCCGTCACCGCCGATCCCGCCGGGCGCGAGCGCCGGACAGCGGCCAGCGTGGGCTCATCGATGCCGGAGCGCAGCGCCATGGCGGCGGCATCAAGTTCGGCCTCCGTGCTGCCGGGGCCGAGCTGCTCCCTGGCCGACGACAGCGCGGCGGCGTGCTCCCGCACCACCTTCAGAATGCGCTCGCTGCTCATGCGACGGGCCGCGCCTTCGAGTGCCCGGTTGATGAGCGGGCGTGTGGGAAGCCCCATCTCCACCGCATCTTCGAACAGGCCGCGCAGCGTGATGGCGGTGACCGAGTCGAAGCGGGTGGCATCGAACTGGATCTGGTCACGGCGGATGGCCGGCGGCTGTTCCGCGCGCCGCGAGATGGTGTCGGCCACCAGCGACATGCCCGACGGCTGCTCGGCCCGTGCCGCGCCCGCCGACAGCTGCGCGATGATCAGCCACGTGATGGCGAGGCGTGCCATTATTTCGCCCCCTCGACGATCACGGTGTTGGTGGGCCCGAAGCCGGCATCCGGCACCTGTGGCGCCAGGGGATCGATCAGCCACCGTTTGCCGTCGACCACGAAGGCGTAGACGTGGCGTCCGGGAGGCAGGGGCACGCGGGCGGACCAGGTGCCGTCGCTGCCGCGACGGACCATGGGGGTGGCTTCGTCGTCCCAGCCGTTGAAATCGCCGACGAGCGCCACTTCCGACGCCGGGGACGGTAGCGCGAGGTCGAAGCGGACCGCGCCACCGCGCTCCTCGCGCGTGGCTCCCACCGTCCCCTCGCTGGCGGCGCTGGTCGGAAACGCGCGCTCGGCCTCACCGCGGCTGAGTTCGGGACGCCAGGGGCGCATGACCACGACGACCAGGACGGCCGCGGCCGCCGCACCCCACCACCACCGCGGACGCGACGCGCCGATGCGGCGGTCCGGGGCGTGCATGGCGCTGGCCAGCACCACCCGGGTGGCCCGCTCCACCTGCGCCGGATCGGCGGGCGGCAGCGCCTCGTACGACGCGCGCAGGCGCGCGGCGAGTTCGTCATCGCGATCGAACCCGTCGGGCGGCTCGAAGGGGAGTTCGCGATCAGCCATGCGCCGTCACCCCGACGTCGACGCGCGTCATGACGCATCCTCCAGCGAACGGCCGAGCAGCGCCCGTAGCCGTTCGCTGCCGCGCTTGACCCGCATCTTGAGCGCTGACTCGCCGGCGCCCGTCATGGCGGCCATCTCGCCGTACTCCAGCCCCTCGGCGTACTTGAGCAGAATCGCCTCGCGCTGCAGCGGGTCGAGTTGCGCCAGCGCGCGCAGCAGGGCGGCGTCCTCCACGCCCGGTGCCAACACCGTGAACGGGGCCGGTGCCGTCTCGATGGCCAGCTCGTCCTGCACGAACCGTCGGGTCCGACGGCCACGTGACGTGAGCGCGTTGCGGCACTGGTTGGTCAGGATGCGGAAAAGCCAGCCACGGAACTGGTCGCGCTCGTCATACCGACCGATCGCGAGATACGCCCGCAGCAACGTCTCCTGCACCACGTCTTCCGCATCAGCCCGCTCTCCGAGCATGTGGTAGGCGAACCGCCAGCAGGCGTCGTAGTAGCGCGACACCAGGGTCCCGAACGCGTCCGGGTCTCCGGCGCGCGTGCGGACGACCAACTCTGCCTCAGTCATCACCGGAACAACAGCGGACGGTCCGTCCCCGTCACCGTCGCGGCCGGCTCCGCGCAGCTCGGGAGCAGCAGGGGCGGGCCGGCCATGCTCAGCCCCCGAGCTTCGTTAGCGTTAGCATGGCCGCGACGGTCAGGAACAGCGAGGTGGCAAGGCGATTGACGCCCCCCATGCGGCGCAGGAGCGCCGTGTCCTCCCCGGGCGGCAGCTCCTGCAGCGACACGAACCGGCCGGCGGCCTGGGCGCGCCGGAACAGCAGCCAGTTGGCCGTGCCACCGGCCGCCAGCATCGACGACAGATACACCGCCGCGTTCATGGTCAGCAGCCACTCGTTTTCGGGCTTCATGAGCTCGGTGGCCGTCTGCGGGGTGTCGGACCCGGTGAGCCACCGGAACACGAACCCGGGCACCAGGAAGAACACCGCGAAGGGCAGGTACAGCTTGCGGTACAGGAACCACGCCGGTGAGGCGAGGGCCGCGCTCCAGTTCCAGGTGGGCGTGAAGGCCGGGTCGTCGAAGAACGGGGCCAGCTTTCGCCGGTACACGGTGTCCCACTTGGCGCCGAAATAGGCCGCCATGCGCTCCTCGCCGAGCATCTGCGCGCTTCGGGACGGCCGGGCCCATCGCGGCAGCTCCGCCGGCGGCGGAGGCGACGCACCGTCCGGACGTTCCTCGGGCGTCGGCGACGGCTCGGGGCCGGACGTCGGGGGCACGGTCACGCGTCGCTCCCGCGGGGCGCCGGCTGCTGCTGCGAGAGGCAGTGCAGCGTACCGAGACCCCACACCAGATCCACCGCGTGAATGCCGATCACGTCGTGCTGCGGCAGCAGTTCGGCCAACGTGTTGAGCGCCACCCGGTCGTTGCGGTCGTTGAACGTGGGCACGAGGCACACGCCGTTGCCGAGATAGAAGTTGGCGAAGCTCGCCGGCAGGCGGACGCCGTCCATGATGACCGGTCGCGGAAACGGCAGCGTGACGACGCGCAGCGCTTGGCCCCGGGCATCGGTGGCGCGCTGCAGGCGGTGCAGGTTGTCGAGCGAACGCGCGTGGTTCTCGTCGGCCGGATCTTCCTCGTGCGCCAGCACCACCACGCCGGGCGCCACGAAGCGGGCGATGTCGTCCACGTGGCCGTGCGTGTCGTCGCCCACGCAGCCGTCGCCCAGCCAGATCGTGGAGGTAATGCCCAGGTACTCGGCGAACGCGCGCTCGTAGTCGGCGCGGGTGAAGCCCGGATTGCGGACCTGTTCGTCGCTCAGCAACCACTCCTCGGTCACGAGCAGGGTACCCAGGCCGTCGGTTTCGATGCCGCCCCCTTCGAACACCAGCGGAGCGCCGGTGTCGTGCCGCCGCGCCTCGATGACAGGCAGCCCCGACACCTCGGCCATACGCCGAGGCACCTGCTGGTCGAGCGCGAAGTTGTCGTACTTGGCCCAGGCGTTGAAGTCCCAATGCACCCAGGCCACGCTGCCGTCGGCGCGGTGCACGCCCGTGGCACCCGAGTCGCGCAGCCACACGCGGTCGGTGGGTTGGCGGTGCAGGCGATAGCGCGACGGAGGCACGTCGTGCATCGTGAGGCACGCGCGCGCCTCCTCCTCGACCGCCTCGTTGGCGCACAGAATCTCCACGCGCTCGTACGGCGCGAGCGCGCGCACGATTTCCGCGTACACCCACGGGATCGGCCCGAACTTGCCGGGCCAATCGGGCTCATGATGCGGCCAACCGATCCAGGTGGCGTCGTGCCGCTCCCACTCGGCGGGCATGCGGATGGTGTCACTCACTTACTTGCCCAGCCACCGGTTGAGGATCGGCCCGTACGCGTCGATGCGACGGTCACGCAGGAACGGCCAGTTACGGCGCGTCTCCTCGATGAGGTCGAGATCGCACTGCGCCGTGAGGATGGTGGGCTCGGTGCCACCCTGCGCGAGGTAGCGGCCGAACGGATCGCAGATGAACGACTGCCCGAAGAACTCGAGACCGTCGGTGCCGGGCTCGGGCTCATGTCCCACACGGTTGGGGGCGGCGACGAACACGCCGTTGGCGATGGCATGGGCACGCTGTGCCGTACGCCACGCATCCACCTGCGCGTCACCGAAGGTGGCCTTCTCCGCCGGGTGCCAGCCGATGGCGGTGGGATAGAACAGGATCTGCGCCCCGAGCAGCGCGGTGATGCGCGCGCCCTCCGGGTACCACTGATCCCAGCAGATGAGCACCCCGATGTCGGCGTACTTCGTCTTCCACACGCGGAAGCCGTTGTAGCCGGGGTGCCGCTCCTGGCGCTGATCGCCCGTCACGTCGCCAGGGGCGAAGTAGTACTTCTCCTCGAAGAGCGGGTCGTGCGGGATGTGCATCTTGCGATACGTGCCCAGCACGGCGCCGTCGGCGTCGATCACGGTGGCCGAGTTGCGGTAGAGGCCCGGGGCCTCGCGCTCGTAGTACGGCACCACGATCACGACCGCGAGTTCCTTTGCGAGCGCCTGGAAGGTGTGCACGATCGGCCCGTCCGCCGGCTGCGCGATGTCGAAGCGCTCCGGGCGGACCGTCTTGCAGAAGTACGGGGCGTTGAAGAGCTCCTGCAGGCAGATGATCTGCGCGCCACGGGCGGCGGCGTCGCGCACGCGGGAGACGGCCTTGGTCACATTGGCCGCGAGATCATCGGACGCGGTGTCCTGCACGAGACCGATGGTGACGATGTTGGGCATGACGGAAATCTAGCAGGGGCGGGGCGGGAAACGATCGGGCCGCCGGTGGCGAGGGACGGCTGTCCCACACCACGGCGCACGGCGCCATGCGCGTGGCGCCATGCGCGTGGCTCAGCTGCGTGTACTGCGCGCGCGCCTAGTTGCGGTGACGGGCTCGAGCAGCGGCTGCAGATACCCCAGCAGCAGGCGGCGCAGATCGTCGAGCAACGGTTTCTTGTCCACCTCGGCGGCGCGGGCGCGGCGCGCCAGCACCGACTGACCCACACTGGCTGCCACCAACGCGGCGCGCCGACGGTCGCGTGAGGCCAGCTTGGGATTGCGCGACGCGAACAGCACGTCGAGCCGGTCCACGAAGCTGTCGAAGAGTTGCGCGCGGAGGCGGGCCGGGGCGCTGCGTGTGTCGTCGGGCGGCCCATCGTGGCTGGCGAAAACGCGACGGAACGCAGGGGTCCGGTCGTGAAATTCGGCCAGCGGCTTCACGATACGATCGATGAGCCGATCCAGCGCCATTCCCTGAGAATCGATGGGAAAGGCCCGCTCGTGAATGGCACGCATTTCGTCGGCGTAGCGGAGCGCCAGCGCGGCCAGTACGGCATCGCGATTGGGGAAGAACTGATACAGCGATCCCTTGGCGGTACGGGCACGCTGGGCGATGGCTTCGGCGGTGGCCGCTTCGATGCCGTGTTCCGCGACGACGGCGGCGGCGGCGGCGAGCAGCAGTTCCACGCGCTTCTGGCCGCGCGGTTGCCGCGGTCGCCGGCGGTACGCGTCGGGGGAGTCGGTCGCCGCTGCCTCCGGCGACTCGGCCGCCGGATCGGCCGCAGGGGCGGGCACAGCAGCGGCTGCCGTTGTGGGCGACGGCGCACTCGATCGGGCGGAACGGCGCGGGGCAGGCATGGGGGAGCAGGAAGGGAGACGAGCGGCGGGGCTCAGCCCCGGACGAGGACCGCGACGACGTCCATGACGTTGGTGCCGGTGGGGCCGGTGCGCAGGAGGGCATCGGCCGCATCGAGCGGGAACCAGGAGCGCCCCGAGGCGAGGTCGGCCTCGGGGGAGCGGCCGTTCCGGCGCGCGAGCGCGGGGACGGCGGCATCGACGATGGCGCCGGCGGCGTCGGTCGGGCCGTCGCGTCCGTCGGTACCGCCGGCGAGCAGGGTGATGCGCCATGCTGCCGGCTGCCCGCGGGCGGCGGCGTGTTCGAGCGCCAGCGCCGCGGACAGCGCCAGCACCTGCATGCGCCCGCCACGCATCGGTTCGTCGGCAGACGACGCCGCGGTCACCAGGAGCGGATCGGCGTCGCCGTACTCGGCCAGGCGGGCGTCATCCTCGTCGCCCAGCGCCACCGCCCGCTCGACGGTCGCCCGGAGGTTCACGACCGGCTCGCCGCCGGCCACGATTAGCGCCGTGGCCCCGGGCGGCAGCGTGTCGGCAAGGGCCAGGGCCCGACGGGCCATCGCATCGCCGATTTCGTCGGCGTGGCCCTCGAGGGGGGTGTCGTCCACCAGCACGGAGGTGAGGCCGGCCTCCCGCGCCGCGCGGGCGAGCGACGCCACGGCGTCGGCGTTGCATGCGACCAGCGTGTAGTCGACCAGGGCCCAGGCCGGATGCGCGGCGGCGGGAACGGCCGGCGGCGCATTCGTGCCGGCCAGGCCGAGCACCGTGCTCATGGCCCGCTGCAGGCGAGGCCGCAGGTCGTGGGCATCGAGCAGGGCCAGAAAATCGGCGTCGTCGAGCGGGTCGGCGGTGCAGGGGCCGGAACCGATCACCGCCGGGTCGTCGCCAATGACATCGCTGATGGCGAAGGTGCCAATGCGGCGCGCCCCGCGGTTGGCGAGTGCCACCGCCAGCCGGCCAGCGCCGAAGCGCAGCACGCGACGCCGGATGGCGTTCATCTCGTGAATGGCGAGTCCCGATTCGAGCAGTGTCTGGGCGAGGTTGGCGAGCACGGCCTGCGCCTGCGCCGTGTCGCCGACGGCCTGAGACAACGTCGCAATGGGGGCGGCGCAGAGGGCCGTGGTACCGCCGGACAACAGCACGAGCGCCACCGCATCGGCCTCGACGGCCTGTACGGCCTCGTCGATGGTATCGGCGGCGTCGAGCGAGGCAGGCCCCGGCACCGGATGGTCACCCTGATGCTGCGTGATGCCGGGCGGCACGGTCACGCCGTGCCAGTCGGAGGCGTCGGGGGTGTGTGCGCTCACGATCACCCCACCGATCACGGGCACGCCGTGCGCATGGAGCGCGGCGAGGGCGCCAGCCGCCATCGCTGGAGAGGCCTTGCCAAGCGCGAAGAGGTGGACCGGCGTGGCGCTGCTGAACCGGTGTTCGCGCCACCACGCGTCGACGGCCTCGCGGGTGCGCGCAAACGGCGCCGCGCCCTGCACCGCTGCCCCATGCAGGGCGGCGAGCAGAGCGCGGGGCATGGCTGCCGAGACGCCGGTGGGCGTCATCGCTGCGCCGGATGGTGCGACATGCCTTACCTGGACGCCGTGGCCTTGCCGACCGCCGACCCGAGCTCGGTGTAGGCGTCGGCGGACATCTGGTTGAACGGCGTGGTGATGTAGGCGATGCGTCCCTGCGGATCGATCACGTATAGATGGCGCTTGTGGAAGCCCGTGCCGGCGTTCGCTCCGTACGCGATGCCCACCTTGCGGTCGGTGTCGGCGGCGAAGTGGAACGGGAACTTGGCATCACGCGCCCACGAGGTGAGCGCGGTGTCGGCATCGATGCTGACCCCGATCAGCGTCACCTTCTTGCCACCCTTGAACAGGTCGGCGTACTTGTCGCGGTACGACTCCATCTGCACCGTGCAGCCACTGGTGCGCGCCTTCGGGAAGAAGGCCAGCACGACCGTCTCGCCCTTGTGCTCGGAGAGCTTGAACGGCTTGGCGTCGGTACCCTTCGCGGTGACGGTGGTCACCGTGAAATCGGGCGCCACGTCGCCCACCTTGAGCGCGGTCTGAGCACCCGCGAACGACGGGGCCATGGCAAGCGACGCGACGAAGACGCGCGAACGAATGGACATCGAGAGGCTCCTGAAGGAAGGTCGAACGGATACGTCGGCTGGAACGGTACGCCGGATATGGCACTTCGCCAACCCACGGCAACCGGCGGGGTGTCTCGCGCGCGGGACGGGCATCTGCCACCGCCGGTGGACAACGACGGCGCGAAGGGCGGGGTTTCCTGGGGAAATCCCGGCCGTTCGCGCTGGCACGGCCCCTGCTAGATGACGGGAAGAGGGCGGCGCACCGTGCCCGCCCAGTCATCGAGGAGGTTGGCCATACTCTCGTTCCGTACCCCTTTGCAGCGCACTTGGGTCCTCGTGCTGGCGCCGCTCGCCTTCGGCCCGCCGACCGCCTGCCAGGGCTCCGATCGGGCACTCGACGAGCAGATGCGCGCCGACCTCCTGGCGGCCTCACAGGCGCCGTCGACGCGTCAGCAGTACATGAGTCCGGCCAAACTGGGGTATCCGGCCGGTTCCATGCCGGTGCCCGGCTATCAGGGGTACGCCCCGGTGGCGGGGGGCTATCCGCAGCCGTACGCGACCGGGTACCCGCAGCCGGTGATGTATCCGGCGCCGGCGCTGCAGCCGACCCGCGTGGTGTATGCGCCGCAGCCCGCACCGGCGCGGCGCACGGGGGCCGGCGGCGGAACTGGCAGCGGGACAGCCGGGAACGGGACAGGCGGGGAAGGGCTGCGCAATACGCAGAAGGGCGCCATCTACGGTGCGGCGACGGGGGCGGCCATCGGGGTCATCTCCTCGCGCGACCGGGCCAAGGGGGCCGCGGTTGGCGCACTGGGCGGGGCGGTGCTGGGGGGATTGATCGGGCATCAGGTGCGCACGCCGCGATAGCGGCGGCATCAACCGGCACCGGAACCTTCCAAGGGGCGACGGTGTCGGATGGGTGGGGGAAGAGAGGGGTGGATCGCTTCGTGGAGGGGGCGAGCCAGACGACACACCCGGGTGCGAGCGGCTTCGGCCGCCTTGCATCCGGGTGTCTCGTTTTGCGGAGCCAGGGAGATGCCTGCCACCGGCGTGCCATGTTGCTGACCTGCCTCCCGACCCGTCAGATGGCGGACATCAGCACCCGAACTGCCCCCGGCCTCACGCGTACGGTCAGCGCCGTGCCCCGCGCGCGGTACAACTCGCCATCGGCCTGGAACCATGGGGGCGCGTCGAAGTGCACGGTGGTCTCCCGCGTGCGCAGGTGCTGCACGGCGCGATGCCCCAGGTGCGTCCCGCGCACGGCGCGCAGGAACACCGCCAGACGCGCCCACGGGGGCACGGCGCCGACGCTGACCACATCGAGCAGGCTGTCGTCGGGCGCGGCGGTGGGCGCGATGCGGAAGGCGCCACCGAAGTAGCGGCCGTTCGCGAACACGGTGAGCAGATGCGGACGCGTGTGTCCCAGCCACGTCGCCCGCACGCCGCCATAGCCGAACAGGGCACTGAGCGCCGTGCCCACATAGGCGGCCGTCCCACCGAGCCGACGGGTGAGCGGACGCGACGTGCCGTCCTGCATGCGGCGCAGCACCTCCACGTCGAAGCCGAACCCCGCGGCATTCAGGAACGGCACACCGTCGATCTCTCCGATGTCGACCAGGCGCGCACCGCCGTGCACCACGAGCGCCGCCATCGCCACCGGATCGTGTGCCGGCGTCGCAATCGTCTTCACGAAATCGTTGCCCGTGCCGGCGGCGCACACCGCCAGCGGAATGGGCGCGCCCGCCTCGAGCAGGCCGCGCAGCGCGTGATGCACCGTGCCGTCGCCCCCCACCACGACGAGCACCCGCGCACCGCGGGCCACCGCGTCCCGCGCCAGCGGCATCTCCGTGCCCGGCCCGTGCGTGTCGACGCGCACGATGTCCTCCGCGCGGGCCACGTCACCAAGTGCCTGTGCGAGCGCTGTCTCGAGCGACGAGGCAGTCTGCGCGGCGCGCCCTCCACCGGCGGCCGGGTTCACGAGCAGCGCGATCATCGGCGCGGACTCGCGTGCCCTGGCGCACTGCTGGAGGTGTGATGGGTCACAATCGCCGCGTGGAAAGTCGATCGTCGGTATCGGGAATCACAGACCGGCAGACGCGGCCTTTGCCAAGATACCCGCGTGTCTCCGCTGCCGGTTCTGCAGCGGGGCGTTGTCCACCGCAACAGGAGACTAACTCATGCGACACCATAGACCGGTCACCGCCTCACTCCTCACCGCTTTCGCCACCGCCTGCGCGGCCGGCTCGCTCGCCGCCTGCGGGGGCGACAGCATGGGCCCCGGTGGAGCGGGGCAGGTCGGCGTGGCGTTCCGCCCCGCCACCGCCTCGCCGTCGTCCACCGCGCTCGCGCTGGCGGGGGACGGCACGCCGGTCGTCGGTGCGTCGCCGACGCAGGCAACGACCCCGGCGGGGCTCGTGATCGCGCGGGGCACCGATACCATCGTGGTGACGCGCGCGCAGTTCGTGGTGCGCGAGGTCGAACTGGAGCGCGTGAACGCCGACTGCGACGATGACGATGACGACCGGCGGTCGAATGACCGGAGCCGTGATAATGACTGCGCCGAACTCGAGATCGGGCCGTTCCTCGTGGATGTGCCGGTGACGGGGGCCACTGCCGGCGTGCTCAGCGTGGACATCCCGGAGGGCGCCTACGACGAAGTCGAATTCGAGATCAAGAAGGTGTCGAGCAGCAACGACGGGGACCGGGCCTTCCGGCAGGCGCACCCGGACTTCCGCGACATCAGTCTGCGCATCGAGGGCCGCGACAACGGCATGCCCTTCGTCTTCGTGAGCGCCGCCGAGGCCGAGGTGGAACTGCCGCTCGGCGCGCCGCTCGTGGTCGGCCGCGATGGGGACCGGCTCACGGTCTCGCTGGATATGGGTACGTGGTTCGTGAATCCGTCGGGCGGGCTTTTCAACCCAGCCCAGGCCAACACCGGTGGCCGCGTGCGCGAGCGAGTGCAGAAGAGCATCAAGGCCAGCTTCCGCGCCCTCTCCGACGATCGCGACGACGACTGACGGCTCGGCGCGTGGGCCGGCCGCCACCGGCCGGCCCATACGGGGCGATGGGGGTGCTCACGCGGGCAGACACGGTGCATGCACAACGGGGGCGCGGAGTCAGCGCCAGCTGTGCTCCGTGCCCCCATCCCTGGTGAACGCCGACGGGGTGGACCCGCCCCCGCTTACCGGCCCACGAGGCTCCGCAGCACGTACGGCAGGATGCCGCCGTGCGTGTAGTACTGCATCTCCTCCGGCGTATCGATGC
Source organism: Gemmatimonas sp. (assembly GCA_040379205.1). Classification (GTDB taxonomy): domain Bacteria; phylum Gemmatimonadota; class Gemmatimonadetes; order Gemmatimonadales; family Gemmatimonadaceae; genus Gemmatimonas. The sequence goes on from JBEILM010000010.1 coordinate 35,937, forward strand.
GGCAGCGCACGCTGAATTCCTTCACGGCGCCATCCGTGGCCGTGGCCCGCACCGTGAGCGTCGCCCGCGGCGTGAGCGAGGCGTCGAGCCCGACGATCTCGTAGCGTTCGAAGCCGGTGAGGCCGAGGCTCTGGCGCGTTTCGCCGTGCATGAACTCGCACGGCAGCACGCCCATGCCCACCAGGTTGCTGCGGTGGATGCGCTCGAAGCTTTCGGCGATCACCGCCCGCACACCGAGCAGCATGGTGCCCTTGGCCGCCCAGTCACGCGACGACCCGGTGCCGTACTCCTTGCCCGCGATGACGATCTGCGGCACGCCGGCTTCGAGGCGCGCCATCGACACGTCGTAGATGGCCTCGGGCTCGGCACCCGGCGCGGTGGCCGTCCACCACCCTTCCTTGCCGCCCGTCAGCTCGTTCTTGAGGCGGATGTTGGCGAACGTGCCGCGCATCATCACCTCGTGATTGCCACGACGCGCGCCGTACGAGTTGAAGTCCTTCTTCTCCACGCCGAGGCTGGTGAGGTACCTGCCGGCGGGGCTGGCCGCCGCGATGGAACCGGCGGGGGAGATGTGGTCCGTCGTGATGGAGTCGCCGAACATGCCGAGCACCCTGGCGCCGGTGATTGGGCGGATGCCCGGCGGCGTCATCGTCATGCCCTCGAAGTACGGCGGGTGCTTCACGTAGGTGCTGTTGCCGTCCCATGCGTACTGATCACCGGTGGGCGCGGCGATCTCCTGCCAGTACTTGTCGCCCTTGAACACGTCGGCGTACTGCGAGGTGAACTGCTCGCGCTTGACGCTTTCGAGGATGGTGTGCTCGACTTCCTGCGGGCTCGGCCAGATGTCGCGCAGGAACACCGGGCCATCGGTGCCGATGCCCAGCGGCTCGGTGGCCATGTCGATGTCCATGCGGCCGGCGAGCGCGTAGGCCACCACGAGCGGCGGCGAGGCGAGATAGTTGAAGCGCGTCTGCGGATTGACGCGCCCCTCGAAGTTGCGGTTGCCCGAGAGCACCGCTGCCACGTTGAGCTTGCCCGCGTCGATGGCCTCGCTGATTTCCGTGGGAAGCGGTCCCGAGTTGCCGATGCACGTGGTGCAGCCGTACCCCACCACATTGAACCCGAGGGCATTCAGCGAGTCCATGAGGCCCGCCTTGTGGAAGTACTCGGTGGCCACCTTGGAGCCGGGGGCCAGCGAGGTCTTCACCCACGGCTTGGTGCCGAGCCCCTTCTCGACGGCCTTCCTGGCGAGCAGGCCGGCGGCGAGCATCACGCTGGGGTTGCTGGTGTTGGTGCAACTCGTGATGGCGGCGATCACCACGTGGCCATCGCTGAGCGTGAAGGGCTGGTCCTTGTAGGTCACGACCACGCCGCTCACGTCGGCCGGGCCGCCTTCGGCCACCATGGTGGCCGCCGCGGCGCCATTGGCCGCGGTGCCGCTCTGCACCGCCCGCTGGGCTGCGAGCGCCTCGCGGTACATGGCCTTGCTCTGCGACAGCGGCACGCGATCCTGCGGCCGCTTGGGGCCGGCGAGGCTCGGCACCACCGTGCTCAGATCCAGTTCGAGCGTGTCGGTGAAGACCGGATCGGGGGTGGCGTCGGTGCGGAAGAGCCCCTGTGCCTTGCAGTAGGCTTCCACCAGCGCCACCTGCTCCTCGCTCCGGCCGCTGAGGCGCAGGTACTTGAGCGTTTCGGCGTCCACCGGGAAGAAGCCCATCGTGGCGCCGTATTCCGGGGCCATGTTGGCAATGGTGGCGCGATCGGCGAGCGCGAGGCTGGAGAGCCCCGGGCCGTAGAACTCGACGAACTTGCCCACCACCTTCTTCTTGCGGAGCATCTCGGTGCAGGTGAGCACGAGGTCCGTGGCGGTGGCGCCGGCCGGCAGCTTGCCGTGCAGCTTGAAGCCGATCACCTCGGGGATGAGCATGCTCACCGGCTGCCCCAGCATGGCTGCTTCGGCCTCGATGCCGCCCACGCCCCAGCCCAGCACCCCCAGGCCGTTGATCATGGTGGTGTGCGAGTCGGTGCCCACGAGCGAGTCGCAGTAGGCGAGCGTCTCACTGCCGTCCTGGGCGGTGAAGACGACCTGCGCGAGGTACTCCAGGTTGACCTGGTGGCAGATGCCGGTGCCCGGCGGGACCGCGCGGAAGTTGCGCAGCGCCGTCTGTCCCCACTTGAGGAACTGGTAGCGTTCACCGTTGCGCTCGAACTCGAGTTCGGTGTTGAGCAGCAGGGCGGCTTCGGTGCCGTATTCGTCCACCTGCACCGAATGATCGATCACCAGATCGACCGGCTGCAGCGGATTGATGCGCGTGGGGTCGCCGCCGAGGGCGACCATGGCGTCACGCATGGCGGCGAGGTCCACCACGCAGGGCACGCCGGTGAAGTCCTGCAGCAGCACGCGGGCCGTACGGAAGGCGATCTCCTTGTCGACGGGCGCCTTCACGTTCCAGCGGGCGAGCGCTTCGACGTCGGCCTGCTTCACGAACGCGTTGTCTTCCCCACGCAGCAGGTTCTCGAGGAGGACGCGCAGGGAGAACGGCAGCGTCTTGGCCGTGCTGCCCGCGAGGCCATCAAGGGCGGCGAGGCGGAAGTACGCGTACTGGCGGTCGCCCACCGTGAGGGTGGCGCGGCTGCCGAACGAATTGGGATGCGACATGACGGGGAGTGTCCTGCGCGCGCCGACCCCTCGGGTGGCCACGCGCGTCCGGAACGGAGCCACTCATCGCGCCGTGATGCCGCTGGTCCAGCGACACCCGGTACCGACGAGGCTGGAGGAAATATCGGCGGGTGCGCGCGGGAGCGCCAATCAGGCCGACTGGGCCAGCGGCGTCCCGGCCGTCTCCGGCGCGCCCACCGGGGTCACGGAAATCGCGGTCACGGGGCAATTGCGCACGAAGTCGCCGTCGGCCGGCGAGAACTCGTGGACGGGGCGCCGTGGGAACGCCCGCTGCGTGTCGTCCAGCGCCATCAGCCGGGGCGCCTGCGCCACGCAGACCCCGCAACCGGTGCAGCGCTGGCGATCGACCACGATCTCGATGCGCTGGCGGGGAAAGATGCCGCCGGGCGCACTCAGCGTCTCGAGCAGGTGGGGCAGGGCCTCGCGCATGGCGTCGTACCCGATCTGCAGCAGCGCCTCCACATGGCTGAAGGAGAACCAGCCGATGTGGGCCACCTTGGGGCGGACGAGCAGCATGGGTGGCCCGGCCCAACGCTCCAGCGACGCCTGCTGCATCTCGTGCATCATCATTGTCGCCGCCCGCATGAAGATCGACGCGAAGCCCTGTTCGGCGACGCCCGTGGCCAGCGGCACGTCGGCGATACCGACATCCACCGCAATGAGCGCGTCGACATCCATGCCGGTGATCGCCGCCGGGAGATTGTCGGTGGTCCCGCCGTCGATGCAGACGCGATCGCCCACCACGCCCGGCGGAAAGAACCCCGGCAGCGCGCACGAGGCGTACACGGCATCCCGCACCGGCACACGGCGGAACCCCGGGCGGCCGAACACCACCGGCGAGCCGCGTTCGAGGTCGACGGCGGTCACCAGCAGCGGGTGCGCGAACTCCTCGAAGGTGCCCTCGTCGACGAGCTCCTCGCACAACGCGCGCAGCGGCGCCTCGAGGTAGATGGAGCGCGAGAGCATGCGCTCCATGAGCATGCCCATATGGTTGATGCGGAACAGGTCGCGGCGGCGGAAGCGCAGGGCGCGCTCGGTGAGCTGCTCCGGTGTGCGCCCGCTGGACGCAGCGGCCGCGATCATGGCGCCGATGCTCGATCCCGCGTACAGCTGCGGGGTGATGCCGGCCTCCCGGATGGCCCGCAGGGCCCCCACGTGGGCCATGCCCTTCAGCGCGCCCCCGCCCAGCACCACACCGATGCGCGGCAACGCCTGGTGGGTGACAGCGCTGTGCATCGGCGTGCCGGCGGTCGGGGCCCGGAAGGGACTCATCGGTGGGACGCGCTCGCCTTCATCCCGCGTTCATCTCCGCTGGTACATTTCCACCCATGCGTGTGCTCCTCGTGGAAGACGACGACACGGTGCGCGAGAGCGCAACGGCCTACCTGCGGGCCTCCGGGTTCGCGGTGGATCCGGCGGCTACGGGGAAAATGGCGCGGGAACTCGCCGCCGTCAGCCCGTATGATGCGGTCGTGCTCGACGTGCGGCTACCCGACGACGACGGCTTTGCGCTGTGCACGGCGCTGCGCCGGCGTACCCCCGCCCCCCGCATCCTCATGGCCACGGCGCGCGACGCGGTGGAGGATCGCATCGCCGGTCTCGATCTCGGGGCCGATGACTACCTCGTCAAGCCGTACGCCCTGGGAGAACTGGTGGCCCGGGTGCGGGCGCTCCTGCGGCGCCCCGATCACGCCGCGCCCACCGTGCTGCAGGTGGCCGATCTCGTACTCGACCCGGCCACGAGGGAGGCGCGCCGCGGAGCCCGGGTGCTGGCGCTCACCGCCAAGGAATTCGCGGTGCTCGAGGTGCTCATGCGGGCCCCGGGGCGCGTCCTCTCCCGAGAATTCATCGGAGAACACGCCTGGGACGACAACTTCGATCCGATGAGCAACGTGATCGATGTGTATGTCGCCCGCCTGCGCCGCAAGATCGATGGCCCCGACGACCCGGTGCTGCTCACCACCGTCCGCGGGGTGGGCTACCGGCTGGCGCCGCCGGCCCGATGACCCCCACCTCCGCAGCGCGCGTCGACGGCAGCCGGCCGCGCATTCGCCTGCGCTTCACGGCGCTCTACGCCCTCACGCTGCTGGTGGTGCTGCTCGGCGCGGCCACCGTGCTGCGCTTCACGCTCCGGAACACGCTGCAGCGGGAGTTCGAGGAATCGGTGCGGGCATCGGCCGGGCTGGTCACCCAGTTCTTCCGCACCGAGGTCAACGAGTACCGGTCCATCGAGGCCACGCTCACGCACATCGCCGGTGAGCTCGTCTTCGAAGATCGGGTCATCCGCTACCGGCGCCCCGACGGGACCCTCTTTCGCAGCGCGGCTCGGCTGGCGCCCTCCGCGCGCCCACGGGCGTCCGTTGCTACCGAGGCTGTGCGCTTTCCGCTCGACCCCGACCTCGCGCCCGGCTGGACGGTGGAGGTCGATGCGAGTCTGGCCAACATGCGGGCACTCCAGGCCCGCGTGGACCGCTGGTTCCTGGTCGGCATTCCGTTGCTCGTCGTGGCCGCCGCCGTGGCCGGCTGGTGGCTCACCGGGCGGACGCTGCAACCGGTGGGGGACATGGCCAGCGCGGCGGCCCGTATCGCACCGGCCAGCGGCGCCCGGTTGCCGATCACCGATCCCGACGACGAGCTGGGACGCATGGGGGGGCGCTTCAACGCGCTGCTCGACCGCCTCGACGGCGCGCTGGCTCAGCAGCGGCAGTTCCTGGCCGACGCCGCCCATGAACTGCGCACGCCCATCGCCCGCATGCGGGCTCGCGTCGAGCTGGCGCTGCTCGAGGCGCGGGAGGCCAACCCCGAGGTGCTGGCCGCGCTCGAGCAGGAGTTGCGGGCCATGTCCCAGCAGGTCGACGAGCTGCTGCAGCTGGCGCGCGCCGACGCCGCCGGCGACGACGCGTTGCCGGCCCCGACCCGCCTCTTTCTCGACGACCTGCTCGCCGACGAGGCCCCGCGCTGGCAGCCGAAGGCCACGCAACTCGGGCGGCAGCTCCAGATCGAGACGCTCGAGGAAGCGCCGGTGCAGGGAGAGCCGTCGCTGCTGTCACGGCTGATCGGCGTGCTCGTGGACAACGCCCTGCGCTACGGCCGTGACGGCGGCCACGTGCGCCTCGCCGTGCGCGCGGAGGGCGCCTTCGCGCGCTTCGACGTGGAGGACGACGGGCCGGGGGTGCCCCCGGCCGACCGGGGCCGGGTCTTCGATCGCTTCTACCGCGGTGAGCAGGCGCGGCGCCAGCGTTCGGACGGCAGTGGGCTGGGGCTCGCCATTGCTGCCTGGATCGTGGCGCGCCACCACGGGCAGATCGAGGTGGGGGACAGCGATCTGGGTGGGGCGCGCTTCACCGTGCGTCTGCCGCTGGCGGCCTGAACGAGCCGGCGGGCGCCTGGCGGTTCAGCAGATGGGCAGGTCGGCGTACTGCGGAAAGGTGGCCTGCGCCACCGGCTGCAGGGCCCGGCGCCAGGCGTCGCGGAGCGTGCGCAGGCACTGGGCGGCGGCCACGAAGTCACGTCCCTCGACCGCGTCCTCGCACCACGCATACAGCGCGTCGAAGCTGCGCGAGGCACTGGAGGCGAGGTCGAGGGCGCTGCGCAGGACGGCGATCGCGTCCCGGGCCCCCGCCGCGTCGAACGCCTCGCAGGCGCGGATGGCGCGGTCGTACGCCCGGATGAGGCGCGCCAGTGGGGCAGCGGGTCGGTGATCGGCATCGATCACCGACATGGAGAAGTCGGGCGTGGGAGTCGGCACGGCTCGGTAAGCTGAAGGCGAGTGGCGGGCGCCTCGCATTGCGCCACACAGTCTTCATCGGCCGCGGCGACGGGCAACTTGAACTCCCGGTCCCCCTTCGTATCGCCACGTGTGACGAACGACACACCCCGCATGACGGCCTGCCGGAGCCGTGATGTCAGGGCCGTTCACGGAACGTTCATCAAGACGTTCTAAAATGGGGCATGCGACTTCCGGTCTTCCACGGCGCCCGCGATGGCGCCCAGTACCTGCCCGCCGTGGGCGCGCTCTGGCTGCTCGCCCTGCCATGGGTGGCGGCGCGCGCCCAGGCGCCGGCGCTTCCTTCGGCGCTTCCTTCGGCGCTTCCGTCGGCGCTTTCTTCGGCCACTCTGTCGGCTCCTGAGGCGCCCCTCGACCTTCCCGCCACGCTCGCGCTGGCCAGACGGGCCGGCCCGCTGCAGCAGGTGGCCGCGGCGCGCGAGCAGGCCGGGCTTGGCCGAGTGCGCGAGGGCGCCCAGTGGCTCAATCCCACCATCGAGTGGCGTCGCGAAAACCTAGGCAGCCCGCTCCAGCCCGACATCTTCGCCACGCTCTATGTGCCGATGGATGTGAGCGGGCGGCGCCTCGCGCTGCGCGGCGCAGCGGCGGCCGGCCGCCAGCGGGTGGCGGGCGACGCGGCCGCCGAACGGCGCGACGGAGAGTTGCTGGTGGCGCGGGCCTGGCTGCGGGCCGCCGGGGCGCAGGGGGCGCTGGACATCGCGCAGCGTCAATACGCGGCGCTGCGTGAAATCGCCGACGTCGACGCCGCCCGCCTGCGCGAAGGGCTGGTGGCCGAGGCGGTGGGGCTGCGCACGGCGCTGGAGGCCGACCGGGCGCGTGTGGCGCTCGTGGCGGCGCGCAGCGAGGCGGCGCAGGCCCGCGCCCAGATCGCGCGGTTGCTGAGCATGACCGACGCCGAGCTGCCACCGTTGGCGCCGCTGGCGGCGCCAACGCTGCCGTCGCCACCCGATTCGGCTGCGGTCCAGACTCTGGCCCTGCGGGTACGGCCCGATGTGCAGGCGCGTGAGGCGGCGGTGCTGGAAGCCCAGCGGCGCCTGGCAGCCGAGCAGCGCGGCGTCTTCGGTGATCTGCAATTGCAGGGCGGCACCAAGGAAACCGGCGGCTTCATGACCGGACAGATCGGGCTGGCCATGCCGTTCCCGCTCTTCAATCGCAACAGCGGCGCGCGCCAGCGCGTGGCCGGGGAGCTGAGCGAGGCCCGTGTCCTGCGGGACGACCTGCGCCTCGCGGTGGGCGGCAGCGTGGCCGCCGCCTGGCACACGTACGCCGAGGTGCGCGCGGCCTCCGCCGATGCCGCCACATTCGACGCCCGGGGGCGCGAAATCGCGCGCATCGCCCGGGTGTCGTACCGCGAGGGCCACGCCACGCTCACTGAACTGCTGGACGCCGAACGCGCTGCCGCCGACGCGATGCTGGCGCACCTCCGCTGGGCGGCCGATGCCTGGCTGGCCCGCCTCGAGCTCGAGCGCGCCATCGGTGCGCGACTCGATGCCGATGGCCCCCTCGATCTTCCCGTCCTTTCCTCGCTGCTGACGCCCGGCTCATGACCATGCCTGCTGCTTTTCTGCGCGCCACACACGCGGTGCTCGCCGTCGTCTCCCTGCTGGCCGCCTGTGGCAAGACGGACGCCCCCGCGCCGGCCGACTCGGCGCCGCCTCTGTCGCCGACCGCGGGTGTGGACTCCGCCACCCTGTCGGCGGATGCCGTCCAGATCGCCGGCTTCACCGTGGACTCGGTGGTGAGCCGGCCCTGGCGCACCGCCGTGACCGTGCCGGGCCGCCTGGAGCTCGATCCCAACGCCCTCGAGACGATTGGGTCCATCACCGAGGGGCGTATCACGCACGTCACCGTGCGGGTGGGCGATCGGGTCGCCGCGGGGCAGGCGCTCGTGATGATCCACAGCCACGAGATCATGGACGCGCGCAGCCGGTTGGCCACGGCCAAGGCCCAGATCACGGCGATGGAAGCGGAGCGCGACCTCGCCCGCACCGCCGCCGACCGCGCCCGTCGGCTCTTCGACAACAAGGCCATGTCGGTGGCGGAGGTCGAGCGGGCCGAGGTGACGCGGAAGGTGGCGCAGGCCAACTACGACCAGGCCGTGGCCGAGCGTGATCGGGCCGTAGCCCTCATCGAACACCTCGCGGGGCTCGGGCCGCTGCCCGCCGGTGCCGACGAGCACGATGTGATCGTCCGTACGCCCATCGCCGGCGTGGTCACCTCGCGCGAGGCGCAGCCAGGAACCGTCGTGCTGCCGGGGACCCCGCTGGTCACGGTCGGCAACCCCGATCGCCTCCAGATCGGCATGCACCTGCCGGAACAGGCGGCAGCCGGGGTGCACCCTGGGGCCAGCGTTCGCTATGCGATGACCGAAGCCCCCACCGAGCGGTTCGACGCGGTGGTCACCCGCGTGGCGCCCACCGTGGACACCCTGACGCGCACGGTGGAGGTGGTCGCGCAATTGCGTGGGCGCACCACGGGCCGCGCCGAATCGTTCGTGCAGGCGGACATCGAAGGGACGGGCACGGCCCCGGCGCTCGTCGTGCCGGCGACGGCGGTGCAGGCCATGCAGGGCGACACGGTCGTGATCGTCTCCGAGCCACGCGGCGAGGGCCTGTTCATCAAGGCCGTGCCGGTGCGGGTGGGACGGCGTACGACCGACCGCGTGGAGATTCTCGGCGGCGTGTCCTCGGGTACCACCGTGGTGGTGCGCGGGGCCGCCATCGCCAAGGCCGAGCTGCTCAAGCGTCGCGGCGGCGGGGCATAGCACATGCGCACCCTCATTCACTTCGCGCTCAAACGGCGCGGCCTGGTCGTGAGCTTCACGCTGGCGCTGATGGCCGCCGGCTTCTATGCCCTGCAGCACATTGCGTTCGACGCGTTCCCCGACCTGACCGGCACCCGCGTCGAGGTGATCACGGTGGCACCGGGAATGGCGCCGGAGGAGGTCGAGCGGCTCGTCACGTATCCCATCGAGTCGAGTCTCATGGGCGTGCCTGGAGCACAGGGCGTGCGCTCCACGTCCAAGTTCGGGCTGTCGCTCGTCACCGTGCCGTTTCCCGACAACGTCGACGTGTACTTCGCGCGCCAGCTGGTGCAGCAACGCCTCAACGATGCCAAGGGCGCGTTGCCGGTGGGCATCGAGCCGGCCCTCGGCCCGGTGTCCACGCCGATGGGTGAGCTGTATCAGTACGTGCTCACCAGCGACTCGCTGTCGCTTACCCAGCTCAAGACGCTGCACGACTACGTGGTGCGTCCGCGCTTGCGCACCGTGCCCGGTGTGTCTGAAGTGAATTCGTGGGGCGGACTGACGGAGCGTATCGAGGTGGAGGTGGACCCGGTGCGCCTCGCCGGCGTGCAGCACACGGTGGTGGACGTACACGACGCGCTGGCCGCGAACACGCTGGCCTTCGGTGGCAGCTACCTGGAGCAGGGCGGCGAGCGGTACACGCTGCGCGGTCTCGGGCGGGTGGAGAGCGCCGCCGAGGTGGAGCGGGTGGTCGTGGGCTCGCACATGGGCGCGCCGGTGCGCGTCGGGGACGTCGCCACCGTGCGTCTCGGCGCGTTGCCGCGCAACGGCGCCGTGACCAAGGACGGCGAGGGCGAAGTGGTGAGCGGCATGGTGCTCAAGCTCAAGGGCGCCGATTCGCGGCAGGTCATCAAGGCCGTGCGTGCCCGGATGGAGGAGATCAAGCAGGCCTTGCCGCGGAGCGTGAAGGTGGTGCCGTTCTACGACCAGACGGACCTCGTCGCCCGCACCACGACGACGATCGTCAAGAACCTCGTGGAAGGCGGCCTGCTGGTCATCGCGGTGCTGTTTCTGTTCCTCCGCAACGTGCGCGCGGCGCTGATCGTGGCGTCGGTCATTCCCATCTCGATGCTCATCGCCTTCATCGGGATGGGGACCTTCGGCTACTCCGCCAACCTCATGAGCCTCGGCGCGCTCGACTTCGGGCTCATCGTCGACGCGTCGGTGGTGATGGTGGAGAGCTTCATCCGGCGGCTGGAGGGCAATCGCGACACCAATCGGACGGGCCTCTTCGAACGGGCCGCCGTGGAGGTGGGGCGCCCCATCCTCTTCGGCATCGCCATCATCGTGGCCGTGTACATCCCGATCTTCACGCTCGACGGGATGGAAGGACGCATGTTCAAGCCGATGGCGTTCACGGTGGTGTGCGCCGTGCTCGGCTCCCTGCTTCTCGCGCTCACGTATGTCCCGGCCATGTCGGCGTGGGCGCTGCGGGGCGGGCACTCGGCGCAGGCGCCGTGGCTGGAGCGGCTCACCGCGGCCTATCGCCGCGTGCTCCGCGGTGTGCTGGCTCGGCCGCAGCCCATTGTCATCACATCCGTCGTGCTGGTGGTCGTGGCCGTGGGTTCGCTCTCGCGCATCGGGACGGAGTTCATGCCCAAGCTCGACGAAGGCTCCATTCTCATCACCACGCGGCGCATGCCGAGCGTCGACCTGGCCGATGCCACCCGTCTCTCCATGGCCGCGGAGCGCATCGTCAAGCGCTTCCCGGAGGTCGTGACCGTGGTGACGAAGGAAGGACGCCCCGACCTCGCCACCGAAGCCATGGGGCTGTTCGAGGGCGACATGTACGTCATCCTCAAGCCACACAAGGAGTGGACCACCGCCAGCACCAACGAGGAGCTGGTCACGAAGCTCGACTCGGCGTTGCGCGTGGTGCCCGGGCTGGAGGTGGCGTTCACGCAGCCGCTCGCCATGCGCCTCGACGAGGCCGAGAGCGGCATCAAGACGGATCTCGGCATCAAGGTGGTGGGGCCGGAGTTGGAGCAGAATCAGCTGCTGGCCGAACGCATCCGGCGGGTGGTGGCCACCGTGCCCGGCAATGCGGATGTCGCCGTGGAGGTCGCCGAAGGTAGCGGGCAGATTCGCATGCAGATCCGGCGCGAGGCGCTGGCACAGTACGGCCTGTCGGTGGCCAATGTGCGTGACGCCATCGACCTGGCCATGGGGTCGCAGAAGGCGGCGGAACTCATCGACGGCTTCCGTCGGGTGGACATTGCGGTGCGACTTCCGGAAGCCTATCGGGGCGACGCGGCGGCGATCGGCCGGCTCACCATTCGCGCGCCCGGCGGCGAACTGGTGCCGCTGTCGGCGGTGGCCGACGTCCAGTCCACGACCGGGCCCGAGCTGATCGGCCACGAGGATGCCCAGCGGCGCTCGCTGGTGCTCAGCAACGTGCGCGGGCGTGACCTGGGCAGCTTCGTGCAGGAGGTGCGCTCGCGCATCGCGCGGGAGGTGCCACTCCCGGCCGGCGTGTTCCTGGAGTGGGGCGGCCAGTACGAGAACCAGCAGCGCGCCATGTCCCGCCTGACGCTCGTGGTACCGGGGGCGCTGCTGCTGATCTTCGGGCTGCTGTATCTGTCGTTCCGCTCGGTGCCGCAGGCCATTCTCGTGCTCTCCAACGTGCCGTTTGCGCTCGTGGGCGGCATCGCGGCGTTGTGGCTGCGTGACCTCAACCTCAACCTGTCGGCAAGCGTTGGCTTCATCGCGCTCTTCGGCATTGCGGTGCTGAACGGCGTGGTGATGGTGGAGCATCTCAACCACCTGCGCCACAGCGGCGAACCCGGAGACGACACGGTGCCCGGGCGCGTGGAACAGGGGGCGGCGGACCGTCTGCGCCCGGTGCTCATGACGGCGCTGGTGGCCAGCCTTGGCTTCGTGCCCATGGCGCTCAGCACCAGCCCTGGCAGTGAAGTGCAGCGCCCGCTGGCCAGCGTGGTCATCGGCGGGTTGGTCACCAGCACGCTCCTGACGCTGTTCGTGCTGCCGGTGCTGTACGGGTGGCTGGAAGCGCGGCGGCCGCAGAAGGTCCGCCGCGCGGTCGCGCCGCCGGAGGCGCTCCCCGCCACTTGATGCGGGCGGTGGCTATGCTTCAGGGAGCCTGTCCGCTGCCTGCGCTGCGGCGTTGGTCTCCCTGATCGCTTCGCCACCTCTGTCATGTCCGATCCGCTGCTGCAGTTCCGCGAGGAGTTCCCGATTCTCGCGACGTCCACCTACCTCGTGTCGAACTCGCTGGGAGCGATGCCGCGTACCGTCCCCGCGCAGCTCGCGCGGTATGCCCACGAGTGGCAAACGCGCGGCGTACGGGCCTGGGCGGAGGGGTGGTGGGAGATGCCCGTCTCCATGGGCGACCGCATCGGCCCGCTGATTGGCGCCTCGGCTGGCAGCGTGGTCATGGTGCCGACGGTGACGCTTGGCATGAGCACCATTCTGAGCGCGCTCGACTTCCCCGCCGATCGGAACGAAGTGGTGATGACCGCGCTCGACTTTCCCTCAGTGCGCTACGCCTACGACGGGCTTGCCCCGCGCCTCGGCGCCCGCATTGTCGAGGTGCCCAGCGACGACGGCATCGGGATCGACCTCGATCGCCTGCTCGAGCGCATCACGCCGCGTACGCGGCTGGTGGCCATCTCGCACGTGCTCTTCCGGTCGGCGTACATCCTCGACGCGGCGGCCATCGTGGCCAAGGCGCATGCCGTGGGCGCGCTGGTGGCGCTGGATGCGTATCACAGCGTGGGCGTGATACCGGTGGACGTGCAGGCGCTGGGCGTGGATTTCCTCTGTGGCGGGGTGCTCAAGTGGCTGTGCGGCGGGCCGGGCGGCTGCTTCCTGTACGCCTCGCCGGCGGCGAGCGCGCACCTGGCGCCGGCGCTCACCGGCTGGCAGGCGCATCAGCATCCCTTTGCCTTCGAGAACGGCATGGTGCCGGCGGAGGGTGGGTGGCGCTGGCTCGGCGGGACCCCGGTGGTCCCGGCGCTCTTCGCCGGGCTCGAAGGACCGCGCCTCGTGGCCGAGGCGGGGCTGGAGGCCATTCGCGCCAAGAGCGTGCGGCAGACCGGGCGCCTGATCGAGCTGGCCGATGCGCGAGGGTGGGCCGTGCACGCGCCGCGTGACCCGGCCCGGCGTGGCGGAACGGTGGCGTTCAGCGTGCCCCACGCCGCCGAAGTGGCGCGGGCGCTGCTCGCCCGGGACGTGGTCATCGACTATCGCCCGGGCGCGGGCATCCGGGTGGCCCCGCATTTCTACACCACCGACGCCGAGCTGGAGGCGGTGGTGGCGGCCATGGACGACATCCTGGCCACCGGCGCCTGGCAGGCCTTTGCCGGCGTGCACAGCACCGTGACCTGAGCGGTCACCGCCTGCCGGCGACGCTCCGGCAGGCCGCCTCGGGTGCTGGCGCGATGGCGCCCGGGACCGCATGTTCCCCGAGTTCCTTCGCGACCCCAGCCCACGAGACTGATGACTGTTCCGCCGATTCCTTCGCCCAAGAAGCTGCGCAAGCAGTACGCGAACAACACCCATCCCCTGCACGTGCTCAAGTTCGAGGATGGTCACGAGATCAAGGTCTACCAGAACACGGGCAAGGTGTTCGACGCCTGGTCGGGTGAGACGATCAAGATCATGGCCGTAACCGATCCCACGTCGAGCGACTGGGAGCTCGTCGAGGCGCGCAAGGCCGACGCGTTCGAGGACGCCGCACCGTAAGTCGTCCCATGCGTCGTCATGCGGCAGACGGAACACGCGCGGCGCACCCCTCCCGGTGCGCCGCGCGTGCGTTCGTCCCGCTGCTCGTCACATGTGCGGAACGAGCCGTGCTCCGGGCGTTGCCCCCCGATGTGCCGCACGGTACAATCGGAGGGTGCCAGAGCGCTTCCTCCGCCCTCGCAGCACCGCCGTCGTGACCGCCGCGCGTGAGCGCGGTGGCGCCGTCGTCGCCCTCGAAAGCTCGGTGCTTGCCCAGGGGCTGGTGCCGCCCCACAATCGCGCGGCGGCCGAGCGCATGACCGCCGCCGTGACCGCCGCGGGTGCCACTCCGGTCATCACGGCCATCGTGCGCGGCGTACCGGCCTTCGGACTCGAGGCCGACGATCTCGAGCGGTTCCTCGCCCGCGACGGCGTACGCAAGGTGTCGGCGCGTGACCTCGGCGTGGCCATCGCCGACGGGGCCGATGGTGCCACAACCGTTGCCGCGACCCTCGCGCTCTGTGCGCTGGGCGGGCTCCAAGTGTTCGCCACCGGAGGCATCGGCGGGGTGCATCGTGATGCGCCGTTCGATGAATCGGCGGACCTCGTCGAACTGGCCCGCACACCGGTGATCGTGGTCTGTGCCGGCGCCAAGTCCATTCTCGATTTGCCGGCCACGCTCGAGCGTCTGGAGACGCTCGGGGTGCCGGTGGTGGGCTTCGGAACCGACGAGCTGCCCGGATTCTTCTCCGTGAGTACCGGGTTGCGCCTGGCGGCGCGGCTCGACACGCCGCACGCCATTGCCCGCGCCTGGCACGCCCATCGGGCGCTCGGACGCACGAGTGCCATGCTGGTGGTGCAGCCGCTACCCGCCCACGACGCCATCCCCACGCCGCTCGTCGAGGAGGCGACGCGGGCGGCCCTCGCGGCCGCCTCGGCGGCCGGCATCCGCGGCGCCGCGGTGACCCCCTTCCTGCTGGGTGAGATCCAGCAGCGTACGAACGGACGCTCGGTGTGCGCCAATCTGGCGTTGCTCGAGGCCAACGCCCGGCTGGCTGGCCAGATCGCCACCGCCCTGCAGCAGGAGTCCTGAGGCAGCGGCGTCCGGCCGGACGCGCACGTTGAACCAACGCCGTGGTCCACGGTACTATCCGGTAACCCGTACGATCCGGAGGCCTGTTCCGCCATGTCCAACCCGTTCCTGAGTTCCGAGGAATACGATGAGCGCGCCCACGCGCTGTACAACGAGGCGCGATACGACGAAGCGCTGCAGTTGCTGCGCGAAGGGCTCTCGGTGTATCCGACGGCGGTGGAACTGCACGTCGGCACTGGCTACGCCCGCCTGGCACGCGAGGAATTCGCCTGGGCACGGCGCAGCTTCGACGAGGCGCTCACGCTCGACCCCGAGCACGAGGATGCCCTGGCCGGACTCGGCGAGGTGCTGCTCAAATTCGGGCAGGTGAACGCGGGGATGCGGGCATTCGAGCGCACCATCGAACTCGGCTACGAGGACGATGTCGATCTGATGCTGCAGATCGGGCGGGCGCTCTTCCGCGAAGGGTACGTGGAGACCTGCCTGCAGTACTTCGAGCGCGCCGCCCAGCACGCCGAAGACTCGGCGGAAGCGGTGGCCTGCATCGGGTACGCCCACCATCGGCTCGGCCACGATGTGGACGCCACGGTGGCGTTGCGCCGCGCACTGATCATCGATCCGGCCTACGCCGAAGCGCGCGTGTATCTGGCGAACCTGCTGTACGACGCCGGCGATCTCGACGGGGCCCTGCTGGAATTCGAGAAGACCACGCCCGAGGATCATTGGGACGAGTTGGGGATCTGGCGGCTCATGGAGCTCAAGAAGTCCGTCTACAAGCTGCCGGATGACGACGGCGAGCTGAAGCCGTGGGAAGCCCGGCTGGGCGAAGTCGCGGGTGAGCCCGACGACATCGACGAACTGCTCGCCGAAGTCGAACAGACCATGCTCGACCGGGAGAGCGAGGAGAACGCGACGCCGGCCGGACAGCTCGAGACGCTGGGCACGCTGCTGACCGGCCTCGCCAGTCAGCAGCAGGCGGCGGAGCAGAGCGAGGCGGCCTCCACCGACGTGCTCATGGCCGGCAATGGCACGCACCGGGTGATCATGCGCGACGGCAGCAGCTTCGAAGGCTCGTGGGATGAGATCGTGCGGGCGCTGCGCGACGCGCGCGATGCCGGCCGCTCGCTGCAGGAGTACATGGTCATCGAGGCGCGTCGCTTCTACGGCGCCACCGGCATCAGCATTGCGTCGCATGCGCCGGAGGCGTTCATCCGCGGCAGTGCCGCCGCCGGCATGCTGCGCATCGTCCGCTGAACGCGCGTCATCGCCCCGCCATCCAATCGCGGGCGCGTGGCCGGACGCAGTCGCCCCTGACGCCATGAGCCTCGGCACCGAATCCGCCCAGCAGTCCGCGCGCGCCGCCCTCGATGCGGCGCGTGGTGTCTTTGCCCCTGGCCAGCCCACCCCTGCGCCCGTGCTCTGGCAGGCGGCGCAGAAGGTGCTGCAACTGGTGCTCGAGCGCCCCGAACTCACGGGGCACGCGCTGGTCGGGGAAGCCCGCCGCCTCGGGGTGCTCACGCTCTCCGATGCCCATGCACTGGTGGGGCTCTCGTCGTGGGCCGACCGCGGCGAGGCGCCGGCCGCCGACGAGGCCGAGCGGCTGCTGATGCGCGAATCGTGGATGGCGCTGGAACACGCCGTGCCCGACGTACCGCCGCCGCCTGCGCCGCCATCGCCCTTCGCGCCGCCGTCGGGCGGAATGCCGCGGCAGGGGTCGCCTTCCGCGTCCTCCGTGCCGCCAGCGTGGGCCCCGCCTCCGCCGCGTCGCCCCGCCTCCGAGTCGACGACGTCCACGCCACCACGCGATGACGCGCAGACCGACGACCTGCCGGACGCTTCGGCCCTTGTGCCGCGCCGCCGTCGCACGCTGCTCGTGGCCGCGCTGGCGGCGCTCGTGGTAGCCGCCAGTGCCGGGGGGTTGTGGTGGTACACCGGCCGCGCCGACCGGCTCTATCGCGACGGTGTCGATGCCTTCCAGCGCGGGGCCCGCGAAGTGGCCCGCACCACCTTCGTGCAGATGGCACAACAGCACCCCGACGACGCCCGGCCGCTCGTGTATCTCGGGCGACTCTCGCGCGAAGACGGGGACCTGGCGCGGTCGCGGCGCTTCCTCACCAGCGCCGTGCGGCTGGCCCCGGGCAGTGCGATTGCCGCGCGCGAGCTGGCTGGCGTGATGCTCGCCGACGGCCAGCCGGAGCTCGCGCGCCGCTTTTATGTGCGCGCCATCGAGTTCGATCCCACCGACCGCATGGCCCAGGGCTTTCTCGGCTGCGCGCTCGCTCGCCTGCAGCGGGTGGACGAGGCGCGCCGCTGGATCGACCGGGCCGGTCCCGGAGATTGGCAGCGCTGCCTGCCGCCCCTGCCCCTTCGGCCGCCGGGGGCCCTGCCTCCTGCGGTTCCTCCCGGGTTGCCCCCATCATGACCGTCCTGCTTCAGCGGCCGAGCGATGCGCTCGCGCTGCATCACGAGACCATTCGCGAGGTGTTGCCGAATGGCCTCACGCTGCTCATGCGCCGCGATTCGTCGGCGCCGGTGGTGGCGATCGTCACCCATGTGAAGGCCGGCTACTTCGACGAAACCGACGACATCGTCGGCATCGCGCACGTACTGGAGCACATGTTCTTCAAGGGCACCCCCACGCGCGGTGTGGGGCAGATCGCGCGCGAAACCAAGGCCAACGGCGGCTACCTCAACGCGCATACGATCTACGACCACACCAGCTACTACACGGTGCTGCCGTCGTCGTCGTTTGTGCCCGGGCTGGAGATCCAGTTCGACGCCTACGCCCGCTCGGTCATCGACGGCGAGGAGCTCGCGCGCGAGCTCGAGGTCATCATCCAGGAGGCCAAGCGCAAGCGGGACACGGCCTCGGCGGTGGCCATCGAGACGCTCTACGAAGTGCTGCACGACCAGCACCGCATCCGGCGCTGGCGCATCGGTGAGGAAACGGGGCTGCGGGCACTCACGCGCGAACAGCTCGTGGGGTTCTACCGCCACTGGTACCGCCCCGACAACACCATTCTTTCGATCGTCGGTGACATCGATCCCGACGTGGTGCGTCGCGAGGTGGCAGCCCGCTACGGCGCGCTGTCCGCCGGTGCGCCTCCGCGCGATCGCGGCCCGCACGAGACGTCGGCACCGGGGCTGCGTCGGCGCGAGTGGAGCGGCGATATCGCGCAGCAGCACGTGGGGTTCGGATGGCGGGTGCCCGGACTCACGCACGCCGATGCTCCCGCACTCGATCTGGCCGGTGTCGCGCTGGGATCGGGGCGCGCGTCGCGCCTGTACCGCGCCGTGCGCGAACGGCAGTTGGCCTCGTCGGTCACCGCGTGGCACTACACCACCGACGACATCGGCGTGTTCGTGCTGCACGCCGAGGCGCCTGCGGAGCGGGCCCGCGAGGCCACGCAGGCGATATGGCGTGAGGTGCAGGCCGCGCGGCGCGAGGGCCAGCGCGCCGGCGAGGTGCTGCGGGCGCAGCGGGTGCTCGAAGCGCGCTGGCTGCGCCGTCTGGAGAGCATGGACGGCCAGGCGCAGTATCTCGCGTCGTGGGAAGCGGACGGCGGCCTTGCGCGCGCGTCGGCGTACTACGACGCGCTGCTGTCGCTTGATGCGCGGCAGGTGCAGCAGGCGCTGGTTACGCACCTCGATCCGGAGCAGGTGAGCGTGGTGTCGTACCGGCCGGAGGGCGCGCCCGCGCTCGTGGCGTCCGACGACGAACTGCACGCGCTGCTCGCGGCCGTACGTACCTTCGGAAGCGCGGTCATGCCGTCCCCGACACTGGTGACGCCGGCGGAGGTGATGGCGGTCGCGTCGTCAGGCGCGGCGCCGACCGCGCGCCGACTGCGCGTCGAGCGCGATGTGCACGTGTACACCACGGCGGGCGGCGTGCCCGTGCTGATCCTGCCGCGCCCCGGTGCGCCACTGGTGAACATCGGGGTGTATCAGCGCGGGGGAACGGCATGCGAGCCGGCGGCGCACCAAGGGCTGGCCCGCCTCACGGCGCAGGCCATGCTCAAGGGCACGCGCTCCCGCACGGGCGCGCAGATCGCCGAGGCGGCCGAGGAGTTGGGGTGCAGCATCGGCGTCAGCGCGGGCCTCGAGAGCCTGGGGTGGTCGCTGTCGGTACCGGTGCGCCATCTCCCGACGGCGGCGGCGCTCTTGGGCGATGTGGTGCAGCACCCGGTGTTCCCCGCCGATGGCGTGGAGACCGAGCGCACGCTGGCGCTCGCCGAAGTCGCGCGCGCCCGCGACGACATGTATCGGTGGCCGATGCGCCTGGCGGCGATGGCCGCGTATGGCGCGCATCCGTATGCGCGGTCGGTGATCGGCACGGAGTCGTCGCTCGCGGACCTCGACGCCGCCCAGGTGGCGGCGTACCACGCGCAGCACATCCGGCGCGGCCACACTGTGCTGGCGGTCGTCGGCGATGTGCAGCCCGACGAGGCAGCCGCCGTGCTCGACGGCGCCTTCGCCGACCTCGTGTACGAGGCGGACCAGCCGCTGCCACCGGTCATGTGGCCGGTCGAACGGCACGCGTCGCACGATACGCGGGCCAAGCAGCAGACGGCGCTGGCGCTGCTCTTTCCGGGCCCGTCGCGCACAGCCCCCGAGCGACATGCGGCGCGGGTGCTGTCGGCGATTGCCAGCGGACTCGGCGGACGCTTCTTCGAGCAGCTGCGCGACCGGCAGTCGCTGGCGTACACCGTCACCGCGTTTCCCGTCGAACGGCGCGCCGGCGGCGCCTTTGCCGCCTACATCGCCACCTCGCCGGCGCGCGAGGACGAAGCCCGCGACGGCCTGCTGCAGGAGTTCGCGCGGTTCGTGAACGAGCCGCCGACGAGCGAGGAGGTCGAGCGCGCTCGCCGTTATCTCATCGGCACCCACGCCATCGCACAACAGTCGGGTGGAGCGGTGCTTGGCGATCTGGTCGATGCCTGGCTGTTCGGCGAAGGGTTGTACGAACGGCACGAGGTGGACGCGCGGCTGGAGGCGGTGACGGCCGCCGATGTGCAGTCGGTGGCGCGGCAGTACTTCGATCCGGCGGTCGTGGCCGAAGGGGTCGTGCGCGGGACCGCGTAGTCAGCGGGCAACGCGTGCCTCGCGCATGCGGCGGGAGGCCAGCCCGATCGCCTCGATCGCGCCGCGGCGTCGGCCATTGGATGCCCGCAGGCCGATCCGGCCGGCGTAATCGGCCGGTTCGCCGACGATCGCGGCACCGATCCACGCCCGGCGCGACCCCCACGCCAGCGCGCGACGGATCGCGGCGGTCTGCGCGGCATCGCCGTGGGCATGCGGCAGGCCTCCGACATTGACCAGCCAATGAGGCCGGGCCGCGCCACCGGCGGTCATCGCGCTGCTGTGCCACCGGTCGAGGGCCCGCAGCCGGGCGTCGACGGCGGGGAGTCCGGTGAATGACGGATACACCGTGGCGCCCACCAGCTCGACCGGTGTACCGGGCCGCATGGCCCACCGGTACACGCTGCTGTCGGTGGCATCGAGGCGCGCCGCGCTCCAGCCGAGCATCGTGCGGGGGCGCACGGTGGAGACCGTTCGGGCGCTCTGCTCGAGCAGGGCGCGCCACCAGGCGGCCGACGGCGGCGGGGCCGCGAACCAGGCGGGGAGCGGATCGGCGAGGGCGGGGAAGATCACGTCGGGCTTGAGTGTCCGCAGCACCCGGTCGAGCGCGGCCAGTCGCGGCGGCAGTTCGGTGGCCTCGGCGCCGTTCCCCAGTCGCAGGCCGATGGCGAGGCGCATTCTGTCTCCACGCAGCGGCTCGAGCACGCGGGCCAGCGAATCGAGCGCCGCGGGGTGGGTGCCCTCCTCGCCGATGAGCATCAGGAGCACCTCGGGCGCGAAGTCCTCGAGCAGCGGCAGGTCGGCACGAATGGCACGGGCCGGCGGCGCCCCGTCGAGCACCGGCAGGAAGCGCACCCCAAGCAGGAAGTCGCCGGCCGGACGCGCCTGCATGGGCTCAAGGCTCGCCGCGCGGTAGCTGCGGATGGCGGCCACCCCACGCGGCCACTCGATGACCAGGAGTGTGGTGAGCGACGTGGCGGCCAGTACCAGCACCGCGCGCACCACGCCGGACAGGCGCCACCGGGCGGGAAAGGCCGGCGCCACGATGGGCACCAGCGTCGTGAGCGGCGACACCAGCGCCGCGCGCCCCACGGTGAAGCCGACGATGGTATCGCGGGCCGCGACGGCGGCCTGCAGCGCCTCCGGGGCGGCCCCCTGCTGCACCGTGAGATAGTCGCCGATGGCAATGGCGGCGAGCAGCAGGTCGTACAGCAGCAGGGGCATGCCCACCACCAGCGACACGAGACGCGTGGCGAGCGCAAAGAGCACCTGGAGCGCGAACACAACCGCCACCACCGGCAGAATCCACGTGATGCCGGAAATGGTGCGGGCTCCCGCTTCGGTCCCGGCGGCCACCCCGATAACGACCGCCGGAACCACCAGCAGCCCGCAGAACGCCGTCAGTTGCGTGAAAAGACGGGGGGCTTCGCGGCGCGCCGAAATCCACCCGGCGAGCGCGACGTCCCAGGCGAGCACAGCCGCCGCGATGCCCACGACAACCATCGGGAGGGGGTCATTCAGCAGGTCGCGCCACATGTCTGGAGGAGGTTAACGGCGGCGCCTGATCGCTGGCACCCCGGGGGCGCCGCCCGATAGTTTGCGGCATGGACCGCACCACGCCTGCGACCACGGTGTTCACCGTGCCGAATCTGGTCTCCACGTCACGGGTGGCGTTGGCGATCGGCTTCCTGTTCACCGACGCGGTCCCCACGCGGCTGCTGCTCATCGTCGTTGCGTCGCTGTCGGACTTTCTCGATGGCTGGCTCGCCCGGCGTACGCAGGCATCATCGCGCCTTGGTGCGCTCGTCGATCCGGTGGCCGACCGGTTCTTCGCGCTGTGCGTGATCGCGGCCTACGTGATGGGCGGGCACCTTCAGCTCTGGCAGGCCGTCGCCCTCTTCTTTCGCGACGTGATGTCGCTCGTGGGCTGGTTCGTGGCCCGCAACGTGAGCTGGCTGCGCCCCATCACCTTCAAGGCGCGACCCGCGGGCAAGCTGGTGACGGTGCTGCAATTGGTCACGTTCCTCGCCGTGCTGCTGGTACCCGCCTCCGTCAACGCGCTGGTGCTCGTTGTGGGAGCGCTCGGCATCATCGCCACCGTCGACTACACCCTCATGCTCTGGCGTGAGCGCGTCCGTACACCGGCGACCGAACCCGAGAACGAGTGGCGGCGCGCGTGACCCACGCGACTGCGCCAAACGTCGAACGCCTCCCGAAAGAGGCGCTCGTTGTCCGGCATCATGTATCGGTGAAGCGGGCGAGGGTCAGACCGTCGCCGCTTCCTGCATCTGCTTCCTGGTCGGCTGCGCAAAGCGCTCGCCAAGAGTACGCAACTCGGCAAACTCGGGAGCCTTGAGCTCCGGATACCGGTCCTGCAGATAGACCATCGTGGCATCGAACCACTCTTTCTGGTCTTCGGGATGACACCCGATCACGCCACACTGCATGATCTGCTGGAACATCTCGTCACGGGCCTCCTGATACGGCGAGGGCACCATGGAATCACGACGCGGACGAAGCTTGGGCTTGGCCATTTCCTCTGGGTAGTGCGTCGAACATGCTGCCCGGCGTTTCCGGGGCAGCCTCAGAAACCTAACTGATGAGAAACCCGCTTCCTAGTGGCGGGCTGGGCCGAATCATGGGGCGTTCGGCCGCTGCTCTGCATACGCACCCCACGCGCCAAGTGCTGCGGTCAGCGCCTCGGGGGCGTCTTCGGCTACCAGCGTGTCGGGATGGAGGCGGGTGAACAGCGGAACGAGCGCCGCCTCGGGGAGTCGGTGCTGCCAGCGCGCGAACCGCTCGCGGGCCGCCGCCCCGTGGTCGTGCCCGCGACGTGACGGTGTCCGATCGTCGGCGCCGCACCAGAGCATGGCCTGGCCGCGAAACTGGCCGAGCCGCTGCCAGTCGTCGGGGGCCAGCGCAATCGTACTGGCCAGCCGCAGCAGATCCGCCGCCCCCTGTCCTCCCACGAACGGCGCCAGGTACCGGGCCACCAGCAGGTCGGGCATCCGTGCCGGTGCCGTAACGGCCTCTCGCAGCAGCGGCTCCAGCAACGGGCGCGCCCCGAACAGGGCGTTGGCCTGGAGCGCCGACAGCGCCGAGGTGCGCTGCAGGGCCCGGATGGCTGGCCCCGGCAGGTCGTCGGGGTCGAGCGGCTCGAGCAGCGCCAGCCGGCGCACCAGCGCCGGGTGCCGACTCGCCAGCAGCATGGCCACCAGGGCGCCGAGGTCCTGTCCCGCCACCATCACCTGGCCGAGCCGGAGGGCGGTCAGGGCGCGCTCCACGTAGGTGGCCTGGGCGGCGGGGCGGAATTCACCGTCAGGCGGGCGATCCGACTCGCCGAAGCCGAGCAGGTCGATGGCCAGCACGGTGAATCCCTGCTCGGCGAGGCGCGGCGCGACCGCGCGCCAGAGGAAGGCGCAGGTGCCGAAGCCGTGCAGCAGCACGATGGCCGGCCCCGCCCGTCCGTACCGCTCGATGTGCAGGGCGCCGGGGCCCACGGGAATGCGCAGGTGCTCGGTGTACACGACCCGCAGGATAGCGCCGGGAACGGGTGCGCGCATAGCTTCAAGCCATGTCCGACGACCAGACGTACGATGAAGGCCGGGCGGAGACTCTGCGGGCGATGCTGCGCCTTCTGGCCGAGCGTATCCAGGCGCTGGACGCGAACGACGCCCTGTTGGCCAACGCCGGCGAGCTGATGAAGCTGCTCGGCGACGTGCGCAGTGAGCTGTTCCACTACGAAGTGCGCTGTACTTATGACACGCCGGAAATTGCCGAGCATCGTCGGCTGGTTGACGAGGCCCGGACGGCAGACGAGCCTTCGTCCGCCGACGGGTACGGCAGTACCTGGGAACCCACCGGCTGGACGCCTGACGACGACGAGGAGAGCGAGTGGCAAAGGTGACACCGAAGAAGAAGTCGAACACCGGATTCCTGGTGTTGATCGGCGCCGTGATCGTGGCCGGCGGGGCCTTCATCTGGACCAAGATGCAGAGCAAGCCGAAGCCGATCGAGCTGGCGGCGGGGACGCCGCTCCCGGCGGCCGAGGGCTACCTGCGCGGCAAGGCCGACGCGCCGATCACGATCATCGAATTCGCGGACTTCGAGTGCCCGGGGTGCGGCCAGTTCGCCACCTTGCAGGGGCCGGACATCAAGGCGCGCATCATCGACGCCGGGCTCGCGAACTTTCGTTTTTACGATTTCCCACTGACCAGCATCCACGCCAACACCATGTCGGCTCATCTCGCGGCGGCGTGTGCGAACGATCAGGGCAAGTTCTGGGAAATGCACGACGCGCTCTTCGCCGGGCAGTACGACTGGAGCAGCCAGGCGACGAGCAATCCGCGCAAGATCATCGACGGCTACGCGGCGCAGATCGGCCTCGATATGGCGGCCTACGGCCAGTGCTTCGATACGCAGAAGCACGTGGCGCGCATTCAGGCCAACGTGAAGGCGGGGACCGAGCGCGGGGTGCAAGGGACGCCTACCGTGGTGATCGGTGATCGGCTGTACTACCCGGCACCGAATTTCGACCAGCTCAAGGCGATCATTGACTCAATAGGCCGTGCTCGATAAGTGCACCTGATTGAAAAGGGACCAGAACACGAGTCTGGTCCCTTTTCTCCAGTGAGGTACGGCAAGATCGGCTACCTACACTCGTAGGTCATGTTTGCGCGCAAACTCCTTTGCAGCAAAGTGGACCAAAGGAGCACTCCGTTCCCGTGCAGCTGTATCCCCAAGGATAGCAAACCTCCGTTCTCCAGCACCCTCCGTTGTCGGCACTCGCGGTCTTTGACGCCGCCACCATGGAGAGCAATCCAAATGCGACTGCAACGATCTTCTTTGAATTCTTCATGTTCCGTCTTCTCCGCTTGTTGGGTTTGTACCTCACTGGCTATCGCAGACTGTCTTTGCCGGCGGACCTGAGCTGCATGGCTCGTAGCACGGTCATTCCATTCACTCCCGAGAATCGCGAAATGCCTTGCGCGCTCTGTTTCAGTAGCGTGACTGTCTCAGTAGATTGAGTTCTGAAATACTCCGTTGAGGAAGAAGCGAACACCGGCGTCGAAGTTCTCTCCGATTCGAGATAGGCGCAGACCACTGGTGCGTCCGAAGCGGGAGTCAACACTGCGACGGTCTTGCTGCTGTCCATGAGGGCATTCGCCCTCTTGCGAAGCAACCAGCCAACGTCGCGACAACTCAGGCAGGCATCTGCCGTCACAACGACAAGCTCTGCAATGGCGCGCTGAAGTGTCGGCCGTCCACAATCATCTTTGCTTCCAGCGCGTCCACCGACCTCCTCAAAAACTCGGTTCTCGCCCAACTGGCTTGGCCGAGGGTCCCGGCATCCGACCAACGTTGCCAGCAGTGCCACGCGCAGCAAGTCTGATCTGCTCACTGGTCTGCGACCGTAAATCGTGTGATGATGAAGCGTCCTGTATCGTCCGATCTGAGAACCACAAAATCTTGACCAGAGGCACCAAGCACCGGAGGCACTGAGTCCATGTGCGTCACTCGATCAGGATACACGACGGATGCCATTGTGAAATCATTCTCGAAGTAGAGCCCCCGTGAGTAGCCAACGAGCGCCGCATCTTTAGTGGCGGCGACGTTAGCTACCAGCAGATTCGACTCAAGCCACTTCCTGTGTTCCAGTCTTGACCTGATCGGCGATCTTGGCGCGACTGGCGATCGGTACAGTGGGTGACCGAGCCATCTGCTGGAAACCGTAAGGTCGGTCATGGAAATCGCCCAAAGACTATCGGCGATGGAGTTGACCACAAAGACCAAGGAGTCGCCAATCGCGAGCGACGGCCTTCTCGATGACGCCCAGAGGAGCGAATCCGTACTGCCTTCTGGAAGCATGCGGGCGATCGGCAGGAAGCTGGCGATAGCTTTTCCGCTTGAGTCTGCTAGGGTTAGCACTCGATCGTCGAGTCGATCGCGAGAATTCCCAAGGATCCAGAATCGACCGTTGGGATCGATGGCGACTTGATCTATTCTGGACACAGTTGGGAAGGCTACGAACCGGAGGAATCTCTGGTCCGAGGAAAAAACTGCGACGTGTCCTCTCGC
>JBEILM010000011.1:0-61246 GCA_040379205.1 Gemmatimonas sp.
GCGGCTACCTGCTGGGCCGCTACGCCCCGGGACGGCGCAGCCTGCGCGGCTTTCTGCGCGCGGTGCACGTGGTGAATCGGGCACATGCCCTGGGGTACCGGGCGATCAAGGCGGTGAACCCGGACCTGCACGTGGGTACGGTGTACGCCATGGCCCCTGTGGAGCCGGCCACGCAGAGCGCCGGCGACATCGAAGCCGCGCGCTACGCCGATGCGCTTTTCAACTGCATCTTCATCGATCCGCTGATGACGGGTGCCTACCCGCGCGATTTCCTCGACGGGGTGCCCGAGCACGCGCTGCAGATCCGGGCCGGCGACATGGAGGCGATGCGCACGCCGCTCGACTTCGTGGGCGTGAACTGCTACTACCGGCTCATCATCAGCGCGGGCGAGCACATGCCCGACCTGCCGTTCCTGTTCTTCGGCATTCGCGCCGATGCCCGCGGCACCGGCGGACACGCAGACTTCAGTCTCGACGAGGCGTCGACGTCCACCATTCAGTCGGCGTTCGGCCGCAACGATGGCGAGCGGACCGAGATGGGGTGGGAGATCTGGCCGCGCGCGCTGCGCGATGTGCTGGTGCGGCTCAACCGCGAGCACCCCGGCCTGCCGCTGCACGTCGCCGAAAGCGGCTGTGCCTTTGCCGACCAGCCGGGCGAAGACGGTATCGTGCACGACGCGTCACGCATCGCCTACCACAAGGCGCACCTGGCGAGCGTGGCCGAGGCCATCGAGGCGGGCGCGAACGTACGCAGCTATCACGCCTGGAGCCTGTACGACAACTTCGAGTGGGCGAGCGGCTATCGGCCGCGCTTCGGCATGGTGCACGTGGACTACGCCACGCAGCAGCGCACGTTCAAGGATTCCGCCACCTGGTACCGCGCGCTCTGCCACGCCGCGCGGGCGCGTCAGTACCAAGGGGTGTAGACCGAGAGGCCGCTCAGCGCACCGCGGGCGGAAACCCCGTGGTATCGGCGAGCACCTCGGCCACGCACACGCGGTGGCCGTCGGGGTCCTCGAGCTCGAACTCCACCTGTCCGGAGGGCATCACTTCCGGGCCACGCACGAGCGGCGTGCGCCGGCGCGCGTGATCGAGCAGGGCGATGAGTTCGCCGCCCTCGAGGCGGATGTACACGTCCCAGTCGTAGGCGTCGACGGCACGCGCGAGCGGCGCGTGCGCGCGACGCAGCATCAGCTCGGTGCGATCGCGGCGCAGGGCACACGAGTCGTGCGGTGCGTCGGCAGGCTGCGGGTCGGCCTCGAACCCGAGATTGTCGCGGTACCAGGCGAGGCTGCGCGCGACATCGGAGACGCGCACGACGGGCACAATGGAGGCAAAGGTCGTCATGTCCGGTGAATACCCGCCTGCGGCCGGAAGTGCCCACCCAGTGCCTAGGACCGAGCGTCCAGACTCGCCTGACGATGCGTGACCTATCGAGCGACGAGACCCGCCGGCGGCAGCACCCGCAGCAGAAAATCGCGTGTGTTGCCGCCCATCACCTTCGCCACGTCGGCGGCGGGCATGCCCGACGCGAGCAGCGCCGCCGTCAGCACGATCACGCCGCGCGTGTCCCAGGGCGCGCGCGTGGCGCCGTTGAAATCCGACCCCAGCGCCACATGATCCACGCCCATGATCTGCACGGCGTGCCGAATGGCCTTCACGATCTGCGCCACGGTGGGCTCGCACACCGCGCCGTCCCAGTAGCCGATGCCGATCAGCCCCCCGTTGGCGGCGATCGCGCGCAACTGGTCATCCGTGAGGTTGCGCGGACCGGGACAGGTGGCCGCCATGCGACACGCCGTGCGACACGCCGTGCGCACTGCCTGTCACGTCGTTGTCGAAGAAGTGCGTGAGTCCCAGCATGCGGAACCCGTGGGCATACAGCGTGTCCACGCTGGCCAGCGTGCCGTCGAGCGCGTGCAGCCTCTCGATGGCCAGCAGCGCCCCGACCTGCACCGGGTCGCCCTGCCGGCGCATCACGAATGCTGCCAGCGAGTCACGCGAGGTGATCACGGTGAGCGCACCCCCCGACCGCTGGGCTGCGTCGTGCAGGCGGTCGGCCTGATGCACCGCCCGCGCCCGCAGACTCGTCTGCGCGGCGCTCGGCCACCGCTGCGCCAGGGCCAGCAGGCGGATGTTGTCGGTCTCGCCGGTGTTCTGGACGTAGTTCATGTCGCGCGGCGTCTTGGTGACGACGCTGAAGACCTGCAACGCCACGCGCCCTTCCTGCAGACGCGGCAGGTCCACGTGCCCGCGCTCGACGCGCTGCAGGAGGTCGCGCCCCCAGAGCAGTTCGTCGGCGTGCAGGTCGGCCACGAACAGCGTGTTGTGCAGCGCGGCCGCCTGCGGCGCCACGGTGGGAATCGTGGGGCTCACCACCGTGTTCATGCGGCCGTCCACCACCACCGGCACGCCGGTGTGAAAGGCGAGCACGCCGGCGACGAGGAGCACGACCAGCGCCGCCAGCGCCTTCTTCGTCAGCGGAGCCCTCGCGGAATCTCCTCACCCATCTCGCGCGGATTCGGGATGGTGTTCATGCTGCTCGCCGCACGCAGGTCGCCGCACCGGTCGATGGCGTCCTTGGACTGCGGATCGATGGTATCGGGGAGCGCCATGCGGTCGAGACGCATGGTGTCGGCGCGGCTGCGGGCCTGCGCGTAGTACGCATCGCACATGGCGCGTACGCGGTCGATGCGGTCGAGCCGTTCGAGGCCGGTGTCTGCGGCGCGAGTGAGCAGCACGTAGCCGACGACGGCCAGCAC
This sequence comes from Gemmatimonas sp., assembly GCA_040379205.1. Classification (GTDB taxonomy): domain Bacteria; phylum Gemmatimonadota; class Gemmatimonadetes; order Gemmatimonadales; family Gemmatimonadaceae; genus Gemmatimonas. The sequence continues at coordinate 2,763 of JBEILM010000011.1, forward strand.
CGAAGCCCCCACCACGCTGAGCACCGCCGCCATCGGCGGCTTCGTGGACGTCTCGCTCATGTTGGCAGCGTCCGCAGAAAGCGTGGCCCGCGGCGCGCTTTCGTGCGCTGCTCGAAGGCGTAGCCGAGGCCCAGCAGTCGCGCCTCGGTGTAGGGCCGGCCGATGAACGACAGACCGAGCGGCAGTTCGGCGAAGAAGCCCATGGGCACCGTGAGTGAGGGATAACCGGCCACCGCCGCCACCGACGAGTTGCCGCCGGTGTAGCGGTCACCGCTGGCCAGGTCGATGGGCCACGACGGGCCGTTGGAGGGCGCCACCACGGCGTCGAGTGTATGCTCGGCGAACAGTGCATCGAGCCCCTGGTCGCGCGAGAGCCGGCGGCAGGTGGCCAGCGCCTCCTGATAGGCGGCGTCGCTCAGTGTGCCTTTGGCCTGCGCCTGCTCGAAGAGCTCCTGCGCGAACCACGGCATCTCCTGCGGAGCGTGGGCCTTGTTGTAGGCGATCAGCTCCTCGAGCGTCTGGTACGGCGACGTGGCGCCGCGCGACGCGAGATAGGCGTTGAGGCCATCCTTGAACTCGTACAGCAGCACCTCGAGTTCGGCCGCGTCGTACTTGCCCACGGTGGCTACATTGGCGGGGTCCACGAGCACGGCGCCAGCGGCCTTGAGGGCGTCGATCGCCTTGTCGAACGCGGCATCCACGGCAGGGTGGAAGCCGGCCATGTTGCGCGCCACGCCGAGGCGCGCCCCCTGCAGCGCGTCGGCCTTGAGCGCCGCGAGGTACTCGGGCACCGACGCCGGCGCGGTGGCCGTGGCGGCATCGCGCGAGTCACGTCCGGCAATCACCGAGAGAACCGCCGCCGCGTCGGTCACCGTGCGCGTCATGGGACCGGCGGTGTCCTGCGACGCCGAGATGGGGATGATGCCGGCGCGGCTCACGAGGCCCACGGTGGGCTTGAGCCCCACGAGGCCGTTGATCGAACTCGGGCAGATGATGGAGCCGTCGGTCTCGGTGCCGATACCCACGGTGGCCAGATTGGCGGCAATGGCGCTGCCGGTGCCGCTGCTCGAGCCGCACGGACTGCGATCGAGCAGGTACGGATTGCGCGTCTGGCCGCCGCGCCCGCTCCAGCCGCTGCTCGAGCGCGTGGAGCGGAAGTTGGCCCACTCGCTGAGGTTGGTCTTGCCGATGATCACCGCGCCGGCTTCGCGCAACCGCTGCACCACGTGCGCATCGCGCAACGCCGGTGTGCCCGCCAGCGCCAGCGAGCCGGCGGTGGTCTGCATGCGATCGGCCGTATCGAGGTTGTCCTTCACCAGCACGGGAATGCCGTGCAGCGGCCCGCGCACCTTCCCCTGGCGCCGTTCCGCATCACACTCGGCGGCGATCGCGAGCGCATCGGGGTTCACTTCGATCACGCTGCGCAGCGTGGGGCCGGCCTTGTCCACCGCCGCAATGCGCGCGAGGTACGCGGCGGTGAGTGCGCGCGAGGTGAGCGTACCGCGCATCATGCGCTGCTGCAGGTCGGCAACGGTGGCTTCGTCGAAGGCGAAGCGCGGCGGCTGCAGGGCCTCGTCGGGCGCGACGTCGGGGACCACGTCAGGCGTGGCGTCAGGCGTGGCGAATGGCGCCGCTTGCGCGACCGCGGGGGTGCCGGCCGCTACACCGGCGGCCATGGCCCCCGCGGCTGTCATGAAGGTGCGACGATCCATCGGGTGCGGCGTGTCGGGCATGGTCACGGCGTTGTCACTGGGAGCAGGAAGCAGGAGGCGGACCGCGGTCGAACCGGCGTTGCGGACGCGCGGACGCCGTCACACCGTATCGAGCGCCTGCGCGAGATCGGCGAGCAGATCGCCGGTGTCCTCGAGGCCAACGCTCAGGCGCACGAAGCCGTCGCTCACGGCATCGCCGCCCCAGCGGGCCCGGCGTTCGGCGCTGGTGTGCAGGCCGCCGAAGCTCGTGGCTTCGTACACCAGCCGCGACGCGGCAAAGAAGCGCGCCACCGCGGCCGCGTCGGCCAGCACGAAACTCACCACGCCGCCGAAGTGGGACATCTGCCGCGACGCGATGGCATGCGACGGATCGGCGGGCAGCCCCGGATAGCGCACGCCACTGACCTTGGCGTGCGTGGCCAGGAACGTCGCCACCGCCATCGCCGACCGGCATTGCTGCATGAGCCGCACGTGCAGCGTGCCCAGCGAGCGGTGGGCGAGCCACGCTTCCATGGGGCCGGGAATCACCCCCATGCGCGTGCGCCACAGCCGCAGCGACTCGGCGTGGGCCGGATGGCGCACGGCGACATGCCCCAGCACGAGATCGGCGTGGCCAGTCATGGCTTTCGTGTCGCTCACCACGCACACGTCGGCCCCCAGTGCGAGCGGCTGCTGCAGCAGCGGCGTGGCGGTGGTGTTGTCCACCACCACCAGCGCGCCCAGTTCGTGCGCGCGCGCGCTCAGCGTGGCAATGTCGCACACATCGAGCCCGGGGTTGATGGGCGTCTCCAGCCACAGCATCGTCACGCCGCCATCGGCCGCCGTGTCCTCGAGCGCGCGGAGCAGGCCGTCGCCGGCCGTGGGCGCGAGCACCACGCGAAGGCTCTGCGCCGCGAACCAGGCCCCGTCGAACGCCTGCGTGGCCAGCACCCGCGCGGTGTAGTAGCACTCGGCGGGCATCACCAGCGTCCCGCCCGGTGGGAGCAGCGTGGCGAGCACCGCGGCCGTGGCCGCCATGCCACTCGGAAAGAGCAGACAGGCTCCGCCCTCGAGGTCGGCCAGCGCCTGCTCGTAGTGCGACCAGCTGGGATTGTCGAACCGCCCGTACGTGTACGGCGACGCGGCCGGGTCGCCGGGCGCATGGTACGGCGCCGCGAACACGGGCCCCGGCAGGTACGGCGTGCCCGGCGTGGCCGCCGGCAGACCGGCGCGCACCACCCGCGTGGCGTCCTGCCAGCCGTGTTGTGCGGGGGCGGTGGGTGTCATCACCGTCAGGCCGACGCCGGCGGGTACGTCGCCTCGTCGAGCGGTTGGGCTTCCTCGATGAGCATCACCGGAATGCCGTCGTCCACGCGGTACACCAGCTTGCTCTCGCGGCACACGAGCACTTCCGGCGGGCCGGCATGGTACTCCAGCGGCGCCTTGCTCTTGGGGCAGACGAGGATCTTCAGCAGTTCGGGCGCGAGGCTCATGGGCGATACGGGGAGGTCAGGAGGTCGCGGGGCGATGATACGCGGGCGCGCTGTCGGTGAACTGGAGCTTTGGCCCGCCGAGCAGCTCCACGCAATACGGGATGGCGGACCAGATCGCGCCGAGGCACTCGTCGATGGCCCCGGGCTTGCCCGGCAGGTTGATGATGAGCGAGCGGCTGCGGGTGCCGGCCAGCTGCCGCGACAGGATGGCCGTGGGCACGGTGCGCAGCGATACGGCGCGCATCTGTTCACCGAAGCCCGGCAGGATGCGGTCGCAGACGGCGGTGGTGGCCTCGGGGGTCACGTCGCGCGGCGCCGGGCCGGTGCCGCCGGTGGTGACGATGATCGGGCACTGCACCTCGTCGGCCAGCTCGCGCAGCGCGGCCTCGATGGCCGGCTGGTCATCGGGGACGAGCCGGTAGGCGGGGGTCCACGGGGAGGCGAGCCAGCGGGTGAACGCCGCCTGAATGGCCGGGCCGGACTTGTCCTCGTAGACCCCGCTCGACGCGCGATCGGAGATGGTCACGATACCGATGGGGATCATTGGCGGAAGTTAGCACGGCCGAGGGCGCGGCCGTACGGTCCTCGTGAGAACCGGGCGGCCCTATTTGGCCTGCATCCCCTGACACTGGTCGGCGCCAATGGCGTCGGGGGCGCCATACGCCGACCGAACGACCTGCGCTTTCTGCCCGGCGCGCCCCGGTACCACGAGAAACATGGTGGCGTAGCTGGCGTCGCAGAGGTCCGGAAGCTTCGGGCCGCCCAGTGCGGTGACGATGGCCGGCACGGTGTTGCTGTGCCCTACCACCAGTACGACGCCGCTCGCCTTCATGACAGCCGCGGCGACGTGCTTCACGTGGTCGGCGTCGAGCCCGATAACAGTGGGGGTGACGCCGGTACGCTGCTGCACGACCGCCGCGGTTTCCACGGTGCGTTTGCGCTGGCTGACCACGATGGTGGAGGGCGTGGTGCCCGTGAGGGCGACGTCGAGGGCCTTGGCGCGAGCCACGCCGGCCGCGCTCAGCGACGGGTCATCGGCCGGGGCGGGCTGCTTTTCGCCGTGGCGCACGAGGATGACCAGCGAAGGCTGGGCGTGGGCGACGGCGGGCGAGGCGGCCAGGCAGACGGCGCTGCCCAGCACCAGCAGGGCGGAACGGAGGGGACGTGCGGGCATGAGGGGGCGGGAGGAGGGTTGGAGGACACTGGTCGCGAAAGCTACGCGCGCGGGAGTGCGCCGGGCGTGGCGCTGGCCGTCGTTGCCACCGCCCGGCACGCCGAGCCGCTGGCGACTCAGGATGCCGCCCCGACGTTCAGCAAGCCGGGAGCACTGCTCCACAACCGGAGGTGGCCAACACAGTCGGTCGCTGCACCGTGCAGCCGAACGCCGGCCTTCGCCCTCAGCGGCGGGGACCGGCGTTCCCCTGTCCAGCCGCGCGTCGTTCCCGCTCGAGCAGCACGCGCTTGCGCTCCAGCCCCCAGCGATAGCCGCCGAGCGAGCCGTCGGCGCGCAGCGCCCGATGACAGGGCACGAGCACGGCGATGCGGTTGGCCCCGCACGCGGTGCCCACGGCTCGCACGGCGTCGGGGTGGCCGATACCCTCGGCGAGTTCGCCATAGCTGATCACACGTCCGGGCTTCACTCTCAGCAGGAAGCGCCAGACCTTGATCTGAAACGCCGTGCCACGCAGTTCGAGTGGCAGCGCCGGGCACGGCGCCCCCTGCACCACGTGCGCCTCGAGCGCGTCCATCCACGCGTCGAGCGGCTCGCGCGCCGCGTCGCCAGCGGGCACGATCGCAGCCTTGGGGAAATGGTCGTGCAGCCGCGCCACCAGCAGGTCGGCGTCGTCGCCGAACTCCACCTGACACACCCCGCGCGCGGTGGCGGCCATCAGCAGCGGCCCCATGGCCGTCGCGCGCACGGCGTAGGTGATGGTCTCCCCGTCGCCGCCTGCGCGGTAGGCGCCGGGCGTCATGCCGAGCCCGCCGGTAACCTGTTCGTAGACGCGACTGGTACTGCCGTAGCCCGCGTCGAACGTTGCGTCGAGCACGGCGTCACCATCGCGCAACCGTGCCTTGAACTGTGCGAGCCGCCGCGCCGACTGGTACGCCTTGGGACTCACGCCCAGCACGGCCACGAACGTACGCTGCAGGTGATGCGGGCTCATGGCCACCACGCGCGCGAGGCGCGCCAGCGGCAGCGACTCCTCGGCGTGCGCGTCGATGTACTCGGCCAGCCGCTGCATGCGGGCGACGAGCTCGGGGGATGGGGATCGGGACGGCATGGAAGCGGCGGGCATGGATTCGACTCCTCAGCGAAATGTGGCGACCGGCTGAGTCGTACGAAACACGACCCTAATCGGCCACGCGCTCCGAATCGTGCGGCGTTGGACGGCAGGCGAGCCGTGCGATGGCCAACCGGGACCGTGCCATTTGATCTACCTGCCCCTCCCCATCGCCACATTGACGCCGGCGCCATCGCGCTGCAGATCAGGGCCATGAAGACGCTCACGCTCTTGGTGGCCGCCACGTTCGGCACACCAGTCCTCGCGCTCGCCCAGTCGAGTATTGCCCCGCCGGCCACATTCACCGATCCCGACCGGATCGCCAAGCTCACCCGCGCCATCCCCGCGGTGGACAGCGTCATGCGGGCATTCATGGCGCGCAGCCGCGTACCTGGCATTGCCTACGGCATCATCGTCGACGGACAGCTGCTGCACGTGGCCGCGCATGGTGTACGCGAGGTGCCAAGCGGGGCGCCGGTAGACACCAGTTCGGTGTTCCGCATTGCGAGCATGACCAAGAGTTTCACGGCGCTGGCTATCCTGCAGCTGCGCGACGCGGGGAAGCTGCGGCTCGACGATCCGGCCGAGCAGTACGTGCCCGAGCTGAAGCAGCTGCGCTATCCCACCAGCGATGCCCGTCGTATCACGGTGCGTGACCTGCTGTCGCACGCAGCCGGTTTCCCCGAGGACAATCCCTGGGGCGACCAGCAGCTCGACGCCACCGACGCGGATCTTTCACGCATGATTCGCGCCGGCATTCCGTTCTCGAACACCCCCGGCGTGGCCTACGAGTACAGCAACTTCGGCTTCGCCATCCTGGGACGCATCGTCGTGAATGTGAGCGGCATGCCGTACGCACGCTACCTCCGCGAGCGTGTGCTGCTGCCCCTGGGCATGACCTCCACCACGATGGAATCGCGCATGGTGCCGGCGTCGCGGTTGGCGCACGGCTACCGGCTGCAGGACGGCCAGTGGTTGGAGGAGCCGCCACTCGCCGACGGCTCCTTCGGGGCGATGGGCGGCATGCTCACGAGCAGCGCCGACCTGAGTCGCTGGGTGGGGCTCATGCTCAGTGCGTGGCCGCCGCGCGACGGCACCGAGCATCCGGTGCTCAAACGCGCCTCGCTGCGCGAAATGCAGCAGGTGTGGCGCATGGCGCCGGCGGCGGCGGTGCGCAATGCCCAGACGGGGGCGCTCACGCTGAACAGCGGTGGCTACGCGTATGGCCTACGGGTGTCGCAGAACTGCCTCTTCAACCACATCGTGGCGCACTCGGGTGGGCTGCCGGGCTTCGGCTCGCAGATGCGCTGGCTTCCCGACCACGGCGTGGGCCTGATCGCGCTCGGCAACCTCACCTACACCGGCTGGGGCGCGCCACTGGATCAGGCGTTCGAGGTGCTGCTACAGCGTGGCGGACTGGCGCCGCGCACCGTGCAGCCGTCGCCGGTGCTGGTGGCCATGCAGGAGCAGGTCACGCGCCTGGTGCAGCGGTGGGAGCCGCCACTCGCCGACAGCATCGCGGCCATGAACCTCTTCCGTGACGACAGCGCACCGCGCCGCGCGGCGTCGATCGCGAAGCTCGTCGAAAGCGCCGGTGGGTCGTGCCGACCCGAGGGGGCGCTGTGGGCCGAGAACGCCCTGCGTGGCGAGTGGAAGCTGGCATGTGCCGCGGGGGCGTTACGCGTGCGCATCACACTTGCGCCCACCGAGCCGGCGCGGGTGCAGGAGTTCAGCGTGGTGGCCATACCGCGCGACGGGCGCGTGGGGCCAGCGCCGGCGTGCCGACCGTGACGGTGGTGTCAGCCGTGCCCTTCGCTCAGCCCCACCCCACCCACGGGTTCGGCCTCGTACCGTTCGGCGAAACCGGCGATCATCGGCCGCGCGCGGGCAATGGCATCGCGGACCGCTGGCAGCTGGAGCGATGCGGCGTGTGACGCACGATCGTCCCACACCTCGCTGATCCAGAGAGCATCGGCGTCCTTCGGATCGCGAGCCACGATATCGCTGCGGCACCCGGGCATCACCGAGGTGCCCTCGAGCAGGATGGTGATCAGTTCGTCGCGGCGCCCAGGCGCGGACCGCATCTTGCCGATCAAGCCGTACATGGTGCGCTCTTCCATTCGTTGGGGTGTCCAGCCGCCATCCGGCCACACGTCGCCAGGGATCAGTCTCCGCGCAGCACGTCGGCGCGCGGCGGGACCCACCCGGGCACCCACGCGCGCATCAGCGAACATGGCGCCGGATAAGGCTCCAGCATCACTTCCGCAAAACCGCCGCCGCTCACACCGTAGCGCGCATCGCTCAGCAGCAGCGTGCCGTTGCCGCGTTCCACCCATACGGGCGTCCGCATGAAGCGCAGCGCCGCCGCGAACTCGCAGCGCTCGGTGGCCAGCGCGACCATTTCTGAGCGGGGCACCGCCCAGCTGCGCCGCCACCGCAGCGCACTGCTTGAATCGAGGGGCACCGCGGGCGATGCATTCGGCAGTGCGGCCAGGATGCTCGCGCCCATCCGGGCCGTGCGATAGCTCTCCGCGCATTGCGCCGCCGAGCGCAGCCCCGGAAACGGGGCCACAAGGCCCTCGCTTACCCGATACATGACGTCGTCGGTGGTCACCACCATGACCAGCCAACAGCGTGGGTCGCCCGCCGCCGGGTTGAGCACCACATCGAGGGCGCGCGGCCGCGGCACCGCCGGCGAGCGCGCCGCCGCCTCGCGCACCATCGCCCGGGCCTGCGAGGCGCCGAGGAAGAAGGTGCTGGTGACCGACGTCCAGGCCAGCAGTGCGGTGAGCAGCCGGCCACCACGCGGCAGCACGCGCTGCAGCGCCATCCAGAACGCGGCACCGACGGTCAGCAGCATGGCCACCGGGCGCGCCACCTCGCCCAACCCCCAACTCGCAGCAAGGATGAGAGCGAGCAGCACGACCAGCACCGCCCGCGCGCTGCGCGCCGTGCGGTTCCAGAACAGCGGCGGAATGGCCACCACCCAGAGCCACGGCTCCACGATGAACACCGCGTCGCCGTAGAACCAGCGATCGTCGAGCGGCCAGAACGGATGCACGCCGTAGCTGTTCGTCCAGTCGAGCACGAGGTGCGACAGCGTCCCCGCGAGGGCCAGCGCCAGCAGTGCGCGACTGCCGTGCGCGGCCCACCATGCCGCCTCGTCGGACGTGGCCCGGCGGTGCCACCACCAGCGCGCCACCCACCAGAGCAGCATGGCACTCAGCACCGCCCAGACGATGGTGTGCGTGTGCCCGCGGTGGTGCAGCAGGTAGCCCAGTTTGCCCATCCCGACCAGCGGCCCCGAGTACACCAGGTCAGTGTCGGGGAACTCCGCCGCAGCGATGCCCATGATCACGGCGGCAGTACGAAAGCGATCCGGCACCCGGCCACGCGACCGACCGGACACATACCCGATCGTCGCGTCGGCCATGAGCATGCCGGCCAGTGCGTGCGTCACGTTATCCACGCGTGGTAACTGCCGGGGACGCCAGCGACTGTCAACCCGCCCGCTGTGGCCCGACAAGGTCCCGGTCAGCCGAGGGTCACGCGCGCCAGTGCGGCGACCAGGTGCCGCAAGGGAACCGGCTCGCGTTGATGCGCGGGCGCGGTGCAGAGGCCGGTTCGCCGTCGATGATGAGAACGGCGAGGAGAACGGCGCCCGGCGTGAATTGCCGCATCCAGCGCAGGTCGCACGCCGTCCGGCTCACGTCCCGGTCGGCGAGCGGCAGATGGGTGAAGGGGGACACGCGCGTTGGTGCGCCGTACCGGGTTAGCGGTGCTGTCCGTGCCCCCGAAACCCGAGCCGCGCGTTCACCGCCCGACGCTCGTCGAGCGACATGCCCGACCACTGGGCGATCTCCGACCGGGTGCGGCCGCAGCCGTAGCAGCGGTCCTGGAGGTCGAGCTGGCACACCTTGATGCAGGGCGACGTGGGCGGAAACCCCGACAGGTCGACGGGGCCAGGGTGGCCGGCGGGTGGGGGAGACGAAGACATTCCCAACGATAACGGCCCGGCGCCGTCTTTTCGTCCCTCAGTCCCGCCAACGGGTTCGGAGCCCGTCGTCGGGCCCGCTGTGGAATCCGCACGCCCATGTTGCTGCAGCCACGCCAGTGTCCACGCCATGGCCCGGGCCCACTCCGACGCCGAGGTGAGGTGCCCGGCGCCGGCCAGTACCTGGTGACTGCGCCGCGGTGATGGGCCGAGTTGCGCGTCCAGCGCGGCGTGCAACCGCACCACCGGCGCCGGCGGGACGCTCACGTCGTGTTCGGCGGTGATGCTCAGGAGCGCCACCTCGCCGAAACGCTCCAGGAGTCGGTGCGCACGCGTGGGAGTCGGCCACGCGGGGCTGCCCAGCAGTGCCACCACCGCCCGCAACGACAGGCCGGCGGCGATCGCGCGGTAGGCGAGGAACGCGCCCATGGAGATACCGACGAGCGACACGTGAGCGCGGTCCACGCCATGCTCCACCACCAGCGCGTCGATCAACGCGGGTAGTTCGGCGACCGTCTGTTCGACCTGGTCTCGCATGACCGGCAATGCACCGCCCGCCTCGGCCACCCGCTGCGTCAGCCCCGGATCGCGGCGGGCCCCATGCCCCACCGCGTCAATGCCAACCGCCAGGAATCCGGCGTGGGCGCAGCGTACAAGCTCGGCCGCATGGGCCAATGCATCGGCACGGAATCCGTGGCACCAGAGCACCGCGGGCCACGGACGTTCGCGGCCGGCACCGGGGGTGGCCACCAGGATCGGGACACCGGCCACGTTGGAAGGCTGCAGGGACATGGAGAACACCGTCTTGGCGATGAGGCGTGCCGCAGAGAGGCGCGATGGCCAAAGTTAGCCATTGCCGTGACCAATGCCTCGAGCGACTGGAGGGACGAATCCACGCGCTTCATCCCAGTTTTCTCGTGACGAGCCGGCGCGAATTCTCGTCCTTCTGGTGGACATGAAACGGTGTCGGCCTCACGCCGCTCCCATTTCTTCCGTGCTGCAATGAGGTCGGCCCGCGGTCGTTCCGGATTCGGCGACGGCCACGGTTCTTACCGGCCGCCCGACTGATTGGCAGTTCGACATTGATGCGATGGATGCCTTGGTCGCTCCCGTACCGGTCACATCCGCAGCCCGCGTTCGTGGGCCTTCGGATTGGCCGGTGCGGTTGCGCGCCTTCGCCAGCGGCATCACCGCCGCTCGCCCGACCCCTGTGCGCCGGACGGGGTACGGTGCAGCATGCTCCTCCTGCCAGCCCTGCCGGTTCGGTTCGCGCTCGCCTTCGCCGGGACCGCCTGGACATTGGCCATCCCATCGCCGGAGTCCCCGCGGCCGACCGAAGCCGTCTCGGTACGGCGGCCCACCGACTGCGCCTCCGCCGTGGTCCGCCCTGTCCCGGCTGTTCCACGGGCCGGTACACTGTTCCGCCTCGCGATCTCCGGTCGCGATGTCCCGTTGCCGCCGACCGCCACGCTGGCCGGTGAACCGCTACTCTGGCGCGCGGTCGGCGACTCCCTCGTGGCGCTGGCCGCCGTCCCCATCGACTCCACGACGGGCGTGATGCTGCGGCTCACCTGCGACGGCGCCGCGGAACGCACCGTGCGCCTCCGCACCCGCGCCGGCGCCTACCGGCTCGAGGCGCTGCGGGTCGCGCCCCGCTTCTCGGCGCCCCCGGACTCGGCGCTCGCGGCCCGTCAGCGCGACGAAGCGGCCCGCGCGGCCGCCGTGTCGCGCGCCTCACACGACGTGCCGCGGTTGTGGACCACGCCGTTCCTCGTGCCGCGCCCGTCGCGCATTACCAGCCGTTTCGGCAGCGGGCGTACATTCAATGGCGCCGTCACCAGCCGCCACCTGGGCACCGACTACGCCGGCGCCGTCGGAGCCCCGGTGCGCGCCGCCAACCGCGGCGTCGTGCGGCTCGTCGATGCGTTCTATCTGGGCGGCAACGTGGTGTACCTCGATCACGGCGAAGGGCTGGTCACGGCCTACCTGCACCTCAGCCGGCAACGCGTGGCGGTCGGGGACACGGTGGCCCGCGGCCAGGTGATCGGCGACGTGGGAGCCACGGGGCGCGTGACGGCGGCGCACCTGCACTTCATCACGCGCTATGGGCAGGTGACGGTGGATCCGGCGAGTGTGTTGGGGATGCGACCGATGGCGCCCTGACGGCGGTGAACCTCAAGGCATCAGGAAGGAGGGGTTGAGGAAGCAGGGAGCAGTTACTGCTCACTCCTTCCTGACACCCTTCCCCCTGTTCACTGGGGGTTGGCAGTGTGGCCCGCGGTCAGGCAGCCACCCACAAAGCGTTGCCCCCGCTTCATCGGGCTGCATTCTCGCCGCATACGGACTCCTTCGTGCTCGCGGTGGCAGCGGTTGGCGCACACCACTGGCGTAATCGCGGCGATGTCCTGCGCGACCACCGCCGCGACCGGCCAGCCACTGCGGCCATCCGACGGCGGCACCACGGTGTCCCTGGGGCAGCCGTCCCGCGTACAGGCACACCTGGGGCTCGCGGCCGGTGCGCTGCGCGGGCCAGGACCACCGCAACGTGTCCTCCGCGCATGCGCGACAGCGCCCTTCCCGCTCCGCCGGATTCAGTTCGCGATCTGTCCTCCGCGCATGCGCGGCAGCGCCGCGATCAGGCGCCGGTGGTGCCGGTCGGGTCCACGTCGCCGCCATTGCCCGTGCGGCCGACCACGCTTCCGGTGGCGGCGCGTGCCCTCATGGACACGGCCCACCAGGCGGCGCTCAACATCCGCTGGCTGGCCATCCCATGGCTCGACCATACCGGTGGTGGCAACGAGGCGAGCGACCGCGCGGTGCTGCGCCGCGTCGCGTTGCTGCATAAGCGACTGCGTGCCATTTCGGGCGACACCACACGTCCGGCCATGGAGCGCGAGACACGACGCTTCCATGCCGCACTCGATCACGCCTTCGCTGCGGCGCTGCAGCCGCATGCCGACGCGGCCACGGCGCCTCGCGTGTCCGTGGCGGCGCGCGCGCTGCTCCTGCGCGACGTGCTGCTGCCGTACGATCGGCTCCTCGGCCAGGACAAGCGGCCGGATACGACGCGCGAGCTGGCGGCACAGGCCCGCGCCGCGTGGCGCCTCTGGCTGGATCACTCAGCCATGGTACCGCCACCCGTCGTCGACCCGACAGGCGCGGTGTTCGAGGCCCTGCTGGACATCGTGGAGGAGGCCCGAGCGGCGGCGCGTGCCGAGTGGGGCAGCGCCCGTCATGTATGGTTGCCGCTGCAGTACGCCCTGCGCCCCGAGGATCACGACTCGCAAGCCGAGCTCGATGCCGTGCTCGCCCGCGCAACCGGCGCGCCGTTTCACGACGGTAACATGGTGTCGTACCTCATCAACGAGCAGTTCCAGTGGCAGCTGCATCGCACCATTCATGCAGCGCGTGACTGCCACGTCCTGCAGGTCCACGACTTCCGGGGACGCGACGATCACGGCGCCCCCGACGCGATGAGCTTCCGGCACGTGCTGCGGTCGTACGTCGCGGCCATGACCGAGCGGGTGCGCGCCTACGACTCGACCGGCACGTTTCCCACGTACCTCATTTTGCTCGACCAGTACTTCTACGAGGCGCGGTCGTCGCGCCTCTGGATGGACCTGCTCGAACGCCCGCTCGACCACCGGGTGTCACTCCCCCCGCCATTCGCCGCCTGGCAGGATTCGCTGGTGGCGGCGCAGCAGGCACTCCGCGACGCGATGGCCGGATCGGCGAAGCTGACGGCCCAGCGCGCGCAGTTCGGTGAGGCGTGGTTGCGCAACATGATCAAGGTGCACGTCAACATCACCAACGTGGCGAGTCCCACCTTTTTCAGCTGGCGACTCGCGACGGGGCTTCCCGTGCCCGACAACATCACCCGCGATCATCGCAAGATCGCGTTCTACGACATCACCGAAGCGGTACGCGAGCGGGTGCTGTTCTACACGCTCTTGGGTTCGACCAACCAGAACGCGCGCGGCGTGTCCACCGATGGCGAAGTGATGCCGGCGCTCTCGGGGTGGACGGCGGTGACGCCGATGCTCGACCTGCTGTCGATCATCGGCCAGAGCCGGTGGGTGGAGAGTCGCGCCGAGCTGGACCGTCTGCTACCGCCACGCTCGGCGCTGGTGGCGAGAGTATCACATTGGCTGAAGGCGGTGTTCTGGGAAGGTCTGTGGCGGGGCACAACCCCAAGGAGACAGGGGGGAGGGGATCAGGGAGGAGCAGTTCCTGCTTCCTCCTTCCTGATCCCCTCCTCCCTGTTTCCTCGGGGTTCCTGCTGCCGGCCCCGCTTCCCCATCCACCATTCGCCCCTTCGCGGCCCACGCTCCACATTCAGTGACGCGGCACCGTTTCGAATTCCCCGCTTCAACCTGGACGCCCGCATGTCTTGGAAGCCTCAACGCCAGCAGTGGCCGGGCCGTCGCGCCCTGCTCCTCGTGCACGGCATCGGCAACGCGCACGAAGGCGACTACACCGAGCTGCTGGCACGCGTGCGTCACGCGCTGGGCGACATGGCCGACGACGTCGCGATCTATCAACTCTGGTACGACCAGATCAACGACTGGTTTGCCGCCAAGAACAACCTCGGCGACCTGTTCACGCAGGCCATCACCGCGCTGCGGCGCGAGATCGACGACGACGACCTTGGCCCCGCCCTGGCCGACGTGCTTGGTGACGTGCTGTGGCCGGTACTGGTCTCGGATGCGCGCGCGGCGGTGCGTGAAGCCTACCTCTACCAGCTCAAGGCCATGGTGCAGGACGGCGTGGCGGCCGGCATCGCACCCAGCGACCAGCGACTCAGCATCATCTGCCATTCGCTGGGGTGCTTTCACACCTACGAGGCGCTGCATCACGCCGCGCGCTACCCGTCGCACGAACTGCAGCCGGCCACGCACGGCGTCCGCTTCGAGAACGTGATCTTCATGGCCTCGCCGGTCATGCTCATCCGCTCGGTGGCCATGGCCATGGGCGGCCTGGTTCCCAATCGCCAATGGCTCTACACCATCAAGGACGACGCGCTGTCGGTGCCGGGAGAGACGACCCTGTTCGGCGAGCACGTACGCTCCGTGGAGCGGTGGATCTCCATCACCGGCGCCCTCGATCCCGTGGGCGGTCACTTCTTCCGCAAGGCCGCGCCCTGGGCCGTGATGCGCGTGGCGGGAGAGCCGGACCCGATCGTCGTCGACCAGCAGGCGCTCAACATCAACACGAAGGCGGAGCTCGTGGCCACGCTGAAGGCTTCGCTTCGTGATCGCGAGCCACCGCACATCGCCGCCAACAACCCGCACAGCTGGGAGGCCTACGTGGACGCCGAAGCGGAGCAGATCCGCGGGTGGCTCGCATGAACGCGCCCGCAGGATTGTCGCGCCTGCGGCGCGCGGGCGGCCTCGTGATGGCAGCGCTGCTGTTCACGCCGCGGCTCGACACCGTCGTAGCGGTCGGACCGTGGGCCGCGCCACTCGGCGCGCAACCGGTGGCGCGCCTCGACACGGCGCGCTTCGCCCGCGTGACCGTGGATTCGCTGCTGTTCGCCGCGCGTCAGGCCGACTCGTTGAGCGGCTTTGCCACGCAACTGCCGGCCGCCCACACGATGTTGCAGCGGCAGATCGACCGCCTCGTCCCGGAGCGTGTCGGGGCGGTGCCCCTGCGCCATCTCGAGACCGATGGCCGCGTGGAGTTCATCCCCATGGCCCGACGCCGCTACCGGGCGCTCACGCCAAGCGAGCTGGCCGCGATCGACACCGTGGCCATCGTGCTGCAGCAGACCGAGTCGCGCCTCACGGCCGCGGTGGGCGGCGAACGCCGGGTGGCGATCCTGACCCCCGTGTACGCGTACCGTTTCTGGCGCCGTGAGCGCTCCATGGAGGCCAGCGCCGAGAAGCTGCGCCGGTTCGAGCGCAAGTACGGCCCCGGCGCCCCCACCCGCAATGCGGCGGAGGTGGTGCTCAACTACGCCGCGCAGTGGGTGCCCGCCTTTCAGCCGAACGCCGAAGGATGGCCGTCGCGCGCCGAGTTGATTGCCTCGTATGTGCCGACGTACGTGGCGCTGCCCACGTCACGGGAGTCGCTCGATGCGATGACACTGCTCGAGGCCGGCGTGCGACTGTACGTATGGCGCGAGGGGTGGGGTGGCGACAAGGGTGGGGTCTGGCGCCCCGGGCACCTGTCCTTCGGGCTGCTGGCGGCCGGCGAACGCGATGGCGCCCTGCAGATGCCGTGGCGTGGCAGCTCGCGATTGGGCGGCTTCGTGGGTTGGGGGGCCGCCAAGTTCGGCGTGATCGGCGGCCCCACGCCGCGCGTGCTCTTCACGCGCCAGATGCAGCTGGTACCCTGGGTGTTCTGAGCGTCGGACACCGGTGGCGCGCCCATTCGACGCGCGATGCGAGCACCCGCGTGAAACAACGACGGCCGACCCGGAGACTCCGGATCGGCCGTCGTGCATCAGGCAACGGCGGCGATTACATCGCCGGCGCCTGCAGATCCTTCAGCGCCTTCTTGAGCAGGTCCGTCTTGTTGCCGTCGCAGCCGCGTGCGCTTTCGGCCGCCGTCACGGCCGCGTTCAGCGCCGTGTTGCGCGCCGCCCCGGTGGCCTTCTCGGCCGCCGCGATCTGCGTCCGCAGCGACGACACCGCCGGTGCCGCGCAGCCCTTGCGCTCCAGCTGATCGGTGAACGCCTTGGCCAGCGCGAAGCTGGGCGGCCACGAAATCTTCGGCTGCCCCTGCGCGTTCAGCTCGCTCCACTTCACCGTGTTCGCCGCGTCGATCTCGTTCTGCGAGATGTACGGGCTCGGCACGAGCTGGGCCACGTCGAGACCGCGCGCAATCTCCGAGCTCACGATCTGGCCGTTGTACCAGTACACCGACCACGAGCCGCCCATCACCATGCGCGTGCTGTCGATCGGGCCGCGGTCGAAGCTGGCGATCTCCTTCGGGTTGGCGGGGTCGGTCCAGTCGAACACCGAGATGCCGCCCTGGTACCACGCCTGCACCATCACGTCGCGCCCCGGAATGGGGATGAGCGAGCCGTTGTGGGCCACGCAATTTTCGTTGGACGACTGATACGTGGGAATCTTGTAGTAACTCTTGAACACCATCTTCCTGTTCACGATCTCGAAAATGGCGTTGGCGCCCCACTCCGGCTTGTCACCGGCACGGCACTTGGGCGCGCCGCCACCGCCCCACTCGTCGCTGAACAGGATCTGCGTGCCGTCGTTGTTGAAGGTGGCCGAGTGCCAGTAGGCGAAGTTGCTGTCGGCCACGGCATCGAGTCGCACCGGGTTCACCGGGTTGCTGATGTCGAGCAGCAGGCCGTGCCCTTCACAGGCACCGCCGGCCAGACCGAGCGCCGGATAGACGGTGATGTCGTGGCACTGCGAACGCTCCCCACCACGCCCGCCACCGCCGCCGGCGGCGCCGGAGAACATGCGGTTCATGGCCGCCTGCATGAGCGGACGGGCGGCCGCGCTGTCGGCCGCGTTGGGCGTGGAGGCGCCGCGCGCGCGGGCGAGGCTGTCGAGCATCGGCCGAACGATCTGGCCCGGCACCACCATGTCCGCCCCCGACTGCGGGTTGCGGGCAATGAAGGCACCCGTACGGCGGGCATTTGCCAGCTGCTGCTCGGCGGCTGCCTTGTCGGCGTCGGACAGGCCGTGGCTGGGCGCCGGCCCGAGGCCGGCGAAGATGTTGGCGCGACCGACCACTGCGGCCTGCGACGGATTGGCGAGTGGCACCTTGATGATCTCGATGCGCAGACGCGAGGAGTTCGGATCGTCGGAGGCGAGGTCGCCCTCGCAGCCGGCCAGTTCGGTCTTCGGACGAATACCCGAGGAGCCCGAGACGTAGATGTACACGTTCGCGCGGTCCTTCGGATCTTCGAGCACCGTGTGCGTGTGTGAGCCGCGGCAGGTCTGCACGTTGGCGACGAGCTTCGGTTCCTTGATGTTGCTGATGTCGAAGATGCGCACGCCACGCATGCGCTGCGTGCTCACCGCTTCGCGCACACCGCCCGGCTTGCAGTCCACGCGGCCGTTCTGGGCTTCGGCCGACATGAACATCAGGTTCTTGTACACCGACACGTCGTTCTGCGACGCCGGGCATTCGTAGGCCACCACCAGCTCCGGCCTGGCCGGGTTGCTGATGTCCCACACCACCGGGCCGTTGTAGTTGCCCTGGATGACGTAGTTGCCGGTGAAGGCGAGGTCGGAGTTGGTGATGCCGAGGAAGCCCGGCGGCGAGACCGCCTTGGAGACGACCTTGAGGTTGGAGACGTACTCGCCGGCGTCGAACAGACCGGCCTTGAGACTGTTGCGCGGGTCGGCGGCAGGCGAGGGCGCCGTATCCGGCGTCTTGGCCGGCGCGCAGGCCGCCAGCGTGAGGGCGACGCCGGCGAGGGCGACACGGGAGCGTGTGAGGTGCATGACTGGGGGAAGATGGTGGGAGGTACGGCGATTACTGCGGCGGCAGCCAGCCCCGCTCGAGCATCATGGTGTACATGCGCTTGATTTCGGTGCTCTGATCGACTTCGACATCATTGGCGAACTTGAAGATCGTCTCGTCCTGACCGGCGCCGTCCGAGGCGAAGAGCTCCTTGACCATCGTCACCGCGCCGCGGTGATGTAGGATCATGAAGGTCAGGAACAGGCGGTCGAAGTCGGCGCCGCGGGCCGCATCGAGCTCCTTGAGCTGGGCGTCGCTCAGCATGCCCGGCATCATCATGCCGCCCATGGCGCTCATGTCATGCCCGGCATGGGCATGCATGTCGTGGCCACCCCCTGCCGCACCGGGCATTGTCACCGTGCCGGCCGTATCCACTTGCGGCACGGGCTGGTTGCGGTCTTTGAGCCACGTCTGCATGAGCGCGATCTCGTCGGTCTGCGCATTGATGATGCGGGCCGTGAGCCGCTGCACGGCGGCATCGGCCCCATGTGTCGGGGCCCAGCGGGAGATGTAGATGGCCTGGGCGTGGTGATGGATCATCCCCGTCATGAAGTCGATGTCGGCCTTCGTGTACGGGTAGCGCAGGCTGTCGGCCCGGGCGCGGGCAACGGCGGCCGCGTCACCCATCTGGAAGGGGAGCTCGGCAGGAGGACGCGGGCCGCGGGCGGCGCAGGCACCGAGGGCCATGCTGCCCAGCAGACAGGCGACGGCCAACAGGCGATGGGGCATCAGGACGGAGGTGGGACGCATGGGTCGGGTCGCTCAGGGGGAGCGCGCGGCGCAGGCACACGCCATGGCCAGCGCGCGGTCGCCGTACCTGATGAACAACGCACAGCGACCGTGGAACGCTACCCCTCGGCTCCGGGCGCGGCAATCGAGTCGGCGGCCCGAGGCGGGTCCCCGGAGGCCCCCCGGGCGAACCCGGGCCCGACCTCCGCTCGCCTTATGGCTGAGTCCGCCTCCCCCGCTCCGTACCGCAGGTGATGGCTCGGGAGAAGCGGGCTCGTGGCTTGATCACGTAGCCATCGACCAGTACCGAGTCGGCTGCCGTGCGCGCGGCCGCGTAGCGCGGCGCACAGGGCGCCCACATCGCCTCGTCCAGGGCCGATGTCACCGGCTGCGGCACTCCCCGCCAGAGCCACCATCCGGTCACCATGGCGATCGCGAGGAAGAGCAGGGTCACGAGGCGCGTCATGGGCGGAGTCTACCCGTCCGTATCCACCCGGTACAGTTTCCACGCATGGCACATCCCTTTTCCGAACGTTCCGTCGTGGCCCTCGGCCACGCGCTCAATCAGAGCGCCGCCTACCGGCACGCCGCACGGCACTGGGAGGGCGGGCTCGTGCTCGAAGCCCAGGCCGACCCGGCACAGGGGTTGCCCCAGACCACAGCCGTATTCCTCGACCTCGACCGTGGCACCTGCCGGGCGGCACGCCTCGCCACCCTCGACGATCGTATCGCCGCTCGCTTCGTCATCACCGGCGCCCTCGCCGATTGGCTGGAGGTCCTGAACGGTGGCATGGCGCCTACGGTGGCCATCATGCGCGGGAGGTTGTCGCTGGGGAAAGGCTCGTTGGGGGCACTGCTGCCCCACGTCCAGGCCGCGAGCGAACTGGTGAGGGTAGCGCGACGCGTGCTGGACCGGGCGGAGGCAGCATCGGGCGCGCCAGAACCACCGGACGCGACGCCGAGTCCGCCAGTCACCACCGCGCCGCCCGCGAGCCGGCCATCCTTCCGGAGTACCAGCCCAGCCGGACTCGATTTCGACAGCGTTCCCATGCGGCTCTGGGACAAGGCCAAGCGCCTCGGCATCTGGAATCCGGCCGACATCGACTTCTCGCAGGATCGTCGCGACTGGGACCGGCTCGCGGACAACGAACGCGACCTGCTGCTCCGCCTCGCGGCGCTCTTTCAGGCGGGCGAGGAAGCGGTGGTGATCGACATCCTGCCGCTGCTCGACGTGGTCGCACAAGAGGGACGGCTGGAGGAGCAGCTCTATCTCACCTCTTTCGTGTGGGAGGAGGCCAAGCATGTCGAAGGCATGCGGCGTTTCCTCGATGCGGTGGGCGCCCGCGGCGACGATCTTTCACGCTTCCAGACGCCTTCGTACCGCCGCCTCTTCGTCGACGCCCTGCCCGAGGCCATGCAGCGGCTACGCACGGATCGCTCCCCGGTCGCACAAGCCCGCGCATCGGCGACGTACAACATGATTGTCGAAGGTGTGCTCGCCGAAACGGGCTATCACGTCTTCCATCGCATCCTCAACGACCGCGGCCTCATGCCCGGCATGCAGCGCATGGCCGGTCACCTCAGGCAGGATGAATCCCGGCACATTGCCTACGGCATCTACCTGCTCTCGCGCCTCGTCGCCGCACATGGCGACCCCGTGTGGCAGGCCATCACCGAGCGTATGAATACGCTGCTCGACCCTGCCGTGTCGGTGATCAGTGAAGCGTTCGGGGCGTACCCCGCCCACGCCACGCCGTTCGACCTTTCACCGACCCCGTTCATCGACTACGCCACAAGCCAGTTCGACAAGCGGCTGGTACGGATCGAGCGGGCGCGGACCCACGGACCCGCGGATGCGGAGGAGCTGGCAGACGCCTGAGGTTCACCCACGGCGGGAAGCGGCCGCAGGAGCGGTAGCAGGAACGGCGGTACTTCCTCCTCTGGGATGTATACGAGCGTTATCGGGTCAGCGGACGGGGCGGCCCGATCACGCCGTCACACGTTACGTCGTTCGGAGTACCGCCGTCATGGCTCCCGCCGTTACTCGCAGACCGCAGTCTCTCCGACCCGCCTCCCGTACCCCGTCACCACCGCCACCACGATCATCGCCAGCAGCGCCCACGCGTACGTGTTGTACAGCCCCACCGTACCCGCCGAGAGCACGGGCATCACCGCGGTGCCTTCGCCGCCCGTCGTGCCCGCAGCGAGGATCGTCGGCAGGAAGTAGGGCAGCAGGAAGGGCCACGTGCACACCGTGAGATCCAGCAGGTTCGCCCGGCGATAGCCGTCGAGTCCGTATCGTTCTCCTGTCTGGCGTGCCACTTCGCCCACAGCCAGGATGGCCACCACCGAGTGGGTGGTGAGCAGCACCGCCGCCGACACCACGCCCACCATCCACCATTCGGCACTGCGGGCCGACCGGGCACGGCGCTGCACGGTGGACACGAGGCGCAACAGCATGTCGGTGGCCTGCAACGTGCCCACGAGGCCCATGAGCAGGATGGTGAACACGCTCACACCCACCGCGCGCTGCATGCCGTCGACGATGACGCCGGTGGCCCCGAAGGTGCCCGGCGCCACGTGCAGCAGGTCGTGTGGCGTGAGCACGCCCACCGCCAAGCCGATCAGCGCGGCGCTCGCGATACCCGCCAGCAGGCTTTCGATGAGATGCCGGCGCGCCAGCAGCATGCCGATGGCCAGCATCGGCGATAGCAGCAGGGCGAGCGGCGCCAGGTTCACGGCCCCGTCCGGCGTGGCGTCCGCGAGTGGCGTCGCCCCCCGCCCGCCGAGCCACGCGCTGGCCGCCAGCGCCACCAGTCCGGCCGGCACCGCATAGCGCAGCCGCGCGCGCACCGTCCCGCCGATATCCACGCCCTGCGTGCCGCTGGAGGCGATCGTGGTGTCGGACACCGGCGAGATGGAATCGCCGACCGTGGCGCCGGCGAGAATGGCGCCCATGAGCGCCGCGGGGTGGGAACCCACACCGGCCGGATACAGGATGGGGCCACAGAGCAGGATCGTCCCGAAACTCGTGCCCGTGGCCGTCGCCACCAGCGCCGCCGTGAGAAAGGCCACGGCCACATAGGCCCCGCCCCCCGACCCTGGCAGCGACGCCACACCGGCCAGTGCCTGCACCACTCCACCGGTGCGCAGCAGCGCCCCGAGCACCCCCGCGAACAGCCAGGCGCAGACCATGATCAGCACCAGGCGCTGGCTCATGCCGTCGAGCATCGCTTCGACGTACCGCGTACGATCGTGCGCCAGCAACATGCCGGTCATGAGAGCGGCCAGCAGCACGGGCCAGAACCCCTTCTCGTCGGGGGCCCCGAGCAGGGCCAGCGTCGCCACCCCGCCCAGAAAGACGACGAACGGCACGAGGCTGCCGATGGACCCACCCCGGAAGGTGAGCGGCGCCGCGGCGGAAGGCGAGCTGGTGGGCATAGGCATGCCATAGTCGTACGCGGCCCACGTTTCCGCTATCGTTGAGGCATGGCCACCCTGCCTCCCACCGGACGTGACGATGCGTTCGTCCTCTTCGATCTGCGCGTGGACGTGATCGCCACCGAGCGGCCCATGGTCTGCAACCACAAGGCGGGCGACTGGTTCACCCTGCGCGGGGAGAATCTCGAGTTCCCGCCGGGGCAGACCTTTCCGCTCTACCCGTTGGCCGCGTTGCTGCCGCTGCTCCCCGCCAAGCAGCGCCCCACGCACCCCAACGACTGGATGACCACCGACGCCGAGATCGCCTGTCCCGATCCGCACTGCGGTGGGCGCTTCCGGATCACGCGCATCGGCACCTCCACCTTCCACCATGGCGACGTGACGCTGGTGCCCCTGCCACCGGAGCCGGCCGCGTGAGTGGAGAGGCAACGCAGGTCCCCCGCCGCGCGCTCGCCCCCGGCTACGAGATCTCGCGCCTCATCAAGGGCGGATGGCAGCTCGCCGGCGGCCACGGCACCATCGACCGCGACGCCGCGATGGCCGACATGGTGGCGTTCGCCGAAGCGGGGCTGACGACGTTCGACTGCGCCGACATCTACACCGGCGTGGAGGAGCTCATCGGCGCGTTCCTGCGCACCTGGCGCGACCGCCACGGCCCCGACGCGCCGACCATCCGCGTGCACACCAAGTGCGTGCCCGACCGCCGTGCGCTGGCCACGCTCACCCGTCGCGACCTGGAAGCGCTCATCGATCGCTCGCGGCAGCGACTGGGTGTGGACACGCTCGACCTGGTGCAGTTCCACTGGTGGGACTATGCCGTGCCCGGCTGGCTGGAGGCGGCGCAGCACCTCGCCGACCTGCAGCGGGCCGGCGCCATCCGTCATCTCGGGCTCACCAACTTCGACACCCCGCACGTGGCCGCCATGCGCGAGGCCGGCGTGCCGATCGTCTCGCATCAGGTGCAGGTCTCGCTGCTCGACCGGCGGGCCCTGCGCGACATGGCGGCGTACTGCACCGCGCACGACATCGGCCTGCTCGCCTACGGCGCGCTCGCCGGCGGGTTCTTCCATGAGCGCTGGCTCGGCGCGCCCGAGCCGCAGGCGCCGTTCGAGAATCGTTCGCTGGTGAAGTACAATCTCATCATTGACGAGTTCGGCGGGTGGGACGCCTTCCAGTCGCTGCTCCGCACGCTGCACGACATCGCAAGGGCCCACGACCGCACCATCGGCGCCGTCGCGCTGCGCGCCGTGCTCGACGAGCCATCAGTGACGGCGGTGATCGTGGGGGCCCGTCATGCCGGACACCTGTCGGCCACGCTCCAGGCGCTGTCGTTCACCCTGTCGGCCAGCGAGCGGGCCGCCATCGACGCACAGATCGCCGCCGCACCCGGGCCGGCTGGCGATGTGTACACGCTCGAGCGCGATCCCGCCGGTCCCCACGCCGGCATCATGCGCTACAACCTCAACACCGGGCGCTGAACACATGAGGAGCCCGCTGCCGTGATCGGCTGTGCGCCCGCGGGGGTGACGAGCGCCAGTCGCACCAGGCGGCCGCCGTCATCGACCGCGGCCACGAAGGCCGCGTGCTCACTGCGGGCCACTGTGGTCCGCGCGAGCTGCGTGAGCCCGCCGCACAGATAGCGGTTGCAGAGATTCGAACGCAGCGTGCGCGGCAGGGTACACCCGGCGAAGGCATGAAACACGCACGAGTCGTGATAGTGCGCCGCAGGCAGCGCGTCGAGATACCGCGCCTCGATCTCGGCTGCCGACGGCGCCGGCATACCGTCCGACGCGAGGTCGCGGCGCACGCGCACCAGACTCGCCGCCTTGAGAAAGGCATGCGTACCTCCAGCCATGCAGCAGGCGCCCCCGCAGGTGCCGCAGGCGGCGCCCAGCATCGGCCCCACCGCCAGGTCGGCGGAATCGGCTGCTGGCCCTTCAGGATCGTCGGTGTCGGCAGCCATCGCCGGCGCGCGCTGCTCCAGCGGCTCGGCAAACGCGCGGGTGAGCTGCAGGCGCAGGTGCCGACGGAACGCCTCGCGCGCCGCTGGCGGCACTGGCGTCAGCGCCCGATGGTTCGCCGGCAGCAGCACCACCGGCCGGGGATGCGCCGGTGGCTGGTGCGGCGCGGCCAATTGTTCCGCCTCGCACAGCAGCGTGGCGTCGCGGGCGCGCCGCGCCGCGAGCGCGCCCACGCCGCCGTCGGAGGTCACTCGCCGCCGTGCACGAGATAGGCCTCGACCGACAGCAGGTTCTTCTCACCCGCCATGCGCACGACGCCCAGCAGACGCTGCATCTTTGTGACTTCCTCGAGCTGCTCGTCGATGAACCACTGCAGGAAGTTCTGCGCGAGATAGTCATTCTCGCTCGCCGCAAGGTCCATGAGCCCTTTGATCTGCGCGGTCACCTCGAGCTCCCACGTCAGCGCCGCCTCCACCGCGGCTTCGCAGCTCGGGAACGTGTGCACCGGCTCCTTCACCGCCGGCAGGCGCAGCTCACCGCCGGTGTCGACGACGTACTTGAGCAGCTTTTCGCCATGTTCGCGCTCCTCACCTGCCTGGGCGAAGAAGAGCGTGGCCAACTGCAGCAGATGCTGACGATGAAAGTGCGCGGCAATGGCGTAGTACTGCAGGCTGGCACCGAATTCGTTGCCGACCTGCGTATTGATGGCCTGGGCGAGCGTGCTGCTGATGAGCATCGGGAGGCACTCCGGAGAAATGAAGGGGTGTCTCCGGAATATGGTCGACGGGCAGCACCGGCACGACCGGGGCACCAGGATCGCGCAAGGCGCGCGCCGCGATATGCGCGCCGCGATATGCGCGCCGCGACGGCGCCTAGCCCAGCGCCTGCGCCGCCGCCGCGATCAGCCGGCGGAAACCCGGCGCCTCGTGCGCGTCGGCGAACGCCCGCGCCCGCGCCAGCGCCTCGCGCGGATCGTGCACGCCCAGCACCGCCTCGCCGGTCCACGCCGGATGCGCCAGCAGCTTGGCGGCCTCGATCCAGACCAGCGGCACGAAATCGAAGTAGCCGCGCCGTTCGGCGATCACCACGGCCCGCTCCAGCTCCGCCGCCGCCGCCGTCAGCTCCCCGAGCTGACGCAGCGCGTCGGCCATGTACGAGCACCATTGGAGAATGCACACCCACAAGCCCACCGCCTCGATCACGGCGAGCGTGGGACGCATCAGCACCAGCGCCTCCTGCGGCTTGCCCAGCGCCGCCAGCGCACCACCCGTGTACATCGCGTTCCACAACTGCTCCGAGGCGATGCCATGCTCGGTGGCGACCGCGAGGCCACGTTGCGCGGCCGCCAGCGCCTGCGCCGGATCGCCCAGCACCAGGTGCAGTTCGCACTCGAAGATGGTGAGGAACGGCTCCGACTGCGGATCGTTGCGCCCGCGGGCATACCGTTTGGCCTTCTCGAGCTGCGCCCACGCGTCGTCGACGCGGTCGATCATCCAGAACGCACGCACCGCCTCGGCGAGATTGGCCAGCACCGGATCGGGGTGCATGCCGGGCGGCAGCGCCAGCTGTCCCTCGGCCAGCAGCGTGTCCACCTCCAGCGCATGGCGCGCCGCCGTCTGCGGGTCGCCGTGGTGCGCGAGGCAGCCGATGCGACACAGCGTCATCGTGGCCTGCGCCAGCAGGCGATGCTCGCCGCTCCCCGACTGGCCCATCTTGTCGAGCAGCGCCTCCGTCTCCGTCCAGGTACCGTGGGCCACTGCCCGCAGCACCAGCGCGTACAGGGCGGGGAGAAGCGCCGGCGTGTCACCCACGGTGGCGCAGAGCACACGGGCGCGTTCCATGTGCTCCCCGGTTTCCGGGGCCTGATAGCCTTGCCGCACCAGCGACACGCTGCCGAGGGCCAGGCGCAACGTCAGCTCCAGCTTGTCCCGCGTGCTGCCGGCCTCGATGAGCTCGAGCTGGGTCATGCCGCGCGTGGCGAGTGCGGCCGCTTCCGCGAACGTGTAGCGGCTCAAGGCGCGGCTGGCCGCCACACCGTACCACAGCGCCGCCGCTTCGGCGTCGCGTGCGCCTTCGCGCAGCAACGCCAGCTCCGCCGCCTGCTCGGCCACCCGCTCCTTGGCCCGCGCCTCGATGCCATCGGCCAGCGCCCGCGACCACGCCGCCCGACGGCTCGCCGTGACTTCTTCGGCCAGCACGTTCTGGTACAGCACGTGTACGAACCGGTAGCGCGTGGAGACGCTGCGATCGGGGTAGCGCTCCTCGTCCTGCCGGCGCACGAACGCATACACGCGTTCGAGCAGCAGCAGCCGGTCCTCGAGATCCGCCTCGTCCGCGCGCAGCGCCAGCGCGAGGGCCGCGCTGTCGAACTCCGCACCCTGCACCGCCGCCACCTGCAGCAGCCGCCGGTCGGTGTCGTCCAACTGCGCGATCTTGCGCTCGATCATGGCGCGCACCGAGCCCGGCAACCCGCTTTCGAGCACATCGAGGGTGCCCTGCAGCCGCCACCGGCCGTTCGACTCGGCAATGAGCCCCTGGGCACTCAGCCAGCGCAGCACGTCCACCAGGAACAGCGCATTCCCGTCGGTGCGCGCGTGCAGGCGCGCCGCCAACTCGGGCGGGAATTCGTGGCCGGCAAAGGTGGCGTCGAGGTACTGCTCGATATCGTCCAGCCGGAGCAGGGAGACGGCGATCTCGTGGAAGCGGTCGCGCGCCCCGAGGTCGCGCGCCACCTGCAGGAACGGGTGGCTCGTCACCCGCAGTTCGGCGCCGCGATACGTGGCCAGCAGCAGCAGCGGCAGCCCGTCGAGGTGCGCGCCGATATAGGCCAGCAGATCCACCGTGGAGGCGTCGGCCCAGTGCATGTCATCGAAGAACAGCACCAGCGGGCGCGTGTCGGTGACCCGCCGCAGCAGGGCGACCATTTCACGCTTCAGACGTTCCTGCGTGCCCAGCGCCACCTGCTCGCCCTGCCTGAGCAGGGCGTGCCAAGCCGGCGCCATCTCGGCGATCAGCGCCGCGAACCGTCCCGACGGATCGGCCGCGCAGGCCCCATCGAGGGCGTCGAGCACCGGCAGGTACGCCTCGGCGCCCGCCAGCCGCTCCGAGCAGCGGCCCCGGGCCACCACCATCGGCCCCTCCTCGTCGAGCGAGGCCAGCGCCGACTCCACGAACGTGCTCTTGCCGATGCCCGCCTCGCCGCTGATCCCCACGAAGCGTCCGGCGCCGTCGCGCACGTGCTGCCACTGCGCGAGCAAGGTGGCCAGTTCCACCGCATGGCCCACCACCACCCCCGAGCGCCGCGCACCGAGGCGCGTCGCGCCCGGGCGGACGCCCGACAGGACCGAGCGGAACGCCCCCGAGGTGCCGACGTTCGCGACCGCACCGGGCCCGCGCTGCGTCACGCCGTCCATCGGAGACCGCGCCCTGGTCATCCCCTGCAGTCGGTCGGCAACCTCCAGCGCACTCGGTCGGTCGGCCGGGTCCTTGGCCAGCATGGCCCGCAGGAGCGCGTCGAACTCCGGCGGAAACCCAGAGGCGATATCGCTCGGCAGCGCCGGCTCGCGGGTGATGATCTGCCCGATGATCCCGACTTCGGTCTTGGCCATGAACGGATGCGAGCCCGTCGCCAGCTCGTACAGCATCGTACCCAGGGAGAACACGTCGCTGGGCGGACCGATCGGGTCGCCCGACGCCTGCTCCGGCGACAGGTAACGCACCGTACCGATGACCAGCCCCGGCGACGTGAGCCCCGTGGCCGACCGGCGTTCTGCCGTCGTGGAGGCCCGTTCGGCATCCATGAGGCGGGCCAGCCCGAAGTCGAGCAGCTTCACGTAGCCATCGCTGCGGACCATGACGTTTTCGGGCTTCACGTCTCGGTGCACGATGCCGGCTTCGTGGGCCGCCGCCAGCGCCAGCGCGCACTGGGCGCCGGCATCGGCCAACCGCGCAATGCCCGGCGGGTCGAGGCGCCAGGCCGCGAGCGATTCGCCCTGCACCAGTTCCATGGCGATGAACCAGCCGTTGGGTGCCTCGCCCACGTCGAACACGGTCACGATGTTCGGATGACTCAGCGCCGACGCGGCGCGGGCTTCGCGGCGGAACCGCTCGCGGGCGGCCTCGTCGACCTGTTCGGCCCGCAGCAGCTTCACCGCCACATCACGCCCGAGGCGCGGATCGTGCGCGCGGTACACGGTGCCCATGCCCCCCTCGCCGAGGGGTTCGCGCAGCGTGAAGTGTCCGAGAGTGGCGGGGGCCGACATGCGGCGCACGTTACCGTCGAGGGCGCCGTGGCGCCATGGCCGCGGGCCATAGCCGCACGCGGTTCCGGGGCGTAGCTTCGGTGACCCAGTCCCCGTGGAGTTTGCAATGAGCACGTCAACCCCGTTCGGTTTCCCGGACCCCGGCACCGGCAGTGGCCTCAATCCCTTCGCGCCACCGTCCGGGGCGCGCCCGCTCAGCCGCTGGAGCGACGTTCCCTGGCTCGACAGCCTGCGGGTGCACGCCGACCCCGAAGGCGAAGCCGTGGCCCGCGCCCTCAAGCCCTTCGGCGCCGCGCCCACGCGGGCGGCCTTCTCGGCGTTCCGGAACGGACAGCGGCTGTTCCCGGCCGGCACCCCGGAGGTGCTGCTCGACTTCGCCCGCCGCGAGTTCGGCTACTCCGACACCGAGGGGTTCGTGACCTTGCCCGCGTGGGCCGATCGCGACCGCATCCGCCGCGGGCAGGAGGTGTTCATGACCACGGCCATCCCCGCCGTGCTCGTCATGCTCTGCAAGTCACTTCCCGAGGGCTACGCCGCGCCTTCCATGGCGCGCATCCTCAACCTCTCCGGCGACCTGCAGAAGTATCCGCAGCACCGGCTCATGGGCACGCTGCAGCTGCTGCTCAACGTGTCGTCCCCGGGCTCGTTCGATCCCGGCGGGCCCGGCATCGTGAGCGGCCTGGAGATGCGGCTGCTGCACGCCGGTGTGCGCGCCAACGTGGCCCCGGCCGTCATGGGCGAGGCCGGTCTCGCGGCGTTTCGCACCCAGTACGGGGAGCCGATCAACCAGGAGGACATGATCGGCACCATTCTCGGCTTCTCGATGCTCGTCGTCGATGGGCTGAAGTTGCTGGGCCTCGGGTGGACCGACGAACAGGCTGAGGACTACTACCACCTCTGGTCGGTGTTCGCACATCTCATGGGCGTACGCACGTCGGCCACCCCCGCCGACGGCAACGCAATGCCGACCACGCTCGACGAGGCCCGGGCGTTCTACGCGGCGTACCACCGGCACTACGTGGGCGCCACCGACTTCAGCGGCGATTTCCGCGCCCGCTCGATGGCCGCCAACCCCGACGGCGTGCAGCTCGCCGACGCGCACATCCGCATGCTCAACCTGTACGTCCCCAAGGTCCTGCAGCTGGTGCTGCACGATCAGATCCCGCGGGCGTACATCCACCTGCTCATCGGCGACGCGGCCACGGCGCGCATCGGCATCGACCCGGGCAGGGGCGTGAAGGAAATCGAGCGGGTGCTCGCCACCCTCCCGGCCCTGCTCGAGGAGGTCGTGGGCCACACCAGCACCGCCGTCCACATCAAACTCGCCGAGCTGCTGTTCGGCGCGCTCGTGAAGGACACCTTTCCCAACGGCGTGGTGTTTCCCACGCCGGCAAGCGTGGTCGACCTGCGTGAGCTGACGCTCAAGGGTGACTAGGCGTGACCGACCCGGTGCGTATCCGCGGCGCCGGCCCGTCAGGGCTGGCCGCTGCCATCACGCTGGCCCGCGCCGGCCGGTCCGTGGTCGTCTACGAACGGCGCCGCGACTGCGGCCGGCGCTTCGGCGGCGACCTGCAGGGACTCGAGAACTGGTCCGACGACGTCGATGTGCTCGACGAACTCGCGTCCTACGGCATCGCGCGCGACTTCCACGC
Organism: Gemmatimonas sp.; assembly: GCA_040379205.1. Classification (GTDB taxonomy): domain Bacteria; phylum Gemmatimonadota; class Gemmatimonadetes; order Gemmatimonadales; family Gemmatimonadaceae; genus Gemmatimonas. The sequence goes on from JBEILM010000011.1 coordinate 32,707, forward strand.
CGCGCCCTTCACGCGCGGCGTGCAGACCAACGGCACGCGTGCCGACACGCTGTCGTTTCCGCGGCCCGCCTTCTATCTCGTGAAGCGCGGTGGCGCACCGGACACCCTCGACCAGTCACTCAAGCGGCAGGCGCTCGCCGCCGGCGTCACCATCCATTTCGACACGCCGGCTCCCGACGATCTGCCCATTGCCATCGACGCCTCGGGGCCGCTCGGCCGCACCCCGTTCGCCGTCGACACCGGCATCGTCTTCGAGACCGATGCCCCCGACCAGGCCGTGGCGCTGCTGCACGACGCCGCCGGCCTGCGCGGTTACAGCTACCTGCTCATCACCGACGGGTACGGCTGCTGCTGCAGCATGGCCTTCGACGAGTTTGCCACCATCCATCGCCAGCATGCCGAGGCCGTGCGCCGGCTCATCACGTCGCAGGGCATTACCGTGCGTTCACCACGTCGCGTCGGCGGGGTGGGCCATTTCATGCCGTCGGGCCAGTGGATGCGTGGTTCGTCGCGCGTGGTCGGCGAAGCGGCCGGTCTCCAGGACTTCCTCTGGGGTTTCGGCATCCGCCTCGCCATCCGGAGCGGGGTACTGGCGGCTCGGGCCGTACTCGAAGGGCGCGACTACACGCACGACGCCGAGCAGGCGTTCAAGGCCGTGGGGCGCACGGGGCTCGTGAACCGCATGCTCTGGGACCTCGGCCGCGTGGGCGACTACCGCGGCGTCATGGCGCTGCTGCGCGTGCGCGGGCCGTATCCCGTGCTGCAGTTTCTCTATCGCGACTCGTGGGTGCAGCGCGCGCTGTATCCGCTTGCCAGACGGTGGAGCGAGCGCCGATACCCGGACGTGCTCAACGCCAGACCGTGATCGCGTCGAGCGGCTTGCGGGTGATCGACGGCACCTGCGCGTCGGCGGCGGGATAGCCCACCGGCATCAGCAGGAACGGCTTCTCGTTTGCCGGCCGCTCCAGCACCTCGCGCAGGAACCCCATCGGCGACGGCGTGTGCGTGAGCGTCACCAAACCCATGGCGTGCACGGCCGCGATGAACAGCCCGGCCGCGATACCGCACGACTCCTGCGTGTAGTAGTGCGTGCGATGACTGCCGTCCGGATTGACACCGAAGGCCTGCCGGAAGAGCACCACCAGCCACGGGGCATCGGTGAGGTGCGACTTCACCGCATCGGTGCCGAGCGGGGCCAACGCCTCGCGCCATTCGTCGGTGATCACCTCGGCATAGAAACGTCGTTCCTCGGCCTCGGCCACCTCGCGGATACGCTCCTTGAGCGCCGCGTCGGACACGGCCACAAAGGTCCATGGCTGCTGGTTGGCGCCGCTCGGGGCCGAACCGGCCGCGCGAATGGCGTCCTCGATCCACGCCCGCGGCACGGGCTCCGTGGAGAAGTGGCGCGTGGTACGTCGCGCCTGCATGTGCGCCGCGAACGCGGCTGCACGACGCCCCGATTCCTCGGGGGACAGCCGCGTGAACACCAGAGACTCAAAGGCAGGCATGACCGGTGGGAGAGGGACAAGGGGAATGTACTGACGCGCCCCCAGTTCCCGCCACCTGGCGGCCGTTGCCCGCTCGATCGCCGGGCGACTGGCCATCCATTCGCCAAGCGAGGAGCCCCTCATCACGCGCCATCGCCGCTGCATGGGCCACGCCGCCATGCCCCGGCACCAGCATCGACGCCGGGCGGGCGCACAAGGGAGTCGCCAGCCACGCCGCTGTTCATCGCTGCACGTCAGCATCCACCTGGCGTTGACGCGCCATGGCCAGCCCCCAGTCCACCGTCGGCGCCACATCCTGGTCGGTCATGGTGAGCGTTGCCTGCGCGCGTTCGATGACCGGTGCGCCCAGCGCCGGTGGCAGGGCATGCCCGAACACCAACTCGGCACGCCGGCACAACCGCTCCTCGCGCGCCATGTCGGCGGCCTCCGGAAAACCGCGCATCACCCGCGCCCGGAACGCATGCACGCGCGCGTGCACCCCTTCGTGCAGGATGCTCGACGCCACCGGCGCGGCCGTGATGTCGCGCCGCGCAAGGAAGGTCAACTCGGTGAGCACCACCTGCTCTTTGGGCAGGAACGCCCCGCGCGTGGGGAAGCGCTCCACCCGAATGGTGCGTACGTCGCGCAGCAGGTGACGGAACCGGTGCGGCTGGTACCGCTCGATGAGCGCCAGCGCCTCGTCGAGCCGCGCCAGCACGTCCGCGTCGCGAATGTCCGGCCGGGAGTTGCGCAGGTCGACCGGGATGCCGCGCAGGCGGGGTGGCGCTGCCGTCGTCGAGGTCAGCGCTGTCAGCACGGAACGAAGGAAGGACATCAGGCGTCCGGGGTCATCGGGGAATCAGGCCGCTGCGGGAACAGTACCCCGGTGGCGCCCCGGTGTGCTGGCCTCTTGAACCCGGCGGCCCCGGGAGCCGAACGCGAACGGGCGGCGACACCTCGCCACGACGACGAGCCCTGCGAACCGACGATCGTCTCCGGTCGGCACCCGACATGAGCTGCAGGCTGCGCACACGGCTTCTGCAACCCGTGGCCGCCGCGAACCACCCCTCCTCGCGAATGCCGCGACCGACAACAAGGCAGTCGGCTGCGCACACGGCAGCGCGCACACGGCCCCGGTGCCGCGGACGCCTCGGCCCGGTTCAGTGCCGTGCCACCACGGGTGTTCGCCGCTGCGCCCGCCACAAGAGGGCCGTGCCCACGGCCAGCCCGCCGAAGAACATCAGGAAGCGGCGGCTCTCCAGCAGCAGCCAGGGCTGGCGAAACAGGTTCCACTTCCCCGCGATCTCGAGCGGCGTCCAGGCCACGATCATGGCCCCGATCGCATCCGGATGTCGTCGGTCTTGATGTGCGCCTGCACGAACGCCGACTCGAAGCGGCCATGGAAGCGGTTGTCGGTCGGATAGCCTCGGGGGGTGTCCCCAACCCAGCCGTTGAAGTGCTTGGTGGTGTGGTGCGGGTTGGACCCATCGGCCACAAAGTGCCCGAGGATACCCGCGTCGTCGATGATGCGCTGCTCGATCCACGCCCGCACCGTACTGTCTGGGGCTACGCGCCAGAGGCGGAAGTCGCCACGCAGTTTCGACGTGAGTTCGAGGATCGTGAACGGCAGGAAGCCCATGGTCGCCGGCGCATGGCCGGCTGCGTGTACGGAATCGGCAAACGCCCACCGATCGCGCGCCGCCAACGCGCCAGCAATCTGCGCCGGCATCATGAGGTCCATGTCCATGAAGTGATCGGGCGACGTGCCCCCCTCGAGAGCCGGCTCGAGCTGCCGCTCGGCGCGGTCCTTCCACCGGTCCGGTTCGGGGTTGAGATACGACAGCTGCTGCGCCGCGTCACGGAAGAAGTGCGGCATGTCGTCCGGTAGCGCCTGCGCCGCTGTCAGCCCAGATATCCGATGGCCGTGGTCCCCCAAGGCGTTGAGCGTGACTGGAACCAGAGCGAGCAACGCAGCAAGCGTGGCTGTGAGCGGGACCGTGAGCGTACGACGCGGGGCAGACCACACGACAGGGGAATCCGGGGCGCGAGGAGGGAACCCGAGGCGGGGACGGTGCCGCAAGAAGCATGGCCCGCGCGGCTACGTGGCGGCACCGACACTATCCGGGGGCGGTCGCTGCGTCGGCGGCCGTGACCCGCAACGAGTTGTGGGCGACGCGATCCAGTATCCCCTCGATCGCATCGCACGCTGCCTCCGCGCCGCGTTCGGTGGCCACCTCGGCGGCCAGCTCCCTGGCGCGGCGCGTGTACGCCGGCTCCTCGAGCAGGGTGCGCAACGCCCGGGCCACGCGCCACGCACGATAGCGCGACGGATACAGCACCTCCGCCACGCCCAGGCGCTGCAACCGATCGGCGTTGTCCGGCTGATCGTTGGCGAACGGCACCGCCAACTGCGGCACGCCCGCGCGCAACGCCGTGCCGAGCGTCCCCATGCCACACTGGTGCACGACCGCCGCAGCGCGCGCAAAGAGCAGCGAATGTGGTGCCTCGCTCACCACGTGCACTGACGGTGGCGCCCCGGCGGCCAGTCGCGGCGCATGCACGGGGCCAGCCAGCAGGACGCCCCGCCGGCCCAGTCGGCGAACCGCCGCCAGACTCTCGTCCCAGAAGCGATCGGCAATCATCACCGCCGATGAGCCGAGCGTGAACACCACCGGCGGCTCACCGGCGTCGAGGAACCGCGCCAGCGCCGGCTCGAGCGTGGCCCCGTAACTCGCGTCAAAAAGCAGTTGTCCGGTGATGGTGGTGTGCGGCGGCCAGTCGGCAAACGGGCCGCCGAAGACCCGCGAGAACATCGCCAGCACACCGTGGGGCGAATGCTGCCCCTCGAACATCGGTGTGGCCACCCGGCGCAGCCCCAGCGACTCGCGGAATTGCTGCAGCGGCTCCATCCACCGGTTGGAGATCTGCCGCCCCGCGTCGGCGATCCACGGGGCCGTCTTCAGGCGCCACGCCCACGGCACATGGCGCACCCACGGTGCAGGCGGCGGCACAATGGGGTCGAAGCCCGACATGAAGAGCAGCGGCGACAGCACCGTGGACATCCACGGCAGCGCCAGCTGCTCGGCGACGATCGGCGCCGTGACCGCAGCCGGGTGGCTCACCAGAAAGTCCGCCCCCTGCGCGGCGCGCAGCAGCGACGCATGCGAGTCGGCCAGCACCGGCAGCAGCACCTCACGGAAGATCGACTCGGCGCCGTTCCGCGGGTGCAGCACCCGCCGGACCAGCTGGGGATCGAGCGCCGGGTCGGCGTCAGGCTCGGTGATCGCGTGCTCGAGCGTCGCCGCCGCAATGGCAGGCGCATAAACGGCCGGCATGGCCATGACCGGATGATGCCCCCGCGCGCGCAGCGCCGTGGCCAGCCCGAGATACGGGTTCAGGTCACCGAACGAGCCCCAGGTAGTGATGACGATGCGTGCCATGCGTACCGCGCGAGAATGAGGCCACCGGTACCGTTCGGCGCTCGAAGAGGACGGGACGGATACCCGGCAGGGGCTTCAACGCGTGGTGCGCAGCGCTGGTGCCATTGGTCCCGACGACCGTGGCCCATGGCAGGGATGACGCGGATCACCACCACTGAAACACGGATCGGGGCGGATCACGCGGACCTCGCGGATACTGCACAAACCCTGTCGGGTTGTATCCGCGATCTCCGTGTGCTCCGCCGTTTCCGCATTTCAAAAGTGTTGATCAGCGCGATCTCCGCCCTCACCGCCCGCCATCAGCCGCTCCGCAAGCCGCCGCTTCACGCCCGGCCAGTCGAGATCGGTGATCCCGTAGTACACCGAATCCCGCACAAACCCATCGCGCACGATCATGTGGCGGCGCAGCACACCTTCACGGGTCGCGCCCAGCTTCTCCAGCGCCCGCTGCGACTGCGTGTTCCGCAGATCGGTCTTGAACTGCACCCGCACCGCGCCGAGGACCTCGAACAGATGCACCAGCTGCAGATACTTGGCCTCGGTGTTCACCAGCGTGCCCTGCACGCGCGGCGTAAGCCACGTGCCGCCGATCTCCACGCGCCGGTGCGCCCGCGCGATGTCCGTCCAGCGCGTGCTCCCCAGCAACTTGCCGGTGTCGCGCGCCACGATCGCGAACACCACCTCGTCGCCACGGCTCACGCTGGCCTGGGCCGCCGCGAGATACGCCGCCACCGCCTCCGGTGACGACAGCGGCGGCTGCACCGTGACCATCCACAGCGACGCATGGTGGCCTGCGGCCAGCACCCCCTCGGCGTGCCCCGCGTTCAGCGGTTCCAATCGCACGTGGTGCCCCGTGAGCACCACTGGCGCCGGGGCGAATGGCGTCGTCTCCGGCATCACGACGGCCATGACGTCGACCGGCATCGGGTCGCGCGGTGCGCCCATATCACTCGACCTGCGCTCCCGCCACATCCCAGTTGAGGCGCGCGAGCACGGCCAGCACGTAGTCACGCCGACGGGCGAGTGGCCGCGGCGCGTACGCATGCTCCCAGAGATCAATACCCACGATGGGCAGTTCTCCCTCCAGCAGCGGCGAATCCTCCTCGGGAAGCGTCCGGATGGCGAGCCGGCTCGTGGCCGTCTTCACCAACCACACCCACCCCGTACCAGCGTGCGCCGCGGCCGCGTCGACGATCGCCGCCTGCAGCGCCTCGCGGCCCACGAAGTCGCGCACGATCATGTCCGCCAACTTCCCGCCCGGCACCGCCGCCGAGGGCGCGCCGGGCGCAAGCAGCTTCCAGTACAGCGCATGACTGGCATGCGCGCCCCCATCGAGGCGAATCGCCGGGCGCACGGCGGCGGGCCACTTTCGCAGCCCCATCAGCAGCTCGCCCAGCGTGAGCGCATGCAGCGACGGGTGCGCCGCCAGGGCCGCATTGAGCGACGCCACGTGGGCCGCGTGCACGCGCTCGTGATGCGCACGCAGCGTCGCGGCGTCCACTGCCGGCTCCGCCGCCTTGAAGGCATAGCCCAACGGCGGCAGCACGAACGGATACTTCTGGCTCAGCACCACATCGGGCGCCACCCGCACGTCGTGCGTACCGTCGCCGAAGGGGCCAAACGCCCAGCGCACGTTCATCGCGGCGATGGCGACACCCCGTCCGCAGCCATCTTCGCCGGCCGCACTTTCGGCAGCACATCCGAACACCCAGACACCCGCACCTGGCGCGCCGCCGTCGCCCCGCGGAACGTCCATTGGCCGCGTTGTTCGATGTCGCCGCGCGTGAAGTGGAACTGCGGATCGAGCGGCGGCCGCGACATCCCCTCCGACGCGTCCATCGCCCCCAGCCCCAGCCCGCCACGCGTCGTGCGGCGACGCGGGGCGATGGCAGGTTCGCCCGCCGAGTTGAGCGTCTGGGCGGCGAACGACTCGATCGACAGGCACTTGAGCGCCGTCGCTTCCCGCGCCTCGTTGATCTCGCGCGCCGTCGGCGCGATCACCCGCGGCCCGCCCACCGACTGCTGCCCCTCGGCCACGCCGCTCGCCACCGCGAGCAGCACGAGCACACCGGCCACTGTCCGCATCGTCACTCCCGGAAAGAGACTCGCCACGTACGCCCAACCCCGGCCGGTCAGTACCGTGCGAGGTACCGCTCCAGCTCCCACGCACTCACCTGCTCGTTGTACGCGCGCCACTCGGCCCGCTTCGCCGCCAGGAACTGCTGCGTGATGTGCTCGCCGAGCGCCTCGCACAGCACCTCGTCCTTCTCCAGTTCGTCGCACGCCTCGTGCAGTGACTGCGGCAGGTCGTCCACCCGCAACCGGCGCCGCTCCCGGTGCGACATCTCCCAGATGTTGGTGTTGATCGGCTCCCGCCAGTCGGCCTGCGTGGCCAGACCGTCGAGCCCCGCCGCCAGCATCACCGTCAGGGCAAGATACGGGTTGGCACTCGGGTCCGGCGTACGCAACTCCAGTCGGGTTCCCGAACCGCGCCGCTCCGGTACCCGGATCATGGGAGAGCGGTTGCGCATGCTCCACGCCACATTCACCGGTGCCTCGAACCCCGGGACGAGTCGCTTATAGCTGTTCACCAGCGGGTTGGTCACCGCCGTCATGGCCCGCGCATGCCGCAGCAGCCCACCGATGTAGTGCAGCGCGGTCATGCTCAGCGCCCACTCCCGCTGCGGGTCCCAGAAGGCATTCTGGCCTCCGGTGAACAGACTCTGGTGCGCGTGCATGCCGCTGCCGTTCTGCCCGTACACCGGCTTCGGCATGAACGACGCAATCAGACCGAACTGCCGCGCCACCTGCTTCACCACGAAGCGGAAGGTGGCGATGTTGTCAGCGGTACGCAGCGCGTCCGCATACCGGAAGTCGATCTCATGCTGCCCGTGCGCCACCTCGTGGTGCGACGCCTCCACCTCGAAGCCCATCTGCTCGAGGGCGTCCACGATGGCCCGCCGCGCATCCTCACCCAGGTCCATCGGCGCGAGGTCGAAGTACCCGCCCACGTCGTGCGTGTCGGTGGCCGGACGGCCGTCCGGGGTCGGTTTGAACAGAAAGAATTCGGCTTCCATGCCGGCGTTCATCACGTAGCCCATCTCCGCAGCCCTGGCGAGCTGGCGCTTGAGCACCCCGCGCGGGTCACCGCTGAATGGCATACCGTCGGGCATCGTGATATCGCAGATGAGGCGCCCGACCCGCGCCGACGGATCACCCCACGGAAAGATCTGGAAGGTGCTCAGATCCGGGGCGAGCAGCATGTCCGACTCCTCCACCCGCACGAACCCGGCGATGCTCGACCCATCGAACATGATGTCGCCCTTGAGGGCTTTCCTGAACTGCGAGCTCGGGATCTCGACGTTCTTGATCACGCCGAGGATGTCCGTGAACTGCAGGCGCAGGAAACGCACCTGCTGCGCCTCCGCCAGGTCGAGGATGTCGTCGGCGGTGGCGCCGGCGAGGTTGCTGGGGACGAGAGAACGGCTCGGCGTGGCCACGACTGCCCGGCGAAGAGAGGGGACGATGGGATCGGCGCGTCGCTGTGGTATCGGCGCATCGTATTGTAGTACTTTTGAGCTGTCATGACCGCACCCAACGCTTCCGCCGGCGCCGGCTTCTGCGCCGCCTGTGGGGCCGCCCTCTCCGGCGGCGCCCGCTTCTGTCATCGCTGCGGCACGCCCCTGGGCCAGGGGCTGCCCGCCATGCGCCAGCCGGCCGCGCCGGCCACCGGCGTCGCGGCTGTGCTCCCCTGGGGCGTGGCCTTCGTGGCCCTGCTGGCCCTCGTGGCCATGTTCGCCGGCAAGAACTTCGGCGCCGCCAAGGGCTCCGGCATCGACGGCTCGTCCAACTCGCTGCCCACGCAGGCGGTTGACGGCGTCGCCGCCGGCGCCGCCCCCCCGGGTGGCGGTGGCGCCGCGCCCAATATCGCCAATCTCTCCCCCAGCGAGCGCGCCAACCGGCTCTACACGCGCATCATGGAGTACGCGGAGTTCGGCAAGGTCGACTCCGTGGCCTTCTTCGCCCCCATGGCGCTGGCCTCGCACGAGATGCTCGAGAACCCCACCGCCGACGAGCGCTATCACTTCGGTCGCATTGCCGAGGTGACCAACAACGCTGCCGTGGCCCGCGCCCAGGCCGACACCATCCTGCAGCGGGAACCCGAGAATCTGCTCGGACTGCTGCTGAGCGCCCGCGCCGCGCGCATGACCGGCGACGACGCCGGCGCCAGGGGCTTCGACCAGCGTTTCCTCAAGGTGCTCCAGGCGCAGCTCGCCACCGGGCGCGAGGAATACCAGATGCATCGCGCCGAGATCGATCGCGCCGCCGACGACGCCCGCAAGTAGGCCAGCTCATCCATTCAGCGCTGGCAACTGGGACCGGCCGGACCGTTCCGATTGCCGATCTCGGCCGATAATGGTACGGTAGGGAAGCCATGTCGCGCCATCAGCGGCATTCTGACCGTAGGCACCCGGGTGGGGCCATGCCGTGACCGCGTCTGAAACCTGCGGCGCTACAGCCGAAACCGTGCGGCCCGCCGGCCGGCTTTCCCAGGGAATTCCGCCGGCGCTCACGCAGCTTGTGCGCGACCTCGCCGGCGGCGCGGTCTCGCAGCGCGCGCTCTTCGTGCGCCTCGCCGACACGGCGCGCGACCTGACCGGGTCGTCGGGGTCGGCCGTGCTCGAGGCCACCGGCGAGCGCTACCGCGTCATCGCCCCCAGCGGCACCCCGTCGGTCCCCGAGGGGCATGTCTTTCCCATCAAGGACGGGTCGTCGATCTTCCGCGAAGCGTTCACGACCCGGCGCGCCACGGTCAGCAACGACGCCTTCCACGACCCGCGCGTCCACCCCGACGTCGTCCGCCCCCTCGGCGTGCACCAGATGGCGCTCGCCCCCATCCTCGTCGACGACCGGCCGCTGGGGCTGCTGGTGTGCGTCAACCCCGAGTCCGGGTGCTTCACCGAGGACGACGCGCGGCTGCTTGACGATCTCGCCGCGCACGGCTCGCTCGTGCTGCGCAGCCAGCTGCTCGTCACGCAGGCACGCGACGCGGCCACCGAGGCCCGCGCGCGCGCCGAGGAGGCTGCGCGAGCCGCCTGGGCCAACGCGCTGCTCGCCCAGACCGCCCGCGCCTTCGCCGATGCCGGCAATCGTGACGCGCTTTATGCCACACTCCAGTCCGTGCTCGTCGACGAGCTGCAGGCCAGCGGATTCGGGGTGTACGAAGCCAACCCGCGCCAGCGCACCGCCCACTTCGACTACCAGGTCGGGATCGGCGACCACGAGGCCTGCCAGATCGTCGCCACCATGTGGCGCTCCCCGCTGGCGCGCACCGTCGAACAGGCCCAGCCCCTCTTCGTCGAGGACCTCGATGACGGACGGGCACCGGAGGAGCTGGTGGCGGCCATGCGCCGGGCCGGCATCGGTGCGACCGCCCTGCTGCCGCTCGTCATCGAGGAGCGGCCGCAGGGGCTGCTCAGCGTGCGCTACGCAGGCACCCATCACTTCGCCGCCGACGAACAGCGGCTGTTGACTGACATTGCCACCCAGTTCGCGCTGGCGTTCCGCAACATCCGGCATGTGGACGAGCTGGAGCGACGGGCGACGCGCCTCGCCGTGCTCGCCCGCGCCCAGCAGCAGCTTACCCAGCTCGCCAGCGAGGAAAGCCTGCCGAGCGGCATCGCCGAGGTCGTGCAGCAGGTGGTGCCGGCAGCCAGTTGCGACGTGCTCATGGTGACCGCCAACGAGTGGCGGCGGGTCGTGCGCCTGGAGCAGGGACAGCCGGTGAGCAGCGACCTCGCCCCGCTCGCCGACCTCGCGCTCGTGCGCGCCACCGCCGACACCGGCCATTCCCGCCTCGCCACTCATCTCGACGCCGGCCCCGATGTCGTGCGCGGCACCACCGAACTGTGTGCCGCGGTGCGCTTCGGCACCCGCAGTGGAGGGGTCATCCGGCTGCTGGCGCGCCCCGGAGCGGGGTTCGACGGCCAGGATCTCGACCTGCTCACCATTCTGGCGCGCCACGCCGGCACGGCCGTCGAAACGGCCCGCCTCTTCGCCCTGCAGGACCTCCAGCGGCAGCGCGCCGAAGGGGCCGCCGAGCTGGCCCGCGCCAGCCTGCAGGCGGCCAGCCTCGGCGAAGGCGCCGCCGAGCTGCTGCACCTGCTCGATCGCCTCGTGCCCTCCATCGGCAAGGCCATCGGGGTGGTGCGCGCTCGCGAGGCGGTGCTGGAGTTCGTGGCCGGTACCGGCACGCTCGACGGGCTGCGTGGCCGCCGCCACGATGGCGCCAGCGTGGTGGACCAGCTGGCGCCCAACGGCAAGCTGGCCGCCTACGCGAGCCTGCACGAGGAGGCGCCGGAAGGGCTGCGCGCCCACCTCCCCGATCAGTGGGCCCTGGTCATTCCCCTCGCCGCCCGTGGCCGGACGCTGGGTGTCCTGCTCGTCACCGCACCGCGCCAGACCCCGCTGCTGCACCGCGACCGCGTCACCCTCGAACGGCTGTCGTCGTCGCTGGCCCTCGCGCTCGACGCCCTGCTGCTCGACGAGGACGAGCGCCTCGCGCGCGAACGCGAACACCTGCTCGCCAGCGCCATCACCACCATCAACCATCCGATCTTCATTCTCGACCGGGTGGGTGTGCGCTACGCCAATCCCGCCGCCGCGCGCGAATACGGCTGGTCGCAGACCGAGCTGATGGACATGCACTTCGAGCAGCTCGTAATCGGGGCCGATGCCCGGCAGGGGCTCGACGTGGGCAGCGGCGTGGTGGAACCGGGGGTGCAGCTGTCGCACGATCTGCACCGCCGGCGCGATGGCAGCGAGTTCCCCGCCGCCGTCACGGTCAGCCCCCTCACCGCAGCCGACGGCGACCTCCTTGGCCAGGTCGTGAGCGTGCGCAACATCAGTCAGGACCGGCGGCTCGAGGAGCAGCTCCGTCACACCGAGAGGATGGTGGCGCTTGGCGAACTGGTGGCCGGCGTAGCCCACGAGATCAACAATCCGCTCACCGGCATCTCGGCGTTCGCCCAATTGCTGCTGGAGGACCCGCTCGAGGCCGAACAGCTCGAATCGGTGCAACTCATCAAGCAGGAGAGCGACCGGGCCAAGCGGGTCATCAACGACCTGCTGCTGTTCGCCCGCAAGGCCGAGCCCGGCGCGGGACCCGTCGATATCAACGGCATCCTCGAGCAGACCGTACGACTCCGGGCGTACCCGCTTCGCAATGCGAACGTGCAGGTGCAGCTCGCCCTCGATCCTTCGGCCCCCACGGTCACCGGCGACGCCTCGAAGCTGCAGCAGGTCTTCCTGAACGTGATCGGCAACGCCGAGTTCGCCATGCGCGACCGCACCGAACGCACGCTAACGCTGTCCACTGCGCGCGACGGCGACCGGGTCGTCATCACCGCCCGCGACACCGGGCAGGGCATGACGGCCGACGTGCAGCGGCGCATCTTCGAACCGTTCTTCTCCACCAAGCCGGCCGGTACCGGCACCGGACTTGGCCTCAGTGTGAGCTATGGCATCATCAGCGCCCACGGCGGCAGCATCACCGTAGCGTCGGAACCCGACGTCGGGACCCTCGTGACCCTCGTGCTACCGGCGATTCCCGCATGACCATTCCCACGCCCATCCCCGCGTCGGCCAGCTTCGATCCGGTCGGCGCCATCGAGGCCGCCGGCGCCGCCCTGGTGCAGGACTCCTCGCGGCGCATCCTCGTGGTCGACGACGAGACCCCCATCCGCCTCGCGCTCAGCCGCTTCCTGCGAGCCCGCGGTTTCGACGTGGAAGTCGCCGAGTCGGGGAGTGCGGCGCTCGAGACGCTGGCCCGCTCGCCGTTCTGCCTCATGCTGTGCGACCTGCGCATGCCCGGCATCACGGGGCTCGAGGTGGTCCCCCGCGCCCTCGAGCGCGATCCGGACCTCGGCATCATCATGCTCACCGCGGTCAACGACGCCACCAGCGCCACCGAGGCGTTGTCGCGCGGGGCGTTCGATTACCTCACCAAGCCGGTGGAGCTGCCGGACCTGCAGGCGGCTGTGGAGCGCGCGCTGGCCCGGCGCACCCGCAGCATGGAGCGCCGCGCCATCGACCGCCTCATCCGGGAGGAGGTCGCGAGCCGCACGGTGCAACTCGAGCGCGAGAAAGCGGCGCTGAGGCAGATGACCGTGAGCGTTGCCGAAACCCTGATCAATGCGATGGAAGCCAAGGATCTGTATCTCCGCGGCCACTCCCAGCGCGTCGCCGAACTCGGGGCGGCCATTGCCGCCGAGCTGGGCGAGCGGGATGCCGTCGTGGAGCTGGTGCACACCGCCGGCCGCCTGCACGACGTGGGCAAGATCGGCATCCGCGAATCGGTGCTGAACAAGAACGGCCCCCTCAGCGAGGAGGAGTTCGCGCACGTGAAGGACCACGTGCAGATCGGCCTCGAGATCCTGCAGCCGCTCCAGCACCTCGGCGACGCCCTGCTGTTCATCCGGGATCACCACGAGCATTGGGACGGGCGCGGCTATCCCTTCGGCCGAGCCGCCGCCGACATCACCATTGGCGGGCGGGTGCTCACCGCCGCCGACGCCTTCGACGCCCTCACCTCCAAGCGCGCCTACCGCGATCCGATGACCGCCGGCGCCACGCTCAGTTATCTGGGCACGCAGGCCGGCCAGCTGGTCGAACCGCGGGTCTACCAGGCCCTGCGGGTGGTCGTCGAACGCGGGGCGTTGCCCGGCGTTCCGCGCGTCTGATCGCCGGCCGCCGCGTCTCGCCCCCCTCGGAGGCCCCCGATCGGGGGCGCAACGCTTGACTCCCGTCGCTTCTGTATGTACTAGGAGCAGTGGATGTTCACCGGTGATTCGGCGCGTCGGGAGTGCCCGCAGCGCCGGCACGATTCCCTAGCGAGGAGAGGAGGCCGTCATGCCGCGTGGCGACGAGTTGGAGAAGCTCCATCTGATCGATGACGACATGGATGATCTGGGGGGCTATGGGCGCTCGTCCTACGACGAAGATGACGACGACGACGGCTACGGCCTCCCGTCAGACGACGGCGATTCCCTCTGGGACAGCGCCGAGGACGACGACGACGAGGACGAAGACGAGGATGAGGACGACGGCTTCGAGGACGACGGGCTGATCGACGACGAGGACGACGAGGACGATCTCTTCGGCCGGCCGATCGTGCGTCGTGGCCCCGGCCGCCCGCCCAAGAACCCGGGCGCGCCCAAGCCGGCCCCGAAGCCGAAGGCCCCCAAGGAGCCGAAGCCCGAGCCGGTCGCCGAGGCGCCCGCGCCCGACCCGGTCGTCGAGACGCCAGCGGCCCCGGTGGCCGAGGCCAAGCCGGCCAAGGCTCCGAAGGCGCCCAAGGCTCCGAAGGCACCCAAGGCCCTGAAGGCGGCGAAGTCGGAAGCCCCGGCTGAAGCGCCAGTCGTGGTCGCGGCCCCCGTGAAGGCGGCCAAGGCGCCGGCGAAGAAGGCGGCGCCCAAGAAGGCCGCCAAGGCCCCGGCCAAGAAGGCGGCCCCCAAGAAGGCCGCCAAGGCCCCGGCCAAGAAGGCCGCACCCAGGAAGGCCGCCAAGGCCCCGGCCAAGAAGGCCGCACCCAGGAAGGCCGCCAAGGCCCCGGCCAAGAAGGCGGCCCCCAAGAAGGCTGCCAAGGCGCCGGCGAAGAAGGCCGCGCCCAGGAAGGCCAGCAAGTCGCCGGCGAAGAAGGCCGCACCCAGGAAGGCCGTCAAGGCGCCGGCGAAGAAGGCCGCACCCAAGAAGGCCTCCGCCCGGAAGCGTGGGCGGTAACCGGCCGGCCACGCCGACGGTGAGCCGCGGGTGAATATCACCACCGAGCAGCCGCCGCTCGCGCGGCGACTGCTCGATGCGCTGCCGTTCACGATCTGGTCCGTCGATCTCAAGGGCCGGATCACGGCGGCCAACAGCATGTGGTCGCGCTTCGCGACCGACAACGGAGCACCCGGGATCGCCGCGGAATCCGCAGTGCTCGGGTGCTCCGTGTTCGACAGTGTGGCCGACGCCCCCTCGCGGGAGCAGATCGGACGCGCCATGACCCTGCTGCGCGAGCGGCGGGTGCCGCTGGTGCGCTGGGAATTTCCCTGCAGCTCCCCCACCGAGGAGCGGGTGTTCCTCATGCAGGTCACCGCCATCGAGGACGGCGGGGCGGTCACCGGGTTCGTCTTCTCCACGGTCGACATCACGCCCAGCCACCGCTCGCGCGAGGCGCTGATCAACACCGGCATCGCCCTCGCCGAAGCCATCGCCCTGGACCGCGTCTACGAGGAGGTGGCGCTCCAGCTCCGCCGCGCCGTCCCCTCCACCGGCTTCGTCATCGCTCTCGCCGACGACGAAACCGCGCAGTTCCGCATCACGCACCGGCAAGGGTACGGCACGCGCTCGTCGCAACAGCTGGAGCATCGCCTCACCCGCACCTGGCTCGACGCGCTCGCCACCGGGCACGTCGTCCGCACGTCGGACCTGGACAGCCTCGAGATCACCGCCCCCCTCGTGAGCGCCGAAGGGGTCCTCGGCGCCATCACGCTGTGCGCCGAACCGATCGAATCGGAGCAGGCGCTGGAGGAGGCGGAACGGGTGCTGGCGGTGATCGCCGCCCAGACGGCGGTGGCCATCGAGCGCGCGTGGCTGGTGCGGCGTGTGGAGCAGAAGCGGCGCCTCGAGGCCATCGGCGAGGTGGCGGCCGGCGTGGCCCACGAGCTGCGCAACCCGCTCTTCGGCATCTCGTCCGCCGCCCAACTGCTGCGCTTCCGCGCCGGCGACGACCCCATCGTGGACAAGAACGTGGGGCGCATCCTCCGTGAGGTCGAGCGGCTGAACAAGATGGTCACGTCGCTGCTCGAGTTCGGGCGCCCCAACGCGGTGCACCTCGTGCCTGCGGACCCCGAAGTGGTGTGGGACGACATCCTGGAGGGGGAGCGCGCCCGTCTGCTGGCCAAGCACCTCACCATCCGCCGCTTCCGCCCCGAGCAGCCGGTGCGCAGCCTGCTCGACCCCGAACAGCTCGGGCAGGTATACCGCAACATCCTCGTGAACGCCTGCGATGCGGCACCCGAGGGCTCGGAGCTCATACTCTCCAGCCAGGTCTCCCCCACTGGGGGCTGGCGCTGCCGGCTCACCAACGGCGGGCCGGCCATTCCGCCGGAAGTGCTCCCCCACGTCTTCGAGTTCTTCTACTCGACCAAGGCGGGCGGCACCGGCATCGGGCTCGCGCTGTGCCAGCGCATCATGGACGAACACGGCGGTACCATCACCATCGACAGCCAGCCGGAGCTCGGCACCACGCTCACGCTGACGCTCCCCGCCACCGCGGCCACGTGAGGCGGCCGTGCCGATGACGCTCTCCATCCTCGTGGTGGACGACGACGAGACGGTCCGCGACACCCTCGTCGAGTTCTTCGTAACGTTCGGGTATACGGCTCGTGGCGCCAGTACCGCGTCAGAAGGGCGGCAGCTTGCCGCCGAACATGCCCCGGATGTGGTGTTGCTCGACCTTCGGCTCCCCGACGCCGACGGCATCCGCGCCCTCGACGCCATGCGGGCCGACGACCCCGAGCTGGCGGTCATCGTGCTCACGGGGTTTGCCGACGTGCGCACCGCGGTGCAGGCGATGCAGCACGGGGCGAGCGACCTGCTGGAAAAGCCGGTCGATCTGGAGGCACTGGCGGCAGCCGTCCATCGGGCCGCCGAACGCGGGCGGCTGCGGCAGGAGGTGGCGGTGCTGCGGGCCCGGGACCGCGCCGAGGTCCCCGACCAGACGTCGCTGGCGCCCACCCTCGACGACCTGATCACCCTCGCCGCCCGGAACGCCGACGCGCCGGTGCTGCTCCAGGGCGAGACGGGCACCGGCAAGGGGTTCGTGGCCCGGCAGATCCACGACCGGTCGGCGCGGGCCGCGTCGCCGTTCGTGGAGATCAACTGTGCCTCCCTGTCGACCACGTTCTTCGAAAGCGAGCTGTTCGGCCACGAACGAGGCGCTTTCACCGACGCACGGCAGGCCAAGCGCGGGTTGCTGGAGGTGGCCGGCGACGGCACGGTGTTCCTCGATGAAATCGCCGAACTGGGGCAGGAGGTGCAGCCGCGCCTGCTCAAGGTGCTCGAGGAGCGTTCGTTCCGGCGCCTTGGCGGCACCACCATGCTGCGCAGCAGCGCCCGGGTGATCGGGGCGACGCATCAGCCGCTGGCTGACGCCGTGGCCGACCGCCGGTTTCGCGCCGACCTCTATTACCGGCTGCAGGTGCTGACGCTGACCCTGCCGCCGCTGCGGGCGCGTCCCGAGGAGATCCTGCCCATGGCGCAGGCGTTCCTGCCCAAGGGAGCGGCCCTTACCCGGGCCGCCGAGGAGGCGCTGACCGCCTACCGCTGGCCGGGCAACATCCGCGAGCTCAAGAACACGCTCTGGCGGGCCGCCATCCTTGCCCAGGGCCCCCTAATCGATGTGGTGCACCTCGGGCTGCCCGGCACCATGCCGGCGCCCCCGGCGGCGGCGCGCGGCGCCGTCGCGCCGCGAACGCTCGAGGATACCGAGCGTGATGCGATCCGCGTGGCGCTGGATGCGGCGGCGGGCAACCGGTCGCAGGCCGCGCGCACGCTTGGCATCGCCCGCTCGACGCTGCTCGAAAAACTGCGGAAGTACGGGCTCGAGTCGTAATCCCGTCGACCGAAATTCGGTCGACCGAATGCAGACTGGCGCGTTTTCGACACCGCCAGCAGAGCAGCTTCGTGATGCCATTGTGTCACAAGCCATTACCGGACAGCATCTTGCACGCACCGGCATACCCGTGGCCCGAATCTCGCTTCTCATACAAGCATGATCAACGAGGGCGCGAGCAAGTCGGTGCTGGTCGTCGAGGACGAGTCGTCCATCAGAGACATCCTCGTCGAGCTATTCGAAGTGGAAGGGAACACGGTGACGTCGGCCGAGCTTCTTCCGGAAGCGCTGGAGCGGCTTCGGACGCAGCGGTTCGATCTCATCGTGACCGATCTCCGGTTGGGTGGGAAGCGGGACGGCGGGCTGCAGGTCATGGCGCTTTCCGGCATGCTCTCGCCCGACGCGATGGTGCTGGTGCTCACGGCGTATCCCGACGATGCGAATCGTCAGGCCTCGTTCCGGTTGGGTGCGCTGCACTTCCTGGAGAAGCCGGTAGACCTCGCCACGATCGCGCAGCATGCCTCGACCGTGGGTGTGCGCACCGCCTTCGCCACGAGTACAAAGGAGTAAGGCCGCTTCGGCGGCATCAGTAGACCGCTCCTTCGTGAGCGGGCTCGATCGCGCGGTCGTGCCGACACAATCGTCAGGTCGTTCCGGTGGGTGGTGGGTGATACTGGGGAGTGTCACACGGGCGGCCTGGCGAGTCGGCACGACTTGCGCGATTGCGTGTTTCCGGCGGAATGGGCGAAAGCGCCCTCCGACCGGTGACGGTTCACCTTCCGCTCAGCCCAACATGATGACCCTTCCGAATCCGCTGGGAGGGGAACGCCGCTTTTTTGCGTGGCGGGGCTGGCAGGTCGCCTACGTCGTCCGCGGTCACGGCGAACCCCTCGTTTTTCTGCACTCCATCCATGCGGCGGCATGGAACGCCGAGTGGCGCCATACGGTGCCGGCCTTCGACGACCATACCTGCTACGCGCTCGACCTGCTTGGATTCGGCGCCTCCGAGCGGCCGCCCATCGCGTATACGGCCGATCTCTACCTCGAACTCGTGCGGGACTTCGTGCGCGATGTGGTCGGAGAGCCGGCCGTACTGGTGGGATCATCGCTCGGCGGCACCTATGCCATCGAGGTGGCCGCCACGCACCCCGAGCTCGTGCGCGCCGTGTGCGCCATCGGGCCGGCCGGGGTGTCCCGCCTCACGAACAACGGCGGTGCCGCCGGCGCACTGGTCCAGGGGCTCTTCCGCACGCCGGTGCTGGGCGAGGCGCTGTTCAACGCGCTGGTGTCCCGCTCCAGCATCCGGTTCTTCCTCAAGGACATCTACGCCGACCGCATCGCCCCCGAGGCGGTGGAGCTGTTCTGGCAAAGCGCCAATCAGCCCAATGCGCGGTTTGCGCCGTCCGCGTTCGTGGGCATGCGGCTGAACGTCGACATCCGGCGCTCGCTGCCGGCACTCACCTGCCCGCTGCTGCTGGTGTGGGGTACCGCTGCCGCACAGACGCCCTTCGGCGAAGCGTCGGCGGTGCGCGCCCTGGTGCCCAACGCCGAGTTCGTGCCCATCCGCGCCGGTGACCTGCCGCACGAAGAACGGCCGCAGCTGTTCAACCCGGTACTGCAACGCTTCCTGGGCGAGCTGCCGGTGGTGGTGGGGGCCTGAGACTCGTCCGGCGCACGTGCCTGTGAGTGATGGCACGGACGCGGGGGATTGGCGCGCATCAACACCCTTGAAACACGGAAGCGGGCGGATCACGCGATCATCGCGGATACAGCCAACAAGGCTTTCCTGGGGCGGTATCCGCGATGTCCGAGTGATCCGCCCCTTTCTGCGATCCAGGGGTGTCGATCCGCGCCAATCCCGCAAGCGCCCGCGCAATCCCGCGCGCCGGGCCGTCCGCGCACACTCGCCGCCCCGGCACGATCCGCTAATCGGGCGTATATTGCCCGTCCCATGGCCGAGTCTCCTGTCCAGCTCCTGCGCGCGCACGCGCGCCACGCCCCGTGGAATGCCCGCGGACTTGCGGCCCATGCAGCCGCCCTGGTCGACTCGGCAGGCGTCAAACCGACGAACGCGTCGGCGCGCGCCGTGCCCAGCGCGCGCGCGGTGCGCTTCTACGTCGCCAACGGGCTGCTCGATCGCCCCGAGGGCGCCGGCACCGCGGCCACCTATGGCTATCGCCACCTGCTGCAGCTGCTCGCCATCAAGATCCGCCAGCGCGAGGGGCAGACGCTCGACGCCATCAAGGTCGAGATGCGCGAAGTCACCGGCGATGCCCTCGAACGGCGCGTCGCCGCCTCGCTGGCCCCGTCGCTTTCGCTGCAGACGGACGCGGTGGCCAAGACCAGCGGCAACCCCGTGGCCAGCTGGCGACGCATCACCGTGGCCGACGGCATCGAACTGCACGTCCGCGACGACTCCCCCGCGGCCGAAGACGATACGCTGGTGAGTTTGCGCGACACCCTGCGGCGGCAACTCGGCGTCTGACGCTTGCCCTGTGCGCCCGACGTTCCGCGGGCCACGGATTCAGCGGAAACCGGACACGAAACGGCACGGATACGGCCTAGATTGCTGGCGGTATCCTGATGGTTCCGCCCGTTTCCGTCAAATCCGTGGCCCGCGGCTGTTCCGTGCCGCGTGTCGGACCTTTCGCCCTCTGTCCCGCTCCAATGTTCCGCGTGCTCGTCACCGATGATGTCGACCAGGAAGGTGTGGCACTGCTCGCCGCCGAGCCGCTGCTGCAGGTCGACGAAATGCCCACGCTCCCCAAGGACGACCTGCTCGCGCGCATCGGCGACTACGACGCGATCGTCGGCCGCAGCGCCACGCGCATCTCCGGCGAGCTGCTGCAGGCCGGCACGAAGCTCAAGGTCGTCGGCCGCGCCGGTGTCGGCATCGACAACATCGCGCTCGACGTCGCCACCTCGCTCGGCATCGCTGTCATCAATGCGCCGGCGGGCAACACCGTGGCCGTGGCCGAGCTGTTCTTCGGCGCCGTCATCGGACTGCTGCGGCAGATTCCGCGCGCCGCCGACGTCATGAAGCACGGCAAGTGGGATCGTGCGTCGTTCATGGGACGCGAACTCAAGGGCAAGGTGCTCGGCATCGTCGGCCTTGGCCGCATCGGCAGCGAGGTGGCCACACGCGCCCACGCCTTCGGCATGACCGTCGTGGCCTACGACCCCTACATCGCCGACGAGCGCTTCACCGCCCTGCGCGTGCGCCGGGCCCCGTCGCTCGAGGCGCTGCTCACCGAGACCAACGTGCTCACGCTGCATGTGCCGCTCACCGAGGAGACGCAGGGGATGATCGGCAAGCGCGAGCTGGCCCGCCTCCCCTCGCGATCGGTGGTGGTGAACATGGCCCGAGGCGGTATCATCGACGAAGCGGCGCTGCTGGCGGCTCTCGAAGCCGACCAGCTGCGTGGCGCCGTGCTCGATGTGTACGCCACCGAGCCACTCGCCGCCGACGCCCCGCTGCGCTCGGCGCCCAGCCTGTTGCTTACCCCGCATCTGGGCGCCAACACGGTCGAAGCCCAGCGCAACGTGTCGCGCGACGTGTGCCTGGCCGTACGCGATGCGCTGCTGCGCAACGACCTCTCCAAGTCCATCAACGTGGCCGGTGGTGCCGGCGAGTGGGGCGAGCTGCAACCGGCCATGCTGGTGGCGCGCCGTGCCGCCGCCGTGGCTCGCGCCGTGCTCGCCGATCAGGGCATGCGCGCCGTACGCCGCCTCGCGCTGCGCGTGAGTCCCGATCTGGCCCACGGCACCGGCGCCCTGCTCGCCGCCGCGGCGGCCGGCGTGCTGGAGGGCGTCATCGAGACCGACCGCCTCAACCTCATCAACGCCCGCGCGCTTGCCGAAGCGCGTGGCCTCGAGCTGTCGGTGGGCGAGTCGAGTGAACTCGGCAACCGCGCCGTCGAAGTCGCCCTCGCCGGCGGCATGCAGCAACTCGCCGTGACCGGCACGGCGCCCGACGGCGGCACGCCGCGCCTTACGCAGATCGGCTCGTTCCACATCGACGTCAACCCGCGCCAGACGCTGCTCATCCTCACCAATCATGACGTGCCCGGTGTCATCGGCCGCGTCGGCACGCTGCTCGGCGAGCAGCGCGTGAACATCGCCGAGTACCACCAGGCCCGCCTCGCGCAGGGTGGCGACGCGCTGGCCGCCATCTCGGTGGACGGGGCCGTGAGCGAGGAGACCCGGCGCGCGCTGCTGGAGCTGCCCGATGTGCTGACCGCGAGTGTGGTGCACTTCCGCAGTGAGTAGCACCGCCGTGCACCCCACGATCTCCACCGACGCCGACATCCGCCGCGCCTTCGCGCGCGACTGGAGCGGCCTCGAGATGCTCGCCGATGCCGTGGCCCGTCCCACCTCGGTGGAGGAGGTGCAGGAGCTGCTGCGCGAAGCCACGAGCAATCGCACCGCCGTCACGCCCGCCGGCGCGCAGAGCAGCACCACCGGCGCCAGCATCGCCGATCACGGCCTGCTGCTCTCGCTACGCAACCTCGCGCACATCGGGGCCGTGGATACCGACACGCGCAGCATCCGCGTGGGCGCCGGCGCCATCGTGGCCGACGTGCGACGCGCGGCCGAAGCAGTCGGACTGCTCTTCACCCCCGATCCCACGAGCGAGGAGGAGAGCACCATCGGCGGCGCCATCGCCTGCAACGCCAGCGGGGCGCGCTCGTTGCGCTACGGCGCCACCGGGCCGCATGTGCGGGCGCTCACCGTGCTGCTCGCCAGTGGTGAGCAGCTCGACCTGCGACGCCCATTGCTGGAGAAGAACACGGTGGGCTATCCCATCACGCACGACCCCGTCGAGTGGTTCGTGGGCAGCGAGGGCACCCTCGGTGTGGTGGTGGAAGCCGAACTGGCCTTGCAGCCGCTGCCGGCGCAGGTGCTCGGTATCATGGTGCCCTTCGCCCGTGACGCCGACGCCCTGGCCTTCGTGGTGGCCGCGCGCCGGTCGAGTGCCGTGCACCCGCGCTGCCTCGAGTACTTCGATCAGGGCGCCATGGACATCGCGCGCACCGCCGAGGGGAGCAGCGGCTGGGCCAGCGAGGCCACCGCCATGGTGTATATGGAGGAGACCGGCGCCGACGAGGCGCACGACACCGAGCTGCCGCTCGACGAATGGCTGGCACTGGCCGAAGCGCATCACGCACTGGCCGAGGACATCAAGGTGTACGACTCGCCGTCGTCGCAGCTCGAGGCGCGCAAGCTGCGCCATGCCGTGCCCGCCACCATGAACGAACGCGGCGCCGCGCGGCGACCGTTCGGTGGCCGCAAGGTCAGCACCGACTGGGCCGTGCCGTATCCGCGCCTCGCCGAGGCGCTTATCATTGCGCGTCGCCTCGCGGACGAGGCGGGCATTCCGCGCGGCATCGCGTATGGGCACGCCGGCAACGGCCATCCGCACCAGAACTTCATCGCCCACGACGCCGACGAACTGCAGCGCATCGAGCAGGTGGTGTACGCCACGCTCAGGGAAGTGATCGCGATGGGCGGGACCGTAGCCGCCGAACATGGCATCGGCAAACTCAAGCGCCGGTGGCTGCCACTGCAGGCCAGCGAACTCCAGCAGCGCGTCATGCGGGCGCTCAAGCACGAACTGGACCCGCTCGGCCTGCTCGCGCCGGGGAACGTGCTGTGAGCGAGCATCGTCCGCGTTACAAGACGGTCATCTTCGACGTCGACAGTACGCTCGCCGCCATCGAGGGCATCGACTGGCTCGCCGCGCTGCGTGAGCCGGCCATCGCACTCGAGAGCGAGCAGCTCACCGCACAGGCCATGGCCGGCGAGCTGCCCATCGAGGCCGTGTACACGCGGCGGCTGGGGCGCATTCGTCCCACCGCCGCCGAACTCCTGTCGCTGTCCGGTGCGTACCAGGCGGCCGTGCAGCCGGGCGCGCGGGAGCTCATCGCCGCGCTGCACGCGGCGCGCGTGCACGTGCACCTGCTCAGCGGCGGACTGCGGCCTTCCATCGTGCCGCTGGCGCTGCATCTGGGCGTGCCCGCCAACCGGCTGCATGCCGTATCACTCGCGCAGGATGCCGACGGCACCTTCAGCCTGCTCGACGGCAAGCAGCCACTGGCCACCCAGCGCGGCAAGCCGCTGGTGGTGCAGCAGCTGCAGCTGCGCACGCCCACCGTGATGGTCGGCGACGGCAGCACCGACGCTGCCGTGCGTGGTGTGGTGGACGCGTTCATTGCCTACACCGGCGTGGCGCGCCGCGAGAAGGTCGTGGCCGTGGCTGACCACGAGGCCGCGAGCTTCGAGGCGCTGCATCCGCTGCTGTTCGAGTGACTCCCATGTTCGTCTTCCTTCGCGACCGATGACGCCCTTCGGCACGTTTTTCCTTCCCGGCCCCACCGAGGTGCGCCCCGAGGTGCTGCAGGCCATGCTGCAGCCCATGCTGCCGCACCGCGGCGCCGCGTTCGAGTCGCTGTTCGCGCGCGTGCAGGCGGGGCTCAAGCCCATCTTCCGCACGCAGCGCCCGGTGTACGTGAGCAGCAGCAGCGCCACAGGGCTCATGGAGGCGGCGGTGCGCTGTGCGCGGCCGGGCGCCATTCTGTGTCTCGTGAACGGCGCCTTCAGTGAGCGCTTCGCGAACATCGCCCACGCGTGTGGACGCGACGCCACGCTGGTCGGCGGCGAGTGGCACCGGCCGGTGCCGCTGGACGTGGTGGAGGACGCGCTGCGCACGCGCCGCTACAGCGCACTCACGGTGGTGCACAGCGAGACGAGCACCGGCACGCTTACCGACATTCAGGCGCTGACGACGCTCGCGCATCAGTACGACTGCGCCGTGCTGGTGGACTCCGTCACCGGTCTTGGAGGCGTGCCCGTGGAGACCGATGCCTGGGGGCTCGACTTCGTGCTCACCGGCTCGCAGAAGGCGCTGGCGCTGCCACCGGGTCTGGCGTTCGGCGTGGCCAGCGAACGCTTCATCGCCGGCGCCGGGCAGGCCGACGGACGCGGGCTGTACTTCGACCTCGTGGAATTCGAGCAGTACGTCCACAAGAACCAGACACCCAACACGCCGGCGCTGAGCCTGCTGTACGCGACCGCCGTGCAGGGTGAGCGCATCGCCCGCGAGACCATCGCGCGTCGCTGGGAGCGTCATCAGGAGATGGCCGAACACACGTACAGCTGGGTGCACGAACTGCGGCAGCGCGCCGGGGCCCCGTTCTGCGTGTATGCCCCCGAAGACGCGCGCAGCCACACCGTCACGGCGGTGTCACTGCCGCCCAATCTGGCCGGTGATGCCATCGTGAAGGGGGTGGCGAAGCGCGGCTTCGTGATCGGCGGCGGTTACGGCAAACTCAAAGCGAGCACGATTCGCATCGGCCACATGGGTGATCACACCATGGAGGGGCTGGAGGCGGTACTGGAAGCGACGGCAGAGAGTATCGAGGAGTTGTTGGGATAGGCGCGGCGCACCTGTAGAAACCCAAAAAGGGTAGTATCATACCCGAAATGGGTACAAAGACGCTTCCGCTCCCCGAGTCGTCCCGAATCGCTGACGCTCTCTTTACCAAGGTGCAGCGGCGCGTGCTCGGTGTACTCTTCGGCAACCCCACCCGCAGTTATTACCTCAACGAGCTCATTCATCTGGCGGCGTCCGGCACGGGTGCCGTCCAGCGAGAGACTCGACGGCTGGTCGACGCGGGGCTCATGACCTTGGCCCGCGTCGGCAACATGACGCGGTACCAGGCCAACCCCGATTCGCCGGTCTTTCATGAACTCACGGCCCTTGTCCGCAAGACCAGTGGCATGGTCGACGTCTTGCGGGCCACGCTCGGCGCGCACGCGGATCACATCGACGCGGCGTTCGTGTTCGGGTCGATGGCGAAACAGACCGACAAGGCGAGAAGCGATATCGATGTGCTCGTGGTGAGCGATGCACTGGAGTACGGCGACCTGTTCGCGGCGGTCGAACCCGCAGCGAAATCACTCGGGCGCCCGGTCAACCCCACCATCTACTCGCGGTCGGAGCTCTCCGAGAAGCTGCGCGCCGGCAATCACTTCGTTTCACGCGTCATGGAGCAGCCCAAGCTCTGGATCATCGGGAACGAGCGTGATCTCACCCCTTGAGCGGCTGGTCGGGTTGGGACTCGAGCGCGAGCCGCCCGATCACACCGAGTTCGCGGGCCTGGTGCGCTCCGGCCGCGCGCCTGTCTGATGCCGTCAACACACCGCTGGCGCTGGAGAGCCGTTTCGACCTGGCCTGTAACGCCTCGCACGCACTCTGCCTCGCCGCACTGCGTCGGCTCGGCTACCGCTCGTCTCAGCGCTACCTGGTGTTCCAGACCATTCCGCACACGCTGCACCTGGGGCCCGAAGTATGGCGCGTGCTCGCCAAGTGCCACGGCATTCGCAACTCCGGTGAATACGAGGGTCTGCTGAACATCGACGAGCGGCTGGTGCAGAGCCTGATCGGGGCGGCAAACCAAGTGCTACGTGCGCTGGAGGAGCTGGTGGCGCCCTAGTTGTTGGCATGGCGGCCAGCCGCCGTCAGCGGCTCATCAGACTGCCATGACGCGACCTGTGGAGTCGCGATTCTCGGCCACGGATTTCGCGGAACCCCGCGGCAATGACACGGATACAGCACGGCCTCCTGGTAGTATCCGTGTGGGTTCCGCCGGTTTCCGCGAAATCCGCGGCCCCAAGTCACCGGCGGCCACGCGTGACGCCTCGTTCGCTCACTCACCACGTCCGAGATCAGCACCTACTCATGTGGTACCCTCGCCTCGATCCTGCACGCCTCGCGGTATTGCCCCCCGCGCCGCCCATCGACGCCCCCGACCTCGCCGACCGCGTCCGCGGCATGCTGCTGGGCGTGGCCATCGGTGACGCCCTCGGCAACCGCACCGAGAGCATGAACCCCGCCGAGCGGGCGGCAAAGTTCGGGCGCATTGAGGGGTACCTGCCAAGCCGCTATGCCAACGGCGCACCCGCCGGCACCCCGAGCGACGACACGCAGCTCACCGCGCGCGCCATCGAGCAGCTGCTGGCCGACGGCGCGCTCGATCCCGACGAACTCGCGTTCCGCATCGCCAACGACCGCATCTTCGGCATTGGCCGAGCCACACGCGATTTCTGCAACGCGCTGCGCAGCGGTGCGCCGTGGTACGAGGCCACGCAACTCAGTGCCGGCAATGGCGCGCTCATGCGCATCGCGCCCACCGTGCTGCCGCATCTGCTGCGTGGTGGCACCCAGCTGTGGACCGACACCGCGCTCAGCACCGCCGTGACGCACAACGACCCCATGGCCATCGCCAGCAGCGTGGCGTGGGTGGCCCTGCTCTGGCGGCTGCTGAATGGAGACATGCCGGAGACGCCCGCCGAGTGGCTGGAGACCTACACCGAGGTGCTGCGGGTGCTGGACCGCGACCAGGTGTACGAAACGCGTCTCGAGCACGGCCCGCTGCAGCACTGGCGGGGGGCGTTGTCCGAACTGCTCGATACCGAGGTGCGCGCTGCCGTCTCGCGCGGCACCCCCGTGCATGAGGCTGGCGAGCGGTGGTACAGCGGCGCCTACCTGCTGGAGACCGTACCCACGGTGGTTCACATCGTGTCGCAGCATGGGCACGAGCCGCGCGAGGCGATGCTGGTGGCGGTGAATGACACACGGGATAGCGACACCATCGCCGCCATCGTGGGCGCAGCGATGGGCGCGGCGCACGGCACGGCGTGGCTCCCCGCCGAGTGGCGCGATCAGCTGTTGGGGCGCACGCTGGAAGACAACGACGGGTATCTGTTCGAGTTGATCGACGAAGCGGTGGGGCGGTTTGTGGGGTAGCCGCGGGATGTCGATGTGTATAGTTTTTGGTTGTTTCTATACGCATGGAGCTCACGTGTATAGCGCTCCCCTAGCCGGTATACATGTCGATGACGTCCGTTGATGAACTCACGCCGCTCGATCCGACCGTGCTCGAGACGGTCGCGGTGTACCGGCAGCTGGCGGAGGCTTCACGCCTGCTGGGCGAGTTCAAGGGGGTGGTAGCCGCCATTCCCAATCAGCGCATCCTGCTGAGCGCGCTGTCCCTTCAGGAAGCCAAGGACTCGTCGGCGATCGAGAACATCGTCACGACACATGACGACCTGTTCCGGTCGGCCGCCGACGAGCATCTCGCACAGTCCCCCGCCGCGAAGGAGATCCTGCGCTATCGACAGGCGCTCGATGTGGGCTGGGCACTGGTGAAGCAGCACGGGCTGCTCACCAGCAACTACATCCAGCATATCCAGAGCACCCTCGAGCCAACGCGCGCCGGCTTTCGTAAAGTGCCGGGCACCGTGCTCAAGGACCAGACGGGCCGCCTGATCTACACGCCACCACAAGATGCGCGGGCGATTGTGGATCTCATGGGCACCCTCGAGCGGGAGTTGAACGAGCCCGCGGGGAGCATGGACCCACTCGTGCGTATGGCAGTGCTGCATCACCGGCTCGAGAGCATTCACCCGTTCTACGACGGCAACGGGCGCACCGGTCGCATTGTGAACGTGCTGTTCCTGCTCAAGGAGGGGCTGCTCGACCTGCCCGTGCTGTATCTCAGTCACCACATCGTGCGCACCAAGCCGGACTACTATCGCCTACTGCAGCAGGTACGCGAGGAGGGCGATTGGGAATCGTGGGTGATCTACATGCTCACGGCCGTCGCCGAGAGCGCCCGCGATGGGATCCGCACGGTGAACGCCATTCGTGAGGCGCTACGCCTGTCCAAACAGGAGTTGCGCGCATTTCCGTTCTATTCGCAGGATCTCCTCAACAATCTCTTCACACACCCGTACACGAAGGTCGCATTCATCGAACAGGACCTTGGCGTGACACGAGTTACCGCGACGAAGTACCTCAACGCGCTTGTGGAGCACGGCATGCTGCGTAAGCTCCGCGCGGGGCGCTCGAATTACTACATCAACATCCGGCTGTTCGACATTCTCGCGCGGGA
>JBEILM010000012.1:0-60156 GCA_040379205.1 Gemmatimonas sp.
GGCGTCCATCGACAAGCGGGACGACGTAGAGATCGGGCTGCACGACCGTGCATTCATCGAGCACCCAATCCGAGGGGGCAACGAACGTCGCGCCGAGACCGTGGCTGCCCATCAGTCCCTCGAGGAGGCTCCAGAGCGCCGTCAGCGCCGACTGATGCAAGAGGTCTGGAGACGGGCTCACGAGGAGCGCCCCGTCCACGCACTCGTACCGGTGCGACGGATCGTTGGGGAGCGCCTGGACCTCGGCGGCAGTCCAGCGGCGGGGAGCGAGAGCGGGCATGGCCATAGTGTGCCGAGCGGTCTGGGGGGATGGCAAGAGCGCATGGGGGCCACGATACGCCGCTCCCGAGCGACGTGTACCATCGAAACATCGCGCGCGGTAGCGATTTCATGCGCTGAGCGTGGCGCGGCGCCCGTGGCCCGCGACGCCTCTACCTACTGCCGCGCCGACAGCCGGCGCGCGTCATCCACCGCCGGCACCAACGCCAGCACGGCCAGCACCAAGGCGATCGGCACACTGAAGCCGTAGCCGGTGTGCTTGAAGCCGAAGGCCCCGGTCAACCCGCCCACCGCAAAGGCCAGCAGCAGCCCGCCCAGCACACGGATTCGCTCCCGGTCGGCGAGCACCGGCGGCAGCCCCTCGCGCCGTCGGTTCCAGTACACGAGCTTGCCCAGCTCGATGCCAAGGTCGGTCACGATGCCGGTCATGTGGGTGGTGCGGATGACCCGCTCGGAGAGTTTGGTGACCATCGCGTTCTGCAGCCCCATGAGAAACGACAGCAACGCCACGGTGATCGGCAGCAGCAGCGCGCGGGACTGGGTCAGTCGCGCGCCGGCCAGGCCGAATGCCAGAATGAGCAACGCCTCCAGCAGCAGCGGCAGCGCGTACTCGCTGGTGAGATCGCGACGCCGCGCGATGTTGACCATGATGGCGCAGGTCATCGCGCCGAGCAGGAAGGCGGTGACCGCAGCAGCGGCGGTGGCCGCCAGGGCGAAGTCGCCCAATATGAGGTGGTCGGTGACCGACGACACCGCGCCCGTGACGTGCGAGGTGTACTGCCCCACCGCCAGGAAGCCACCGGCGTTGATGGCGCCGGCGACGAACGCGAGCGACCAGCCAAGCTGCCGATCGGCGCGATAGGAGCGCTGGCGGCCGATGAGAAAGCGGGCGTAGGCGACGGGCATGCGGTGTGATGCGCGGTTCGGCGTCGGGCAACGGTAGATTGATCTCATGATAGCATTCGATGCCCTGCTCTGGCTGGCTGCCGGCGTCCTGCTTGGCACGCTAGGTACCTGGCTCGTGGTGCGCCGCGTGGCCCGCGCCGATGTGGCCCGCGCGACCAGCGAGGCGGAGACTCGCGCCAAGGCCGGCGAAATGGCGTTGCGCGAGCAACTGGCGCGCCACGAGGCCGAGGCGGCGCTGACGGCCCGCCACGGCAACGTGGCCGAGCTGCTGGCGCCCGTGCGTGACACGCTGGCGCGCTACGACGAGGCACTGGCGCAACTCGGGCGCGCGCAGGCAATGGTGGCCGGCCAGATCGGTGAACGGCTCGATGCCGTGGTGTCGTCCGGCGAATCGCTGCGGCGTGAGACGCAGCAGCTCTCGCAGGCGCTCCGCGCCCCCACCGTGCGCGGGCAGTGGGGCGAACTGCAGCTGCGCCGCGTGTGCGAACTGGCCGGCATGCTGGCCTACTGCGACTTCGAACCGCAGGTCACCGTGCGCACCGAGGAGGGCGTGCAGCGCCCCGATCTCATTGTCCGGCTGCCCGGCGACCGGCGCCTCGTGGTCGACGCCAAGGCGCCACTGGCGGCGTATCTCGAGGCGGCGAGTGCGAGTGACGAGCGCACGCGCGCTGCCCGCCTCGCGGAGCATGCGACGCACGTGAGGGCGCATGTGCAGAAGCTTGCCGCCAAACGCTACTGGGCCCAGTTCGAGGATGCCCCCGACTTCGTGGTGCTCTTCCTGCCCGGTGAGGCGTTCTTTGCTGCCGCCCTCGACGCCGACCCGTCGCTGCTGGAGGCGGCGCTCGGCGAACGCGTCCTGCTGGCGACGCCCACCACGCTCATCGCGCTGCTCAAGGCGGCGGCGTATGGCTGGCGGCAGGAGCGTGTGGCCGCCGACGCGGCGCAGGTAGCCACGCTGGGGCGCGAGCTGCACGAACGGCTGGCCGTGTTCGACGACCAGCTCGTGGATCTCGGGCGCGGGCTGCAGCGCGCGGTGCTGGCGTACAACCGCGCGCTGGGGAGCCTCGAGTCGCGGGTGCTGGTGAGTGCCCGCAAGCTCGGGGCGCTGAGCGGCGTGGACACGCCCCTCGCGAGTCCTCCGCCCGTCGAGCTGGCGGTGCGCGGCGAACCCGACACCCCGTGATCGACACCCTGTGACCGACACGCTCGTCACCGCCCAGCGCGTGCTGCGGCGTGATCGCCGTGGGTCCTCGTCGCCGGTCGTCGTGGAGACCGAGGCGGGACCGCAGTTCGTGAAGCTGCACGGTGCGTCGCAGGGGGTGCTGCCGCTGGTGGCGGAGATCATCGTGGCACAACTGGCCGAGGCGATCGGGCTGCATGTTCCGGCGCGCCAGCTGGTGACGCTCCCGGCAGATGTGCCCAGCGACGACGTGAGCGATGAACTGCGCGACCTGCTCGATGCGAGTGTCGGGCTCAACCTTGGGTTCGCGCTGCTCGACGGCGCCCGCGATCTTACGGCGGCCGAGTTTGCGCAGGTGAACCTCGCCACGGCCGCGCGCGTGCTCTGGCTCGATGCGCTGGTGCAAAACCTCGACCGCACGCCGCGCAACGCCAACCTGATGATGCGGCGCGGCACCGTGTGGTGCATCGACCATGGTGCCTGCCTGCCGTTCCAGCACGACTGGGCCGGCGTCACCGAAACGCACCCGCGGCGGGCGTACGACACGGCGAGCCACGCGTTCGCGTGGGCCGCGCCCGTGCTGCCGGATATCCAGGCGGAGCTGGCGCCGCACGTCACCCGGTCGCTGCTCCACGCTGCCGTCGCGCCAGTGCCGGATGCGTGGCTCGGCGTCGACCCCGTGCGTCGGCGCGCGGCGTATGCGGCGTTTCTCTGGAAGCGGCTTCAACACCTCAGCCGCTGAGCGGCGAACCGACTAGAGCGATCCCAGCAGGTCGTCGATCGCCTTCTTGTCGGCATCCTCCAGCGGCTCGGCGCCGTGGATGATGCGCTGCAGGATGTCCACCGCTTCTGCGGCGAGATCGTCCGGGTGCCGGCGGTCGTTCTCGAAGCGCACGATGTGGCCGAGCAGGATCGTTTCGAAGGGCGTCTCGTCGTCGCCCTCCTCGTCCTCTTCGTCCTCATCATCGTCGTCATCATCATCATCATCGGTGCCGAGCGCGGCCTCGTAGCTGGGCACGCTGGCCTTCCACGGTTCGGCGTCGTGCACGTCGGCCTCGAGCAGGGTGCGCGGCACGAGCGCAAAGAGCCGGCACTGCAGCCCCGGCGCTTCCTCGTAGGCGAAGAGCCCCAGCGGCACCGGCTCGTCGAACAGGTGCAGCTCGATGAGCCGGGCAATGGCTTCGGCGGGCATCGCGCTGCGCGCGACCATGCGGCCGTCGATGTACGCCGCCAGCGCCGACGACTCCGGCGCGCGCGGGTCGTCGAGCTGCGACACCCGGATCGTCACCGGTTCGCGCGTCGTCACGAAGACCGCCGGGCGGGCTTCGTCGTCGGGCGAAGGGGCATCGTCGGTGGGATCGAATTCGTCAGCGGACATCGGGGCACATCGCAGGAGTACGGTGAGACACGAGAACCAGCGCGAAAGCTAGCGGGGGACGGCGCACACCGCATCAGATGGCGCTCGCCACCTCGTTCACATCGGTGCGCTCGAACACCGTGCCCAGCCAGTGCAGCACCGGCCACAGCTCGAGCAGCACGACGCCGCTGGCGAGCACCGTGGCCAGAAGCACCGACCAGCCACCCCAGTCGTTCGTCAGCCAGAGTACGAGCGCGGCCGCCCCGACCGGGAAGACCAGCGCCACGGCCGCCACCAGCGTCGTGGCACCGGTGGTGAGCAGATTCTGCCCCATCGTTTCGAAGCCGCGCGCCTCGGTGCCCAGGCGTACCCACGCCGGAAAGAGCAGCGCGGTGCCGTTGTGAATGGTGAACATGAGCGCGTTGAACGCCGGTACCCCCACCGCGATGGCCACCACCATCGGAATCGTGCCGCCGCTGTCCGCAAGCAGTTGGGGGTCCTGCAGGAACATCACCAGCGGCACGGTCATGAGCGACCACACGGTGATGGAGTGCAGGATGGTCACCGCGGCGATTTCGGCGGTCACGATGCGCCAGCCCTCGAGCGGCATGGTCTTGAGCATCGCCAGTCGCGGCAGGTCGAGCCGCAGATCGAAGCGCATCCACAGCGGGCCGATGAACAGCAGCATGGCGCCCCAGCCGATCGTGACGCCCACGAAGGCATCGCCGGCATCTTCGGAGGCCGACCGGGTGGCCACGGCGAGGACCGCCAGCCCCACCACGAAGGCCACGAGCTGCGTGCGCCATGAGCCGCCGCGCAGCGCGGCGGCGACATTCTTCCAGGCGATGGCCACTTCCGGGCGTCCGGTGAGCGACAGCGCCGGCACGCGGGCCAGCTTCCCCTTTCGCGAGCGGGCCTGCCCCATCTGCGACGTGCGGAAGCGCTGCAGGCGTTCGGCGCTCCGCTGCGTGGCCTCGATGGCCGACTCCTCGAACGACCGGTCGAGGCGCACCACCCAGGCATAGTGCACCAGCAGGATGAGCGCCGCCCAGAGCGCCGCGCCGCCCCACGCGGCCATCCCGGCGCCGAGCACCGGGGCCAGCAGGGCACGCACGGGCCAGAGTGCGGCACTGGGCACCGGCGCCTGCAGCGCGGTGGCCACGGCACCGAGTGTCGCTCGCAGGCCGTCGGCGGCCGCAAGCTGCAGGGCGGGCAGCGCCGACAGCAGTCCGTACACCACGGCGCCAAGCAGCGTCCCGAAGAGCGCCAGCGGCAGCAGGCTGCGCCGCCGGCCGGCCCCGCCGTGCTCGAGGGCACTGGCCCGCACGATCGACGCTCCCAGGCGGTGCAGCGCGAGCGTGGAGAAGAGCATCCAGAGGCCGAGCGCCCGCTGCCACGACACGATCGACGCCGCGTCGCCGCGGAAGATGACCGTGAAGATGAGCGTGTTCACCAGGATCGCGACCTGCAGGCGCAGCAGCTTGGCGTGCACCAGGCCACGCCGGGTGATCGGCGCGGGAAAGAGGAACGCGACTTCGGGCGGCGAGAAGGCGAGCGCGCCGCGATCACTGCCGAAGAGCCACCAGCGCGCCGAGGAGACGAGAAGGAGTACGCTCGCGAGCACCAGCACGATGGGCGACTCGAGGAGCCCCGGCAGGGGGTTGCCCTCGACGCGGGTGTTCCGGAACAGCGCCCACCAGAGGTAGAACGCCCCCAGCAGCACGGCGCTGATGTAGCGCGGGCTGCGCAGCCGCGCGGCCTGCGCGCGCAGGCGGTTGATCAGCGTGCGCTGATAGAGATAGAGCAGGGCCTGCGCCGGCGCCGGCTGCCGCGACGGAGGGGCCGCCGCCGCCGAGGTGTCGAACGGCCGCATCGTGTTGGCGGGAGACGTCACCCGTCAGGCCGCCGAGGGCAGGGCGTCGTTGCCGGTGAGGGCGATGAAGATCTCCTCGAGCGACCGCCCCTCCAGCGCCGGACGCTCGGCCACGATGTCGGCGATGGTGCCGAAGGCCACCGCCTCGCCGCGCCGAATGACGAGCAGCCGCGTGCACAACTCCTCGACGAGGTGCAGCAGGTGCGAGCTGAGGATGACCGCCGTACCCTCGCGGGCGCGGGCGGTGATCGTCTCCTTCATGCGCCGGATGCCGACCGGGTCGAGCCCGGTGAGCGGTTCGTCGAGCAGCAGCGCGGCCGGCCGGTGCAGCAGGCCGCAGGCGATGGCGAGCTTCTGCTTCATGCCACGCGACAGTTCCGTGGGCAGGGCGTCGCGCTTGGCGGTGAGTTCGAGCTCCTCGAGCAGGCCGGGAATGCGCGGACCAGCATCGGACACGCCGTACAGGCGGGCCACGAACTGCAGGTGCTCGGTGACGGTGAGGTAATCGAACAGCTGCGGCTCGTCGGGGATGAAGGCGAGGCGGGACTTGGCGGCGACCGGGTCGGCCTGGAGGTCGACGCCCGCGATCCGGATGCTCCCCGAGGTGGGCTGCAGAATGCCGGCGAGGCTGCGCAGGGTGGAGGTCTTGCCGGCGCCGTTGGGCCCCACGAGCCCGAGCACGTCGCCCGGGGCCACCGAGAACGACAGCGACTGCACGGCGACGGTCTCGCCGTACAGCTTGGTGAAGCCGTCCACCTCGATCATGGCGTGCCCGGCGGCAGCACGAGCGGCGCGGAGAGCGTGGCGGTCAGGCGCGCGCCACTCGGAAGGCAGCGCTCGGTGACCGTGTTGCGGGCGGCGGCCACGGTGCCCGCCGCAGCGCCGCCCGCCGCGCCGATGACGGCACCCCGGGTACCGCCTCCGAGCACCTGGCCGAGAATGCCACCGATGACCGCACCGGTGACGACCTTGCCCTTGTCGCCGCCCTTGGACACCTGTCGTTCGGTGGTGGCGCCGTCGACCACGGCTACGGTACCCTCGGCGGGCACGAACTCGCCGTTCAGCTGTACGCCGCGCAGGCGGAAGGCAAAGCTTCCGTCGGCGGCCGGTGGGGCCATTTCCACGAGAATGGGGGTACCAGCCGGCAGCATGGCGCCGTCGGGGCTCTGGACCGCGTCGCCGAGCGACAGCACGAAGCGGTCTCCCGGCCGGTTGGCCAGCGAACAGATGAGCGCGTTGGTGGCCCCAGTGAGGGCCACGCCGGCGCCGATGGCGCGGCCCTTGGCCGGCCCAGCCACGGGGGCGGGCTCCGGAGCCGGGGCGGGGGTCGGGGCAACCGTTTCCGCCGGTGTCGCCGAAGCGACTGTCGGGGCGGGTGCCGGACGGGGCGCCGGCGCGCGGGTGGGGGCGGGTGCGGGACGGCTGACCGGCCGCGCCACCGGGGCTGGCGGCGCCGGTGCCGATGTTGGAGCGGGCGCGGGCTCCGGCGTCGAGGGCGCCTGGCTGACCGCCGTGTCGCCGATGGCCACCGTGGGGGTGGCCGACGACGCCAACGTCAGGTCCCGGGCGAGGGACGAATCGACGGTACTCGTGTTGGCGGGCCGGTCGTCACAGCCGAGCAACACGGCCGATCCGAGAATCAGCACGCTCAGGCGACGAAAACCGGGTTCAAGTTGCCTCATGATCAGGACGATAGTCGGAGAGAGGAGCGCACCGCCACCATTGAAAGGTCTGTTCGGCCTGCTCTCTGTACGCCCGGTTCGGGTCTGCGTTCCCGCGCGCGCCCTCACAGCACTCCCCGTCACGCGTCATGCCGCCAATGGAGTTCGATGTCACCCCTCCGCCCACGACCACGCATGTGTTCGTGGCCCGGCAGCCGATCTTCGATGAGCGGAGCCGCCGGGTGGCCTACGAGCTGCTGTACCGGGCGACCCGTGACGCGACGCATGCCGGCCCGGCCATGTCGGCGGCGCTCATGTGCGGCGACACGGCGCTGCATGCGCTGCTCTCCATCGGCCTCGACCGCCTGACGGCCGGCAGCACGGCCTTCGTGAACATCACCGAGGAGCACCTGCTCGGGGATCTTTACAAGATCTTCCCGCCCAACGGCGTCGTCCTCGAGCTGCTGGAGACGATTGACGGCACGCCGGCTGTGGTGGACGCCTGCGCCCGCGCCGTGCGCGAGGGGTATACGCTGGCCCTCGATGACTACGATGGCCGGCCGTCGCTCGATCCGCTGCTGGAGTTCGCGACCATCGTGAAGCTCGACGTGCTGGCAGTGGCCGATGTCCGCGAGCTGGCCCCGGTCGTGACACGACTGCGCGCGCGCGGCATTCGCGTGCTGGCCGAACGCGTCGAGACGGCCGAGGCGGTGCAGGTGGCCCGCGAACTGGGGTGTACGCTGTTCCAGGGCTACGTGTTCAGCCGTCCGGAAACGCTCGACGGCCGAGCGGTGAACGTGCAGCAGGCTACGGTCTTCCAGATCATGGCGCTGCTCAACTCCCCCGACGCCACCGACCGGGCCCTCGAAGAGGCGTTTCGCAGCCATCCGTCGCTGTCGCTGTCGCTGCTGCGCATCGTGAACTCGGCGGCCTTCGGCGGACGCGGCGTGGACTCCATTCCGCATGCGCTCCGGCTGGTGGGACGCGAGGCGCTCTCCCGCTGGATGCTGGTCATGCTGGTGGCGAGCGTCGGCTCGCGCAGCGCGGTGGCCCACGAAGCGGTGCTCAGCGCCCTCGTGCGCGGCCGGTTCTGCGAACTCGTCACCGCGCACCTCGGCGATGGCGATCCGGCCTCCCGCTTCCTGCTTGGCCTGCTCTCGCGCATGGACACCCTGCTCGGCATGCCGATTGCCGAGGTGCTCGAGCGACTCCCGGTGAACGAGGAGATGCGCCACGCGCTGCTCGACGGGACCGGCCCCGACGCGCCGATGCTCACCCTCGCCGACGATTACGAGCGGGCCGCCTGGCAGGCGGTGGAAGCGAAGGCGCCCAGCGTGGAGCTGGCGGCGCTGTACACCGAAGCCGTGACCTGGGCGAGCGAGCGGCTGTCGCGGGTGACGCCGGGCCACTGAGTTCGCGGCGCGGCTGTCGCGGAGAGCGCCGGGCTACCGAGGCCGCGGCGCACCGCCACTCATTGGTTGCGCTGCAGCGGCTGCGACAGGGTGGTCACCAGCGAGTCCTTCTTCGCGGCGGCAAGCGCCTCGGCGTTGGGCGCATTGTCCGGCACATTGGTGAAGGGCAGCAGGATCGAGATGCGCCGGTTGGCAGCCGCCAGCGGGTCGTCGAAGACCCGGGGCTTGGTGTCCGCATAGCCGCGCACTTCGAGCACGCGGCTGCCGTCGACGCCGGTGGACTCGAGCACCCGACGTGCCGCATTGGCGCGATCGGCCGACAGCTCCCAGTTGGTGTACGCCGCGTCCTTGCCGAACTTGGCGCCGTCGGTGTGCCCTTCGAGCACGACCGGGTTGGCCAGTTTCGACAGCTCGGTGCCCACCAGCTGCAGCGTGAGCATGGCGGCGGCGTTCATGCGCGAGGAGCCGATCGGGAAGTACACATCGCCCTTGCCCGACTCCACGAGTTCGATGCGCAGCCCTTCCTTGGTGACCTGCACGTCGACGACGGCGTTGAGCTTCCGAAGCGAGTCGCTGGCTGCCAGCTTCTCGAGAATGACCTGGCGCAGGTTCTCGAACTGCCGCTGTTCGGCGGAGCGCACGATCATGCGCATCGGGGTGCGCTGGACCGTGGTCGGCGTGCTGCCGGTACTGAGCGGGCTCGCGCCGGCGCCGAAGCCCTTCTTGTAGCCGACGGGGTTGGCGAAGTAGCCCTCGATGGCCTGCTTGGTCTGTTCGTCCATGCCGAGGATCCACATGACCATGAAGAACGCCATCATGGCGGTCACGAAGTCGGCATACGCCACCTTCCATGAGCCGCCGTGGTGGCCGCCACCGCCTCCTACCTTCTTCTTGACGATGACGATCTTCTTGCCGCCGCGCGCCGCCATGGGTCAGGCCGCCTTCTTGCGCGTGAGCTCTTCAAGTTCGGCGAAGCTCGGCCGTTCGTGCGGCTCGATGTTGCGGCGCGAGAACTCCACGGCCGTCATGGGCGCGTCGCCGCGGGCGAACGACAGCAGTGCCGTGCGGATGCACAGCATGTAGTCATGCTCGGCGTGCAGGCGCGTTTCCATGGCCTTGGCCACCGGCCCGAACACGCCGTAGGCCAGCAGAATGCCGATGAACGTCCCGACGAGGGCCGCGGCCACCTTGTTGCCGATCTCCGAGGCGGCACCGCCGATCGAGCCCATCGTGATGATGACGCCGAGCACGGCGGCCACGATGCCGAAGCCGGGCATCGCATCGCCCACCGTGGTGATCGCGTGCGGGGCCAGCATGCCTTCGTGATGGTGCTTCTCGAGGTCGACGTCGAGGATGTCGGCCAGGTTGTGGTCCTCCACCGTTCCCGTGAGCAGCACCTTGAGCGTGTCACAGAGCAGCGACACGGCGTGGTGGTTGCCCATGAACGACGGGTACTTCTGGAAGATATCGCTCCCTTCGGGATTCTCGATGTGCGACTCGAGGCCCACCAGGCCGTCCTTGCGGGCCTTCTGGAAGACTTCGTAGAGTACCTGCAGCAGTTCGGCGTACGCCTTGGCGCCGTACGGGTTGGGCTTGAGCAGGCCGAGCAGCTGGCTCACGCACGACTTGAGCACGGCCGGCGGGTTCGCGACCAGCAGCGTCCCGACGCCCGCCCCACCGATGATGATGAATTCCGTGGGCTGCCAGAGTACGGCGACCTTGCCGTGGTGCAGCACATAGCCGCCGATGACCGACCCGAACACGACGACCAATCCGATGATGACGAACACGCGACGCGATCCGGGGTGCGAGTGGACGATTCAGTGAGGCAGGGACACGCCGGTGCCGATCCGGTTACGACGGCCGCCGGCAGCCTGCGCTGGCTGACCATTCATGACGATCTGCTCCGTGGTCTGGCACACGCGATCAGCAATCGCCTGGCCACCGTGGCCGCGTCGGCGAGCGTGCTCGAGGCCGGACTGGTGCCCGACCCGCGCTTCATCGACGGCCTGCAGCGGGATGCCGACCGCCTGGAGGGGCTGCTGCAGGGGCTGCGGCAGCTCCCGCGCAGCCTCGACGGTGCCCCCGAGCCGTTGCTGCTGGCCGACATTGTCGACAGCGCGCGCCGGCTGGTGGAGGAGCACGCGGGGTTCCGCGGACGGGCTCTGCATGTGGAGCCCGTGGGTGACGTGCTGCCCGTGCGCGCCGACCCCGTGGCCGCGCTGCATGCCACGGCGGTCGCGCTGCTCGGCGCCGGCCGCCGGGCGGCGGCCACGGTCGTGGTGACGCTGGAGACGGTCGGCGACGAGGTGCGCCTGACGGCGCGCGGAGACGGCGGCGCCGAAGACCCGCAGCAGCACCTCCTGGACCTCGATGTCGAGGCGATCCGCTGGCTGCTGGCGGCCAGCGCCGGTCGCGCCGCGGCGCTGCCGGATGGCTGCGCCTTCACGCTGCCCACGCTGGCGGCCTCGCGCCGCGGTGGTCGCTGACATCAGCGGTCCTGCCCGGTCGTCACCGAGTCGGCGTCGGCCGGCGGTTGCGGAGCCTCCAGCGCATGCAGCCACGCCGCACCTACCGGTGCCGCGCTGGCCCGCTGGTTCTCCTTCGCCACCTGCTCGGCGATCTCGCCACGCAGGATCTTGACGGTGTTCGGCGCTTCGATGCCGATGCGCACCCCGCCGCGATCGCAGGAGACGACGACGATCCTGATGCCACCGTCGATGATGATCGAGTCGCCTTCGCGACGTCCGAGAATGAGCATAGCGCGTCAGATCATGGAAAGCAGGGACTGCAGCATCTCGTCGGCCGCCGTGATCAGCTTCGTGGCGGCCTGATACGACTGCTGCACCCGGAGCATGTTCACCAGCTCTTCGTCGGTGCTCACCCCGCTCACCGACTGGCGGCGCAGTTCCGCCTGCTCCACGAGATTTTCGGCCACCGACGCGTTGTCGGTGGCCGACGCGGTCTGGATACCCAGCCGGGTCACGAGCCCGCGGAAGAACTCGTTGAACGACCCGCTTTCGGAGGCGCCGTTGGGCGCCGTCCAGCTCACCGTGCCACCCGCGGTGCGCAGCGCCGCCATGGCCTGGGCCACGCTGTTGTCGGTGGGGCTGTTGGCGTTGCCTGAGGCCGCGATGGCTTTCGGGTCGGCGTTCACCGCGCTGTGCAGGCGGATCGTGGCCGCGCTCACCGGACTGGTGATGGTGCCGGGATCGAAGAAGTTGCCGGCCGACGCGCCCGGCACCGTGGTACCGGTGAAGATGAACCCGCCGGTGTGCGCCGTGTTCACCGCCGTGACAAGCTGGGCGGCCATCGCGTCGAGACGGCCGCGATAGGCCGGAATCTCCGTGTTGATCACATCGACCAGCGCCGCCACCTCGCCGGCCAGTGGGGCCAGCCGGACGGGCGAGTCGCCGAATTGCAGCCGCACCGGCACGTCGGTGAGCGGGGTGGTCGGCAGCGGGTTGGGTGTCTCCAGCTGCACCGACACCTTGGTGCTCGAGTCCCCCTCCACCAGCGTGGAGTTGCCGATCAGCACCGATACGCTGCCGTCGGCCTGATTGATGACGCGCGAGCCGGCGATCTTCGACAGCTCGTCGAGCCGGAGGTCGCGCATGTCGCGCAGGTCGTTGGCCGTCTTGCCGTCGCTCTCCGACGACACGATGCGCACATTGAGCTCGGCCACCTGCGATGCCAGGGCGTTGACCCGGCTCACGGTGCTGTCGAGGCGCTCGAGGTTGCCCCGGCGCAGCGTGGTGAGCTGGGTGTCGTACTGGTTGAACTGCTGGGCGAGCTGACGGCCGCGCTGCTGCACCACGGCGCGCGCGGCGAGGCTGTTGGGCTGGGCCGATAGATCGCTCCAGGAGTTCCAGAACTGGTCCAACGCGTTCGTCATGCCGGCGTCGGACGGTTCTCCGAAGACGGCCTCGATCTGCCCCATGAGGTCGCGGCGCAGGCTGGCGTCGCCGCTCATGGTGCTGGCCGACCGGAAACTGTCGTCGAGCAGGACGTCGCGCTTGCGGAGCACGGTGGCCACCCCAACGCCGGTGCCCATGACACCGTACGGCAGCCGGTTCGGCGCGTTCGGCACCAGCACCGCTTCCTGCCGCGAATAGCCAGGCGTTTCGGCGTTCGCGACGTTCTGCGAGATCGTTTGGAGGGCCACCTGGTGCGTCAGGAGGGCGGAACGGGCAATGCTGAACAGGCCGGAGCTCATGTCACACCGCCCGATTGAAGAGGACGCCGCGCGCGGTGCCGGGCGCCGCC
The DNA here is from genome assembly GCA_040379205.1 of Gemmatimonas sp. Classification (GTDB taxonomy): domain Bacteria; phylum Gemmatimonadota; class Gemmatimonadetes; order Gemmatimonadales; family Gemmatimonadaceae; genus Gemmatimonas. Next base: position 12,935 of record JBEILM010000012.1, read on the forward strand.
GGCGCGTGTCCCTCAGCGGCGTACGTGGACGGCACACTCGGGCTGCCCACCAGCGTGCGCACATGCTGGTCGGTGGTGGTCAGCGCTTCGCGCAGCAGCTTGCGGTTCATTCCCACTTCCCGCGTGAGCACGTCGGCCGCCTGCTGCAGGCGCACGCGGGCATCGCGAAACCGGTCGTCGACCACGTCGCCGAGCAGGTCCTCGAGCTCGCGGAGCGTGCAGTCTTCCGAGCCACCGAGGAGCACGTTGAGCTGCCGCCGTCGCTGTCGCGCCTGGCCGAGGGTGGCCAGGATGCGGTGGGTGGCGAAGGTGCTGTCGTCGACACCCTGGATGTCATCGGCGCCGACCGCCGCGCGCTGGCGACGCATCTGCGCGATGAGGTCATCGAGCAGGCGGCGTTCGCTGATCAGCGCATCGTGCAGGGCGTTGAGCAGCGCGGCCGACTGCAACGCGACGCGGGGCGCAGATTCCTGGAATGGCAGTGGCGTCGGCGACATCAGCGGGTGGTGGAGTCGGGGTCCAACGGCGACGTGGTGGCCGGCAGCCGGCCACGCAACTGGCGATAGAGTGCCTCGGAGAGCCCGCCGCCCCAGTGACTGGGAGTTTCGGCAGCAAGGTGCTCATCCATGAGGCCCGTGAACATTTCCTCGCCGGCCCCCCCGGACACGATGCCCTCGCCCTGCGGCACGGTCTCCCGCATGGCCTTGTACAACTGCTGCACGAACAGCCCCTCGAGCTGCTGGGCGCTCTCGCGCAGCGACTGCTCCTGCGGTGATCGATCCTGCGCCGGCGCACGGCCGGCGGCCGTCACGCTTCTGGATGTGATCGGGTCGATCATCGGATGATGACCTCGGCCGTGATGGCCCCCACTTCCCGGAGCGCCGCGAAGATGGCGGCGATCTCGGCGGCGGGGGTTTGCACCGCGTGCAGCGCCGAGGCCACCCGCTGGACCGGCAGACCGGCCGGCAGCCGTACGCTGCCCGGAATGGCAGCGGTGTCATCGGGCGCCACGTTGCCGATGGCAAGCGTGATGGCGCCGTGGCTCACGGTGGCGGCGCCCACGACGATCTCGCCGCCGGCCACGACGGTGCCATCGCGCCCATCGATGACGAGGCGGGGACGGGCCTGGGGGGCAATGGCGAGGTCGCGAATCTTCGCCATGGCGACCGGCTTGGCCACCGAGTCGGCGAGTGTCACCAGCACGGAACCTTCATCTTCCACCGTCGCGGTCTTGTCGCCGAGGGCGCCGTTGATGGCGGTGGCGATGCGGGTGGCGGTACCGAGGTCGGGTTCGCGGAGGAAGAGCCGCGACTGGGCGGCCATGGCCGGGCGCGGCAGATCGGCCTCGAGCACACCGCCGGTGGGGATGCGGGCAGCAGTTTCGAGGGTGGCGCTCAGACGCGTGGTGGCGCCGCCCTGGCTCGTGAGCAGCGAGCCCTGGGCCGTGCCGAGCGGCGGTCCGTTGGGGTCGGCCACGAGCGGTGTCATGAACAGGGTGCCGCCGCGCAGCGAGCGGGCATCGCCGATGCTGGACACCTGCACTTCGAAGCGGCCGCCGGGGCGCAGATAGGGCGAGACCTCGGCGGTGACCAGCACCGCGGCGACGTTGCGCATACGGATGAGGTCCGCCGGCACTTCGATGTTGAAGCGGCGCAGGATGTTGATGACACTCTGCACCGTGGGCCCCGCCGACTGGCCGCCGATGGCGCGGTCGCCGGTGTTGTCGAGACCGACCGCGAGGCCGTAGCCCACCAGACGCACCGGCAGCGCCCCCTCGGGCGAGGTGAGGTCGCGCACCTTGATGTCGTTCTGCGCCTCGGCGGTGGCGGGCATGAGCAGCAGCAGCGCCGCTGCGGCGAGCAGCGTGCGCACGGCGCGCGCCGTGTACTCGGCCGCCATGCGGCTGGCGAGGGTGAGCATGAGGGCGGTGGTCATGGCCAGACCACTCCCAGCACCTTGCTCACGATACCCTGCTTGGGTTTGCCGAGCGGCCCCGGCGACGCGTAGCCGATCTGGGCGTCGGCGACGCGGCTGGACTCGATGAGGTTGGTGGGCGAGACGTCCTGCGCGCGCACCCAGCCGGAGAAGGCAATGTCCTGCTTGGCCTTGTCGACATCGATGATCTTGGTGCCCTTGACCTGCAGCAGGCCGTTCGGGCCCACGCTGACCACGCGCACGCTCATTTCGTTCTGGAAGCGGTTCTCGCGGCGGGCCTGGCCGCGCTGCTGCTGGTTGGCGCGGTTGGTGGCATCGATGTTGGCGTTCTGCGAGCTCGAGGGGAGCCGCGCGTTCAGCCCGAAGCCGCGCGTACGGTCGTCCTGGGCGATGTTCTCCTTCACCGCCGTGGAGATCGTGTAGTCGTCGATCAGCACGGTGATGATGTCACCCACGGCGAACTGCCGGCGGTCGGCCACCCACGACGAGCGCGCGGGCGCGGCGGCGGGGGTCGCTGCGGCCTGCGTGCCTGCCGGCGGCGTCGCGCCGGTGGCGCTCTGGGCCGCGAGCACCGTCGGCGTCAGCAGGGCGAAGCCGCTGGCGAGAAAGCAGGTCGGGAGCAGGCGCGGGCACATGATGCGGGACATGGCGTCGGGTCTCAGCGGAGGCGAACGGTGTTCGGCGCGACGGCGATGCCGTCGAGCCGGCGGGTGCGATCGATGCGGACGCCCACCGGGGCACCGGCGGTCGCGGTATTGGTGGCCACGCCGGTGATGACCAGGCGCAGCGGCCCGTCCTGCCAGATGGCGGTGACGGGCGCGCCGCTGCTGATGACTGGCGGAGCCGACACGGCGGGGGCGCGCAGCACTTCGCCAGCGGCCAGCGCACGGCGCGTCACCCAGCCGGGTAGCGCCGGCGTGGTGTCGGGCGCGCTGTTCCAGCGCCACACAATGATCGTGTCGCGGCGCGTGATGTCCTCGGCGCGCAGCGTCTCGCCACGGGCGAGGGAGCGCGCCGCCACGGTGAGCGTGACCCGGCGCTGGTCGCGGCGGAGCGGCGTGGTGCTGTCGGCCGGCTGTTCCTGCGCGCGCAGCATCGCGGCGCTGCTGACCAGCAGGGCCGTGACGATCGCGACGCGCGTGAACAACGAGGGCATGGGGCGGCTCAGCGGGTGACGTTGTTGGCGATCTGGCCCATCTCGTCGGCCGTCTTGATGGCCTTGGAGTTGATCTCGTAGGCGCGCATGGCGGCGATCATCTCCACCATCTCCTGCACGATTTCGACGTTCGAGCCTTCGAGGCTGCCCTGCTGCAGGCGGCCCATGCCGCCTTCGTTGGCGAAGCCGAGCACCGGCTGACCGGAGGCGGCGGTGGGGGCGAGCAGGTTCTGGCCAAGGTTGAGCAGTCCCGAGGGGTTCGCGAAGCGCGCCAGCTCGATGCGCCCCAGCTCGGTGGGCTGGATGTCGTTGGCGCGGCGCACGCTCACGACGCCGGCCACCGAGATGGTGATCTCGGAGACGTCGACGGGGATGCGGATGGGCGGCTGCACGGTGAGCCCGGCGCCGGTCACGAGCACGCCCTGATCAGAGATCTGCAGGCTGCCGTCGCGCGTGTAGGCGAGCTCGCCCTGGTTGGTGAGCACCTGCAGGAACCCTTCGCCTTCGATGGCGATGTCGAGATTGCGCCCCGTCTGCTCGATGGGGCCCTGCTCGTGCAGGCGCTGCACCCCGGCGAGCCGCGCACCGCGGCCCACCTGGATGGCCGGCAGCGTCTCGGCTTCGTTGCCGCCGATGACCTGCGTGCCCTGCACGGTCTGGTAGAGCAGGTCCTCGAAGTGTGCCCGGCTGCGCTTGAAGCCGGACGTGTTCACGTTGGCGAGGTTGTTGGCGATGATTTCGGTGCGCGTCTGCTGCGCCATCATGCCGCTGGCGGCGGCGCGGAGTGCTGGATCCATGGGTTGGTCGCTCGGTTAGACGGGCTTGGCGAGGTCGGACACGGCAATGCCGCGGGCCGCGTCGAGGGTGGACAACGTCTTCTGGGCGGCACCGTAGCGGTGCAGCACGGTGAGCATCTCGGTCATCGCCGCCATGGTGTTGACGTTCGATTCCTCGACGAAGCCCTGCTTGATGGCGCGCTCGTTCGGCGGAATGGCCTGGCGCGAGGCGTCGGGCACGAACTGCGTACCGCCTTCGTGCTGGAGGTCGGTGCCAGCGGCCACCCGATCGAGGCGGAGACGCCCCTGGGCCTTGCCGTTCACCGTGATCATCCCCGAGGCGTCGATCTCGATGGCGCCATCGGGGATCGTGATCGGGCCGGCCTCGCCGAGCACGGTGTTGCCCTTGTCGTCGACGAGCTGGCGGTCGGCGTTCAGGCGGAAGCTGCCGTTGCGCACGAAGCGCTCGCCGCCCGGGGTCTGGACGACGAAGAAGCCGTCGCCCTCCACGGCCAGGTCGAGCGGGTTGCTCGTCTGCGTGAGCGTGCCGGCGGTGAGGTCGATGGCGGTGTCGGCGGCGGCCAGCTGGTCATTCATCAGCCGCGCGAACGCCATTTCCGCCTTGAAGCCGCGGGTGGAGGCGTTGGCGAGGTTGTTGGCGAGCACCGCCTGCTTGCGCTCCAGCATCTGGAGGGCGGCGGCAGCGGCGCTCATGCCGTTGGATTGGACGGGACCTGGCATGTCGTGGTCGGAAAAGGGGACACGAACTCACCAGGGGGAAAAGCAATGGTCGGGCCAAACGGGGCCCGACCATCGGAAGGATCTCTATCTTGATGCTGATAAATGGCTTAGGTGAACAGAGGGGAGGGTGTCAGGGGGGAGGGAGGAGGAATGCGTGGCGGCAGATTGTGCCGATTCGCCGCGGTGGCGGCGGGGTTTGCCGCTGGCGCAGACCCTGGTTGTCCTCTCCCGAGAACCCTCATTCAGGGACAGCGGGGTCGCCGGTGCAGCGTGATCTCGATGAGTAAGCCGACTCCGGACCCCGCGATACCCCCAACCAGAGCCTCCCCGACCACAAGCGGCACCGCCGAGTTCCAGCCGAGCACCCACGTCGAAGTACGGAGAAGTGCCCTGAGCGCCCCAACACCCGCTCCCTGCGCGTCCTTCTCCAAGACTCGGGTATTCGCACCATCCTCCAAGCCCGATGGTGTTCAGTCGCCCACCTCGGATCCGTCCATCATCGCATACGCCAATACTGGTAGTTCAACGTACCAGTAACGATAGCTCGAATCCGCAACTTCCGCCGTCGCGAACACCAGAAGTTGTTCGAGCGAGTCGAGTCCAAGCGACGCGGACCTCACACTGTTGAGCCGAGTAGAGTACGCCACTGGGGTTGGCTCGTCTGCCGCATGCTCGTTGATGTCGACCAATAGCTGCTGGGCTTCGATGGTCAGCGGAATAGCCGGGTCATCCAACTGCACGAACGATATTGCAGCGGAACCGAGTCCTGACCCTAGTTCACGATTTGAGCAGCCTGCCTCCTCGTTTATCTGCACGAAGCGATGCAGTTTCGGTGGAAGGATCCTCGTCAACCGATAGCTCGTAACAACGGCCGACGCACGTTCGCGAAAGAACAAATCGGCACGTGAAGCGTTGCTGTACTTCGTTACAAGCGCCCGTTCGTACTCGCAGATCTGCTTGGTCGTCCACGATTTGGTCGCGCCCGATTTCACAAGCGCCGAGACTTCGCGCATGGCGGCGTTGTGTTGAGACGCCATCTGCGCCAACTGACCTCGATCAACCTTGATGCCCTTCTCGAGTCTTGCGTTGGACATCACGGGCTCAACTCGATGTGTCGTGCCCGATGTCGAGTCGGCTGGCCCATCACACCCGATGGCTACAGACGCGAGCACGAGCGCTACGGTGGTGCGCAAATGCATCTTGAATCCCTCCGGAATAAGTGCCATGAGCGCCATGACTGCCGCCCTTGCATTCTGCGAACGGGGGGGGAAAAATTGTCAATAGCAAATCGGCGACAATGCAAAACGTTACCTCACAGGAGCGATGTCAATGCGAATCTTTTCGTCCCAACTCTTTCGTGATCGCTCTAGTGGCCACGCTGTGCTCCCCGTTTGGCGCGTACCGTTGATTGCGCGCGCATGGCGTGTTGTCCCAGAGGATCAAGTAGGCACGATCGGAGCCTTCATGCAGCGCTGTTCGCTGATCGGGCTTTGCCTGACCGTCGCGCTAATGTTGTTGGCCTCGACGTTCGTATCGGGCACCTTGCGGATGTCACTTGCGATTGTGGGAGTTGTGCTCGCTGTCTCTTCAGCAGAGAGCTTCGTCGTGCGACAGCGAACTCGAGAGTTTCGGTAAATTTCTGTTGAGAAGGCCTTCGTGGAGCCGTTGCCCGAATAGATCGCATTGACGCGCTCTGGGATCTTCAACCTGTCCGATACGTAGGTTGCGGGAGTACTCGCCCGTGTACTCGCCGAGGTCAGCCTGCGCTGACCTGCGGCCCCGACAGCTCCAGCAGCATTGACACCGCATCCACCGGCAGCCCCGTCTTCCAGGCGATCTCGGTGGGCGCGGCGCCGGCGGCGGCCAGCGCCTGCACGGCGCGGGGTGTGCGGCTGGCCTTGCCGTTCAGCCTCGCGGCCGGCACACTCGCAACCGCGCTGGTGCGAGACCGGCGGGCGCGGTGTGCCCCGATGGCCTGCAGCAGGCGGCGCGCGCCGAACGCCAGCGCCACCAGCGCCGCTGCGGCGGCCACACCAGCCACCGCCAGCAGCCGCTGCTCGCGAGTCACCGCGGGCGACATGATGAACGCGCCCGTCACCAGGCCAAGCCCGGTGACCACCACGCCCAGCACCGTCATCTGCAGCGCTTCCCGCATGGAGGCCTTCATGCCAGCTGATCCCGCAGCGGCTTGAGTTCGACGCGCAGCTTGCTGAGCGCCTTGCTGCGGATCTGTGAGACACGCGACTCGGTCAGCTCGAGCACCTTGGCGATCTCGTGCAGCTTGAGCTCCTCGAAGTAGTACAGCGACAGCACCACCCGCTCCTGCTCCTTGAGCCGCAGCAGCGCGTCCTTCAGATGCGCGACTTCCTGCTCGTGGGTAAGGCCGTCCTCCACCCCGGTCTCGTCGCCGGCAGGGAGCAGTTCGGCGGGCGCCGGCGCGGACTGTTCACGCTCGCCCGGGGCGCGGTCGAGCGGAATGTGATGCGCGCCTTCCACGTCGGCCTGCCAGCGCCAGAGCGTGTCCATGTCCACGCCCAGCTGGCGGGCGAGTTCGCGGTCGTCGGGCGCGTAGCCGTGCTCGCGCTGGTAGGCCTCACGGGCGGCAGCGATCTCGCGCGTCTTGCGGCGGATGGAGCGCGGCACGTGATCCTGCTTACGCAGCTCGTCGAGAATGGCGCCACGGATACGCGGGGCGGCGAAGGTGCTGAAGGCCAGCCCGCGTGTGGCATCGAAGCCTTCGAGCGCCGTCATCAGGCCGATCGTGCCGGCGCTCACGAGCTCGTCGAAGTCCGCCCGCACCGCCAGCGTGCGCGACACCTGCCGCGCCACGTGATGCACGAGGCCGAGATGTTCCTCCAGCAGACGGTCACGGGCCGTCTGATTGCCCGCCTGGTACGACTGCCAGAGCTGTGCATGCATGGCGACGGATCCTGAGGGAGTGGCGAGAGACACGATCAAGCACCTGAACGGGAGAGTGGTCGAACGGCCAGCGCGCGCATCACGACGTCGTGAGCAGCAAGCGCGGCTGGCGAACCGGCAGCAGCATCGGGGAACGGCATCCCCCGGCGGAGCGCCGCATCGAGGGTCGGGTCGGCCGGAATGGCACCGGCCAGGCGCAGCGGATGTCCGAGGAACTGCCGGGCACCGGCCTCGATGGCATCGAAGCAGCGCACGGCTTCACTCCCTTCATGGCGATTGACGAGCACATCCATGGGAAGGGCACCATGCCGGGTGTGCACGGCCTTGCAGAGCGCGTAGGTCGCGGCCAGCCCCACCGGGTCGCTCCCGGCGGACACGGCGACGAGGCGCTCCTGCGCGTGCGGGGTGATGGCGGCCAGCACCGGATCGATCCGGGCGCCGCAATCCACCACCACGAGGTCCGCATGCTCGGCGAGCACGCTGAGCCGCCGCATACAGGCGCGACGTTCCGCCACCGCAACGGCCACCGCATCGCCACCGAGGCGAGGGGCGCCGCCGGCCACCAGCGTGAGTGTGGTGCTCACCGGGGTGGCCACGTCGGCGGGCGTCACCCGGCCGCCACGCAGGTCGGTCCAGGCTGCCGCCGGCTTCACGCCCAGCAGCAGCGCCAGCGGCCCCACGAAATCGTCGGCGTCCACCAGCAGCACGCGCACCCCCTCGCCCGCTGCCGCCACGGCCAGCAGCGCCGACACGAGCGTGGAGCCGGCGCCTCCGCGGCCACTGGCCACGAGCAGCGTCGGCACGCCGCCGGCATCGCCGGCCCGCGCGTCGATGCCACGCGGGTCACGCGCGAGTCGGACCGCCTCGGCCTGCGACCGCGTGGCCGTGCCGCGTGGCATGGACAGGAGCGACGACTGCATCAGGCCGGCAACCAGTCGGATTCCGCGTCGGCGGCCAGCCCCCACGAGCGGAGCAGCCGCGGTACGCCGGGCTTGAGGTCGGCCGGCACATCCTGCCCGTCGGTGATCCACCGCGTGGGCAGGTCGAGCGACAGCGCGAGGTCGGTGACGCCGGTTTCGCGCGGCACCTCGTCGACCTTGGAGAGCAGCAGGTGCGTGGCCCCGCAGTGGGCACGCGTGGCGCGGTAGGCACGGCCGATGTCGATGGCGAGGTCGGCCCGCAGCGACGCCGGCAGCACGAGATGCACTTCGTCCGGCGCAATGGCGTCGAGCAGCGAGCGCCAGCGCTCGGTGAACTCGGCGCTGGCCGGACTGCGCCCAGGCGTGTCCACGATGAGCACGTCGCACGTCTGCGACAGCCGCTTCATGGCGGCGTCCACTTCGCGCACGTCGTACACGACTTCGAACGGAATGTCGGCGAGTTCGGCGTAGGTCGCGAGCTGCTCCATGCCACCCACGCGGTAGGTGTCGATGGTGAGCAGTCCGGGACGCGCCGCCCCGAACGTGCCGCGACGCACGGCCAGCTTGGCCGCCGTGGTGGTCTTGCCGGCTCCGGTGGGGCCGACCAGCGCAATGCAGTACGGGCGGCCGTTCTGGCCCAGCGGCGACGGCCACGGCGCGGGTTCGAGCTGCGTACGCACGTGATCGACCGACGAGCTCGGGGCGGCCAGCACTTCCACCATCGGCACGCCACCGTCGCGCACCGTGCGTGTGTGGAGGATCATCACATCGTCGCCGAGCGTACGGCGGGCCCGATCGGCCACGCGTGAGAGATCGGCGCCGCGGAAGCGCTCGGCGGGCGGGTACTTAGCCATGCGGCATCTCCCAGGTGGCAACGCTGCTCAGGGTGATCTGCGCAGGCAGCTCGGCGAGCGAGACCACCGGCAGGCTGGGCAGCACGGGTTCGATGAGGCGCCGCACGCCCACGCGGAGCGATGGCGGCGTGATGAGCGGCAACGGTCGGCCGTCCACCGCGTAGGTGGTGGCCAGGTGATTGAGGTCGCGCAGCATGCCGGCGAGTGATTCCGGCGTGAGCAGCGGCGAGTTGGCCTGGGCGGCGCGCGGCGAGAAGAGGCCGAGCAGCGCCGACTCCAGCCGGCTGCCGATGGTGATGCCACGCACCGTGCCGGTCTGGTCGGCGTACAGGCGCGCGACGACGTTGGTGAGGGCGCGGCGCACGATCTCGGTGAGCGCCTCGGGGTCCTTGGTGGTCTCGGCGCCGTCGCCCAGCGCTTCGAGAATGGTGACGAGGTCGCGAATGGGCACGCGCTCGCGCAGCAGGCGCTGCAGCACGCGGTGCAGCACGCTGAGCGACACCTTGCCGGGGATGATCTCCTCGACGAGCGCGGGGTGCGACTTCTTGAGCGTCTCCACCATCTCCTGCACTTCCTGCCGGCCGAGCAGTTCGGCGGCGCTCCCCTTGAGCGTTTCGAGGAGGTGCGTGGCGACCACGGTGGTGGGTTCGACGACCACGTAGCCAAGCGCCTCGGCCTCGCTGCGGCGCGCAGCGGCGACCCACTTGGCGGGCATGCCGAAGCTCGGGTCGACGGTTTCCATGCCGTCGATCTCGGCCACCACGCCGCCGGTGTTGAGCGCCATCATGAAGCGCGGCAGCACCTCGGCGCGCGCCACTTCGGAGCCGCGCAGCTTGATGACGTACTCGTTGGCCGGCAGCCGGATGTCGTCGCGGATGCGGATGGACGGTACGAGAATGCCCAGCTCGAGCGCCGCCTGCTTGCGCAGCAGCGAGATGCGCTCGAGCAGGTCGCCGCCCTGACTTTCGTCCACCAGCGGGATGAGCGCGTAGCCGACTTCGAGTTCGATGGGGTCGATCTGCAACAGGTCCTGCATCGGATCGGACGCCGTCGGGGCCTCGGCGATGTCGCCGCCGGCCGGCGTGGTCACCAGCGACAGCTCGAGGCGGCGGGCGGCGTTCTTCGCGGAGACCTTGGCCAGCGCCGCGGCGCCGGCGGCGACGGCAAGGAACGGGAAGGCGGGGAGCGCGGGAACGAAGGCGAAGAGCGCCATCACGCCGGCCACCATCCACATCACACGCGGCTGGGTGCCGAGCTGATTGCTCAGCACCGTGCCCATCTTGTCGGTGCCGGTGGCCGCGGTGACCATGAGGCCGGCGGCGGTGCTGATGATGAGCGCCGGCACCTGCGACACGAGGCCGTCGCCGACGGTGAGAATGGTGTAGGTGCTGGCCGCCTTGCCGATGGGCATGCCGCGCTGCACCACGCCGATGAAGATGCCGCCAAGGACGTTGATGATGACGACAAGGATGCCGAGGATGGCGTCGCCCTTCACGTACTTCGAGGCGCCGTCCATGGCGCCGTAGAAGTCGGCGGTGCGCGCGATTTCGTCGCGGCGGATGCGGGCGTCCTTCTCGTCGATCAGGCCGGCCGAGAGGTCGGCGTCGATGGCCATCTGCTTGCCGGGCATCGCATCGAGGGTGAAGCGGGCGGCAACTTCTGCAATGCGCCCGGCACCCTTGGTAATGACGATGAAATTGATGCCGATCAGGATCAGGAAGATGACCACGCCGACGGCGTAGTTGCCGCCGATGACGAACTGCCCGAATGCCTCGATGACCTTGCCGGCGTGCGCCTCGGTGAGGATCAGGCGCGTGGACGAAACGTTGAGGCCGATGCGGAAGAGCGTCAGCAGCAACAGCAGCGAGGGAAAGCTGCTGAAATCGAGCGGATTGGTGGTGTAGAGCGAGACGAGCAGCACCGCCAGCGACATGCCGATGCTGGCGGCGAGGCACAGGTCGAGCAGCATCGGGGGCAGCGGCACCACGATGAGCGCGATCGTGAGCACGACCGCCGCCGCGAGGGCGAGTTCGGCCACCTTGGGCTTGCTGGACGTGCCCGGCATGGGCAGAGCGGCGCTGGTCATGCGGGCATCCTCATGCAGCAGCCGTGCCACGCCACTTGGCGCCGTACTTTTCGCGCTGACGCATCACGAAGGCGAGCACTTCGGCCACGGCCAGGTACATCTCGACGGGGATCATGGTGCCCACCTTGGCCACCTTGATGAGCGCGCGGGCCAGCGGCTTGTTCTCGATGACCGGCACGCCGTGCTGAAAGGCCAGCTCCTTGATGCGCTGGGCGATCTTGCGTTCGCCGAGGGCCACCACATACGGCGCCGGCGCGACGTTGGGGTCGTACTTGATGGCGATGGCGATGTGGGTCGGGTTCACCAGGACCACGTCGGCCTTGGGCACTTCGGCGAACATCGCGCGGCGGATGCGCTCGCGGGCAACCTGACGACGGCGCCCCTTGATCTCGGCGTTGCCTTCCTGCGCCTTGCCTTCTTCCTTCACTTCCTGCTTGGTCATCTTCAACTGCTCGTTCGTCTGCCACCGCGACCAGCCGTAGTCGGCCGCCGCGAGGACGAGGAACATCATGCCGGCATTCTTGATGAGCGTCATGCCATAGCGATCGACCACGGCCATGAGGGCCATCGGCGACGGCTCGAGGGCGAGTGCCTGCACGTCGGGCCAGGCATTCTGCAGCGTGGCGTACACGGCCCAGCCCACGATGCCGATCTTGGCGAACGCCTTGAAGAGCTCGATGAACGACTGCTTGCCGAGGATGCGCTTGACGTTGGACAGCGGATTGAGACGCTCGAACTTGGGCTCGAGCGTCTTCGCGGTGAGGAGGCCGCCCGTCTGCGCGGTCTGGATGCCGATGGCGATGACGGCCATGGCGCCAGTCATGCCGATCATGGCCACGATGGTGCGGAAGCCGAGCACCTGCAGCCACGCGATCATGCCGACGCCCTGATGCGCGTCGTCGCCGGCGGCGGCGAGTGTGCCGCCCATGGTGTCCACGAGAAAGCGCCACAGCGGCGGCCCCGCAAAGGCAAACACCAGCAGGAAGCCGAGCAGGAACGCGGCCGTGCTGAATTCGGCGCTCTTGGGGATCTGCCCCTTCTCGCGCGCTTCCTCGAGGCGTTTGCCTGTGGGTTCTTCGGTCTTTTCGCCGGAGTCGCTTTCAGCCATGGCCGGTCAGGTCAGCGCCTCCCCGCCGGCTCGGGGGCCACCTGCACCGCCCGGGCAAAGGAGTCGACCGTCGTGCCGTAGGCCGTCGTCCAGGCGCCAAGGCCGTGGGCGATGAGACCGAGCGAGCCGGCGAAGGTGAGCAGGCCGATCCCGATCTGCAGCGGGAAGGCGATGCTCATGATCTGCAGCTGCGGCGCCGCTCGGCCGAGGATGGCGAGGGCCACGTTGGAGAGCAGGATCGCCGCGATGACCGGCGAGGCGAACTGCAGGCCGGTGGCGAAGATCGTGGACGCCGCCTTCACGAGGGCGAGGAACCCCTGGTCGAGCGCCACCGGCGCCCCGAGCGGCATGGTGACGAAGCTCATGGCCACGGCCTTGAGCATCAGCACGTGGCCGCCGCCGATGAGCAGCAGCGTGAGCGCGAACAGCTGCATGAGCGAGCTGAACACGCCGCTCTGGGTGTTGTTGACGGGATCGAAGATCGCCGCGCCCGACAGGCCGATGGTGGTGGTGGCCAGTTCGCCGGCGAACTCGGCGCCGGCGATGACCAGCGCTGCGGCGAGGCCGAAGGCGAAGCCGATGGCCGTTTCGGCGAGAAAGGTGGCCGGGGTGATGACGAGCGTGGCCCGATCGGCCGTGTGGAGCGCGCTGGGAAGCAGCAGCACCGCGAAGATCACCAGCACGGCGGTGCGCAGCTTCATGGGCACCGTCTTGGCCGACCACGCCGGCGCCACGAGCAGCAACCCCCCGACGCGCAGCGCCGTCAGCACGAAGGCGGCGGCGACGCCCGGTGCGGTGAAGTCGGGGAGCCCGAAGAGCATCGGCTCAGGCCACCATCGCGGGAATACCGCGGATGATCTGGGTCGTGAACTTGATGAGGATCTGGAGCAGCCAGGGCAGGCCGACGATGAAGGCGCCGCCCACCAGCACGAGCTTGGGCACGAAGGTGAGCGTCTGCTCCTGGATCTGCGTGACCGACTGGATGATGGAGACCACCAGCCCGACGCCCAGCGCAATGAGCAGCAGCGGCGCGGCGACCATGAGGGCGGTCAGGATCGCGTCGCGCGAAAGGTCGATGACGAGCTGGTGGGACACGAAGGGGGCGGTCTGCGGATCGGGTGGAGGAGACGGACGTCGCCGTAGAGAAGCAGGGATGGTGCCAGCGTGAGCGCCGGTGGCGCGTCGCCCGTAACCCTTGGATTGGGAAAGGTTTGCGGAGTGTTCGCAGGGCGGCGCTCGGCGGGGCTCTGAACCCAGGGCGGCAGCTTCTGCCGGGTGGCAACTGCCGCATGCAGCATCCGGCAGGGCGGCGCTACTTGAAGCTCTGCACCAGGCTCGTGATGGTGAGGCTCCACCCGTCGACGAGCACGAACAGCAGCAGCTTGAAGGGGAGCGAGATCATGGCCGGGGGCAGCATCATCATGCCCATGCTCATGAGGACCGAGGCCACTACGGCGTCGATGATGATGAACGGTAGGTAGATCGCGAAGCCGATCTGGAAAGCGGTGCGCAGTTCACTGGCCACGAAGGCCGACATGAGCACGTGCAGCGGCACGTCGTCGACGGTGGCCGGGCGCGGCATGCGGCTCATCTCGACGAACGCCTTGAGGTCCGTCTCGCGGGTCTGCTTGAGCATGAAGGTGCGCATGGGCTGCACGCCGGTCTTCATCATCTCGACCTGCGTGATCTGGCCGTCGAGCCAGGGCGTGATGGCGGTGCGATTGACTTCGCTGAGCGTGGGCCCCATCACGAAGCCGGTGAGCAGCAGCGCCATGCCGGCCAGCAGCTGGCCGGGGGGCGCGCTTTGTGTGCCCATGGCCTGCTTGAGGAAGTGCAGCACGATCAGGATGCGGGTGAAGCCCGTCATCATGAGCAGCAGCGTGGGGAGCAGCGTGAGCAGCCCCATCATGACCACGATGCCCACGGTGCCGTTCAGGCGCAGCCCTTCGCCCTCGCTGGAGCCGCCCAGCTTCACGTCCATCTGCGGCATCATGCGCATGATGGCGTCGTCGGCCGCGATGGGGGCGGGCGACGCCGTCTGGGCACTCGGGTTGGCCTTGGCCATCGAATCGAGCTGCATCCGATTGGTTTCCCGCCGGGTGGCGGTGCCCTGTGCATTCACCTCGGCGCCGTTGCCGCGGCGGGGTGCCCCCGCAGCTGCCGGCGTGGCGGGGCGGACCGCCGTCGGAGTGACCGGGCGGGCGGTGGGGCCGGTGGTGGTGCCCGCCGTATTGCCGGAGGCGGCCGGTGGTGCCGGGGGCGGGGCGATGACCGGCGGGGCCGGGGGCTGCAGCGGCGTCGGCGTCAGTCCCGCCGCGCCGGCTCCGGTGCCTGCGCCCGTGCCCGTACCGGTGGGCTGGGCGGACAGCGTCTGGGCGCCGAGCAGCACCATGGTGCCGGCCAGCACCGCCAGGCGCGTGGCCCCGCTCAGCGACACTCCGAGCACGCTGCGGAAGTCACGGTCGGCCGCGGCGGGCGCCCGCAGCGCGGTGAGGAAGGCGGGGATTTCGGCGCCGTCGGTGACGGCGAGCGCGGATGCAGGCGGTCGCGAAGAACGTGTCGCAGATGATGCTACCGGCGATACAACCGGCGATGTCGCCGGCAATACCGACACGTTCGCGGTGGTCGACGCCTTCGTTGCATCCGCATCCGCCTTCGCGCCCGCCGCCAGCGAGCGCCCCAGCAGGCTGCCGAACGTCGTGGCCAGCGTCGGCGGCGTGAGCTCGGCGAACGCCACCGACGCCTCGCGGCTCGACGCCACGGGCAATGGCACGTTGCTGGTGGCGATCACGCGCTGCCGATCGGCTTCGTCGAGTTCAAAGAGCGGGCGCACGCCGCCGTCGCCGACCGACACCGCCATGACCTTGTCGCCGACACGCACGACGGCGAGCCCGGTCTTGGGGCCGAGCGGCACCCGTTGGACGACCTCGACGGCCACGCGCGTGCGCGGCCGCAGCGGGCCGGCGCCCCAGCGCTTGAGCGCCCAGAGACACAGCGCGCCCAGCCCCAGCACGAAGGCCAGTGCGGCCACGACGCTCAGTCCAGCGGTCAGCATGATGCGGGTGTCCGACTCAGGTGGTGGGCGGGACGGTGTCGCTCAGGGGGAGGCTCATGCGGAGGCTCATGCGGAGGCTCATGCGCAGGTTCATGCCGCGTGCGCGGCGCCAAGCGCATTGGGGTTGGCCAGCACGCGCGTGATGCGCACGCCGAAGTGTTCGCCGAGCACCACGACTTCGCCTTCCGCGAAGCGGCGGTCGCCGACGTAGATGTCGATGGGTTCACCGGCGAGGCGGTCGAGCTGGATCACCGACCCGCGACCGAGGCGCAGGATCTCCTGCACGGTCATGCTGGTGCGTCCGAGTTCGATGGACACCGGCAGCGTGAGGTCGAGCAGCATGCCGATGGGTACCTCGGTACTGCCGAGCATGGTCTGCTCGAAGTCGGTGAACTGCGGGGCGCGCGCCCCCGGCGCGGCCGGGATGGACGCCGCAGCACCGGCCCCGTCGTCCATCAGCGACGAGAGCGGCTGTCCGGCCTTCTTGGCGGCCTGCGCGCTGTTGACCAGGGCGTTGATTTCTTCGGGAGTCATGCGGGGGTCCGGGAGTCGGGGACGGAGGTGGACGGCACGGCGTCGACGACGCGCACGGCGAGGTTGCCGTTCACGCGTCCGGGGTGGCCGATGAAGCGTTCCTGGGTACCGGCGCGCAGGATCACGCGGGCGTCGCGGGAGATGCCGGTGGGGATGATGCTCCCCTCCGTGAGCTGGGCGAGCTCGCGCATCGAGAGCTGGAAGTCGGGGAGCCGCGCGGTGAGCGGCACCCGGGTCGCGCGCAGCGCGGCCTCGCTGCGCTGGCGGGTGACTTCGCGCTCCTGCTCGTTGGTGGCGAGCAGCGCGAGCCGCTGCTGGCCACTCGAGGTGAAGAACTTGTCGAGCACCGAGAAGGGCAGGCAGAGCAGCACGAGGCTGCTCACGCTGCCGCTGCTGAACTCGACGTTGGCCACCAGCACCGGGTCTTCCCGGTTGACGACCTGCAGGATCTCCGGCGACGACTCGAAGCCGGTGATGTTGAGGTCCATCGGTACGTGATCCTGCCAGATCTCCTGCAGCAGGGCGGCGAGCTTGTCGGCTACGCTGCGCACGGCCATGCGCTCGATGGGGGTGAGCGCGCGGGTGAGCGCGCTGCCGGTGCCTTCGCCGCCGAAGAGGCGATCGATGATGTAGGTGCTGAATTCGGGGCCGACGTCGATGACGCCCTTCTGGCCCGTACCGGCGATGTCGAAGATGAACGACGAGCAGGGCATCGGCAGCGACAGCGTGAACTCGCCGAACGAGAACTGCTCCACGCTCTGCAGGCGCACTTCGATCTGGCCGCGCACACGCGAGATGAGCCAGGCCTCGAGCGCCTTCACGAGGCGCTCGTACATGGCTTCGAGGGTGCGCAGGCGCTCCTTGGAGACGCGATGCGGCCGACGGAAATCGTAGACCTGGACGTCGAGGGCGGCGGCGGGACCGGCGGCCGGTACACTGCCGCGACTGCCGCCGCCGAGCAGGCGGTCGATGTCGGTCTGGGAGAGGGTTTCGGAGGCCATCGGGGGGCGTCGGTGGCCGTTACTGGACGACGAACTGGGGGAAGTACAGGCTCTTCACCGACTTCTTGCCGAAGCGCCCCTTGATCGCCACCACGACCTCCTCCTTGAAGGACTCGCGGCGCGAGATGTCGGTGAGCTCCTCGGTGGACTTGGTCCCGAGGGCGGTCAGGATGATGTCCCGCAGCTCGGCGTCCCGGCTCTTGAACGACTCGGCGGCGGCTGCCTCGCCCACTTCGATGGCCACGGAGAGCAGCAGGAAGCGGCTGCCGCCGCTGCCCGCAGGGTTGAGCACCAGATTCTCGAGGAGGTGGACGGCGGCGGCTTCGGCCTCGCCTTCCTTCTTCTCCTTCCCGTCTCCCTCTTCGGCGTGGGCGTCTTCGCCCTCCTCCGCGACGTGGCCTTCCTCGCCGTTGGCACCGTCGTGCGCCTTGGCGGCGGCCACGAGGGCGGCCGGGTCCTTGCCCATCTTCTTGGCGACCATGGGGCCGATGAACGCGGCTCCCGTACCCCCGCCGATCGCGAGTCCAACGGCGACCATGCCGATGAGCATGGGCAGCTTGGGCTTGGAAGGGGCGGCCGGGGCGTCGGCAGCCTGAGGTTGTTCGGTAGCCATGGGAAAAGCGGACGAGGGTGGATTCGACACCCGCGGGAAAAGCACTCCCCGTGCCAGCGGGGGCAGTCGTCCGTCGCGATCGGCTAAGACATTGTAATGAAACAGTTTGCGACGTAACTAAGGAGATCATTGCAGGGCCGAACTGGCCCCGAGCACCCGGCAAAAGCGGGTCGCCGCCGTCCCGGGCGGCACGAATTGCCGGGCCAAAACGACGCGACCGCCGCCACCGTGGTCGGTGGCGGCGGTCACGTCCGATCAGGCGCCTTACCGCTTGATCGTCATCAGCTCCTGCAGCATGTCGTCGGAGGTGCTCACGACCTTGCCGTTTGCCTGAAAGGCGCGCTGAGCCACGATCATGTTCGTGAATTCCTGCGCCAGGTCGACGTTGGACATTTCGAGTGCGCCGCTGGTGAGCTGCGACTGCGAGCCCTCGAGGGCGAAGCCGAGCACTCCGCTGCCGGAGTTGGCCGACTCCTGGTACATGTTGTCGCCGATGCGCAGCAGGCCGCTCGGGTTGTTGAAGTCGGAGAGCACGATGCGCCCGAGCGGGTTCGTGGTACCGTTGGTGAAGAAGCCGGTGATGAGCCCGAACCGGTCGATCGAGAAGTTCTGCAGCGTGCCGGCCGTGAATCCGTTCTGGTCGCGCAGCACTGCCGTGGATGACGTGGAGGCGAACTGCGTGAGGCCGTTGACGCCGCCACCGAGCTTGAGGTCGATACGCACCGGGTTGGCGCCCGGCACCGCGAAGTTCAGCGAGGCCACGACGTCGGTGTTGAGGATGCCGGCCTGGTCGAAGGTGAACGTGCCGCTGTTCTGCCCCGTGGGCAGTGTGCCCGTGGGGTTCATGAAGTAGCTCACGCGGATCATCGAGTTGGGCGGCATGTTCGACGTGAACGTCACCTGGCGCGTACTCGTGTTGAAGGTGTAGTCGCCCGGCGTGTTGTACTCCACGCCCGTGGTGCTGGACACGCGCACATTGGCGGCCTGGATCTCGTAGCCCGAGGGCGGTGTGGGCAGCGTGATCGGCGCCACCGGCGCGGCGCTGGTCTCGACTTCGAACCTCTGGGCCGAGGCGATCGGGTCAATACGCCAATCCCAGGTGTTCGGGCCCGTCTTCCAGCTCTGGAGCTTGATGTCGTGGCGAGTACCTTGCGAGTCGAAGACGCCGATCTGCGTTTCGGTCCACGCCTTTTGGTTGATGGGGAGCGCGCGGTCTTGCGGATTGTTGAAATTCCCCTGGAAGACGGGCGCCGAGGCGTTGAGGTTGCCGGCGAGCGCGGCCTCGGTGGTCGGCCTGGCAGACACCTTCTGGCCGAAGGGCAGCTTGATGTCGCGGATGCCGTCCAGCACCTGTCCGTTGTCGTACATGCGGCCCTGCACGATGAACCCGTTGGCCGGCGACACGAGCTGGCCGAGCGCGTCCACCTGGAAGTTGCCGGCGCGGGTGTAGAAGCTCTGGTTGCCCTTGCGCACCACGAAGAACGAGTCGCCCTGGATGGCGAGGTCGGTGTTGAGACCGGTCGTCTCGAGGTTGCCCTGGTTGAAGATCTGGTCGATGGAGCCGATCTGCATGCCGAGGCCGATCTGGATGGGGTTGATACCACCCTGGTCGCCGGGCGGACGGCTGGCGCCCTGCAGGAGCTGGGCGAAGCCCTCCTTGAAGGTGACGCGGCCGGCCTTGAAGGCCACCGTGTTGACGTTGGCGATGTTGTTGCCGATGACGTCCATGCGCACCTGGTTGTTGCGCAGGCCGGAAACGCCGGCGAAGAGGGAACGGAGCATGTCGGAAGGTCCTCTGGGTCAGGTCGCGATCAGGCGCGGATCTGGGTGAGTTGCGACATCGGGACGCTGATGCTGTCGCCGATCATCAGGATGGGATTGCCGTCTTGGTACCGCATGCCGGTAATCCGTCCGGCGGTGAATGTCGTGGCCGCGACATACGGATTGCCATCCTTGGCAACCTCGAACTTGAACGTGTACTTCCCGGGCTGGAGCGGTGGGTCCCACTTGTAGTCACCCACGTCGAATGCCTGCTGGCCCTGCTTCACCGGGCCGACGAGGGCCTGGCCGACGGTGGCTCCGGTGCTGTCGATCATGGTGATTCGCCCCGTGCCCGTGAGGCTCCCGGTGTCGACCATGATGGTGCCGGTGCCATTGCGATCGACGAAGGCGTTGTCGCCGGGCGTCACGCCGATCTTGCCGACGGTGGCCATGGCCATCTGGCCCCCGATGAGCTTCGCGAGTTCGTCCGCCCGCTCATTCTGCGTGTCCTCGAGCGACTCGATGGCGTCGGTCATCTGGGCGGCCGCCGCCTTCTGCTCATCGATCGACTTGTTCATCGTGATGAGCTGCTCGACGGTGGAGAACTGGGCGAGCTGCGCAGCCATGTCCTTGCCGTCCATCGGGTTGAGCGGGTCCTGATTCTTGAGCTGGGCGACGAGCATCTTGAGGAACTCGTCGCGGCCCATGGCCGACGGATTGGTGGGTAGCGTGCGCGGCGCCGACGGTTGGGCCGGGCCGATGGGGGGCTGAGCGCCCGGCACGCTCGGTGTGGTCGTGTTCAACTGGGTGTTGCCGAACGCGTTGCGAACGGACGTGATCATCATTCGATCCCGAAGAAGGGGGTTGCACGGCGCTGGCGCTCCTGCCGCTCCTGCCGGTCCTGCTGCTGCTGACGCTCATCGCGCGCGCGGGCGGCCTGCTCGCGGCGCGACTCCTCCTGACTCGACTCGCGGGCCGGTGCGCGGTCGCGCTGCCCGTTGCCGGCGGCCCCGTCCTGGCTGGACGACGATGACGCGGCGCCCACCCTGAGGCCCTCGCGTTCGCCGGCCAGCGTGCGCCCGATCTCCACGGTGTCCTGCGGCGTACTCGCGCCCACCCGCAGGCGCTTGCTCTCGAGGCCATGCTGGCCGAGCGAGTCCTGCAGGTCGGCCGAGCGCAGACGGATGCGATCCGCCGTCGCCGCGTCGGTGGTGATCTGGGTCTGCACGGTGTTGCCGCGCACGTCCACGGTGATGGTTTCCTGCGTCCCGCTGGCGTGATCGATGTTGAGCGTCATGCGCGAGAGCGGCGCCGCCGGGGCATCGGCGCGCATCTGCTGGATGTCGGCCACGCGTTCGGCCTGCACACTGCCGGCCGCCGACAGCGCCGTGGCGCGATCGGTGGCGGTGGCGCCGGCCACGCCCGCACTGCCGGACGTGCCCAGCACGCCGAAGGCCGGTACGGCGTTGTCGCGATGCTCGTGCCCCACATGGCGCGCGTCGCGCTCGCCGCGCCCGGACGACTGGCCGTTGCCGGCGCCCGCCTCATTGCCGCTGCTGCTGTTGCTGCCGTGTCGTCCGGCCTGGGCCTGCGCCGCATACGCGGCCAAGCCATCGGCGACGCCCGTGTCCGGGCCAATCAGGCGCGCCGTACCCGACGTGTCCGCCACCCGCGCGACGCCGGCGACACCGGCCACCTGGGCGACGCCCGCCGTCGAGGCCGTGGGTTCGGCCCGGGGAATCTGTCGGTCCACCTTGAATGTGGCCGCGGCGGCCGGATCGATCGGAGCCCCCGCTCCTGCCAGTTCGAGATGGCCCGGATCCTTCATGCCCAGCGTGCGCAAGCCTTCCTCGCGGGCAATGCGCTGTAGCCGGGCAAAGCCGGCCGCGTTGTCCCACGACCCGTCGATCAGCACGTCCACCGCTTCCCCGCGCGTGTGCGCGGAGTCGCGCGTCCACGTCACCACGGGACCGCTGCGGCTGCGTCCCTGTTCGTACAGCCAGTCCTGCCGTTCCTGCGTGCGGGCCGTCTCCACCACGGTCACGTCGTGACCGTATTCGTTCTTCATGCGATCGATGACGCGCGCCACCTTGCTGCGCAGCGCCGGCGCGACCGTCTCGAGATCCTTGATGGGAGTGGCCACATCGAGGCCATGGGTGTGCACGCCGGCCACCGCCGAACGGTCGGTCGCGCGCCGCACCGCCGACTCCGCAGCGGCGGCCGCCGCCGTCAGCGCCCCGTTGAGGCGTGAGTCATCGAGGCGAGCGCCCGTCGGCAGCGTGGCCATGCCGTTGGCGTCGGCTGCCGGCGCCATGAAGGCCTGGGTGGCCGTGGTGCGCAGCTGCAACGCCGCCAGCCGCGCACCGGCCGGTGACCCGGCCTGCGACAGCAGGGCATCGAGCGCTGCGCGCGCCTCGGCGCCGCGGGCATCGCCCACCGCGAGCATCTGCTCGAGGGAGCCGCCGCGCTGCGTGGCCACGCGGGCCAGCGTCTCAAGCGCCTGTTCGTTGGCGGGCACCGGCGCAGCGGTGCGTGCCGCAGTCGCCGTCAGGTCGGTCGTGGTGGTTGGCAATTCCGCACGCGGATCGCGGGCCCTCGCATAGGCCATGAGGTCGACGACACCGTCGCCGGCCACTTCGGCCGGCGGGCCATGCAGCGCGGCGTGCGTGAGATCCTCCGACGCAGGCTCGTCGCCCATCGGCTTGGTGCGCGCGGCGCCCTGCTCGCTGCCGATGGCCAGCAGGCCGTCGGCCTGGCTGTCGCCCTGCAGCAGGTGATCGACCAGCGACGCGGCCTCTTCCGGGAGCTGCTGCACCAGATCCGTGCGCACCTGCGGCCCCATGCCGGCGAGCAGCGCGAGCAGCGCGGCGAACTCCGGACGCGACGCGTCGGGGCGGCGCTCCTTCTCGCGCACGGGCTCCGTGTCCGTCTCCACGTTCTCGCGACGGGCCGCGGGTGCCGTCATGGATGCCGGTCGCGGGGCGGCCCGCGTGACGGCGTTCATGATGTGCGAGGCGCTCATGGCGTCTTGCTCCCCGCCGCCGACACGGCGCCCTTGGTGATGAACGCGGCCCGCGCCGCCGGGAAGGCCGAGAGAATGGCCGCCGCCTGCTTGTCGCTCATCATGGCGAGGATGGCGCGCACATCACCGTCGGTCATCTGGTCGAGCACCTTGGCGGCATCCTTGGCCGCCATGGCGCCAAAGATCTTGGCGAGGCGCTGCTCGGGGAGCGCCGTCTGCAGGGCGGCATCGCGCGCCTCCTTCACCGTGGCGGCGGCGGCGGCCGTGGTGCCCTTGGCCGGTGCCGCGTCAGGCTTGGTGGTCGTCGCCGTACCCGCGGCCAGTGCCGACGTTGCCGGCGCCGCCTTGTCTGCCGCCGGAGCATGCGCGTCCTTCGCGCCGTGCGACGACGACGGCGCCGCGTGGTCGTTGCCCAGCCCCTTGCGTGCCGCGTCGAGCGCCCGGATGCTGTCGGCGGGCGTCATCGGCAACACCGGCTCGTGACTGGTACTGTCGTGTGCCGTTGCGCTGTCGGTGTGTGCCGCGGTGGAATCGGTGTGGGCGGTCGAATCTGCCGCGTGCGTGGCCAGGCTGTCGGCAATACGCGCAGAGTCGACGGCGAACTTTGCCGAGGCCCGCATGTACGCGAACCCCGACCCGCCGCCGAGGCCGGCCAGCAAACCAATGACGATGGGGATGATCAATGCCTTCATCGATGCGATCCGTCTCGGTGTGAGTCACGGCCGGCGGGTTCGCCGTCACGTGGGTCCTTCTGGTCCTGCGTCCGTGCGTACTTCGAGAGTGCCACTTCGTCCATGTGCACCCGATCCTTCTGCGCTTCGTCGGTGCGCCACGCGTGAGCGTGCCGTTCCTTGAGGCGATCGAGCACGCGGCGGTCGCGGGCGGCGCTTTCGAGCAGGGCCTGCGCCTGCTGGACGCCGGCGTCGGCATCCTTCACCACGTCGCTGGCGACCACCAGCCGTTCATCGAGAGAAGCGAGAACTGTGCCAAGCTGGTGGAGGTGACCCACGCGGGGCGCGCCCTGGGCTGCGGCATGCAGCTGCGCATGCGAATCGGCGCGCAGTGCGGTGAGCGCGTCATGCGCCCGCGCCGCCGCCTCGGCGCGCTCGTGCGCCGTCGCCAGCTCGCGCGCCTTGGCCTGCTCGTGCTTCTCGCGCAGTTCGAGAATGCGCTGCAGGCGGAAGTTGAACGCCATCTATCGTCTCCGGACCGACGCGTCGATCGCTTCGGCGATCTGCGCCAGCGCGGCGTACGTGTCGTCGTAGTGGGAGGTCTCGTCGGGACGCTGCTGCAGGAACTCGAGCACCTGGTGCCGGTAGGCGATCGCGGCGTCGACATAGGGATCGCTCCCCTTCTGGTAGGCGCCCACCATGATGAGATCTTCCTTCTCGCGGTAGGCCGCCTCGAGCCGCAGCATCGCGCTGCCGGCGCGCTTCTGGATGTCGTTGGTGATGAGGTCCTTCACCCGGCTCTTGGAATCGAGCACGTCGATGGCCGGGAAATGGTTCTGCGCCGCCAGTCGTCGCGTGAGCACGATGTGCCCGTCGAGGATGGAGCGGGTGGCATCGGCCACCGGTTCGTTGAAGTCGTCGCCGTCCACCAGCACCGTGTAGATGCCGGTGATGCCGCCACGCTCGCCGTTGCCGGCGCGTTCGAGCAGCCGTGGCAGGTTGGCGAAGACCGACGGCGGATAGCCCTTGGTGGTGGGCGGTTCACCGGTGGCAAGTCCGATCTCGCGCCACGCCATGGCCACGCGCGTCACGGAGTCCACCATCAGCAGCACCTGCTTGCCCTGATCGCGGAAGTACTCGGCGATGGCCGTGGCCACGAGCGCGCCGCGGGCGCGCACGAGCGCGGCCTGGTCACCGGTGGCCACGATCACCACCGACCGTGCCAGCCCCTCGGGGCCCAGTGAGTGTTCGAGGAACTCGCGCACTTCACGCCCGCGCTCACCGAGCAGCGCGATCACGTTCACATCGGCCTGGGCGTGGCGGGCAATCATGCCGAGCGTGGTGGACTTGCCCACGCCGGAGCCGGCAAAGATGCCGACGCGCTGGCCACGACCGATGGTCAGCAGCCCGTCGATGGCGCGCACCCCCGTCTCGAGGGGACGATCGATGCTCTCGCGCACCAGCGGATTGGGCGGCTCGGCGGACAGCGGCACCCGCTCCACGGTGTCGATCTTGCCCTTGCCGTCGATGGGATGCCCGAGGCCGTTGAGCACGCGCCCGAGCAGGCCGGGGCCCACGTCCACGCCGAAGGTGCGGCCGAGCGGCTGCACACTGGCACCGGCGTGCAGGCCATCGAGCTCACCGAGCGGCATGAGCAGCACGCTGCGTTCGTTGAAGCCCACGACCTCGGCGAGCACCGAGCGGTCGCGCGAATGATTGGTGATACGGCAGAGCGAGCCGAGGCCGACATCGATGGCGGTGGCTTCGACGACCAGCCCCACGACGCGCGTGACGCGGCCGTACGACCCGAGACGCTCGGTGCGGGCGAGGCGGTCGGTGAGGCAGCCAACCACCGAGGGGTAGGCCTCGAGGGCCGGCACGAAGGTGGGCGTTCTCATGCCTGCACGCCGGCGAGCGCGCGATAGGCGCGTTCGAGGGCGGTGTCGACACGGCCGTCGATGATGCGCTCGCGCCCTTCGGTGAGACAGCCGCCACGCTGAATGGTGGCGTCGCCGATCCAGCGCAGGGTGCGCCAGCTGCCGCCATCCTGCTGCAGCGCCGAACGGCACGCCCCGAGATCGTCGGGATGCAGGCGGACGGTGACTTCCTGGTCCACCGGGTACTGCTCCACGACGGCGGTGACGAGCGCCGTCACGAACGTCGGGTCGGCGTGGATTTCGCGCTGCAGCACGTGACGCGCCACCACGACGGCCGTCGCCGCGATGTTCTCCTCGGCGTTGGCCAGCCAGCGCGACTCGTGCCGCTGCAGCGACTCGGCTGCGCTGCCGACGGCCTGCAGCGCGTGGGCGAGCGTTTGGTCGAGCATGGCCCGGGCGGCCGCTTCGCCATCGGCGCGACCGCGGGCGTAGGCGTCGGCCTCGATGCGGGCGCGCTCCGCCTCGAGGCGGAGTTCGTACGCGGCCGCGACCGCGTCGGCGGACACGGCCGGCGTTTCCTGCTCGGCGGGTGCCGGATCGGGCGCCCCGCCGAAGTACACCTCGGTGGCGAATTCGTCGAGCGACCAGGGGGTGGCGTGCATGCGACCCGGATCAGACGATGACATCGTCGGTGCCGGCGCTGAGCACGATCTCGCCCGTCTCCTCGAGCGCGCGGACCTTGGAGACGATATCCGTCTGCGCCGCCTCGACGTCGCGCATCTTGACCGGTCCGAGGAACTCGATCTCCTCCTTGAGCCCCGCCACGGCGCGCTGCGACATCGTCGCCATGATCTTCTGCTTGAGCTCCGGGCTGGCC
Source organism: Gemmatimonas sp. (assembly GCA_040379205.1). Lineage (GTDB taxonomy): Bacteria > Gemmatimonadota > Gemmatimonadetes > Gemmatimonadales > Gemmatimonadaceae > Gemmatimonas. The sequence goes on from JBEILM010000012.1 coordinate 38,841, forward strand.
GCCTTGAGCGCCAGGGCCAGCTGCTTGACGTCGACCTCGCGGAGCAGCCGCTGCAGCGACTTGTCGTCGAGCGAGGAGAGATCCTCGAACACGAACATGAGGTTCTTGATCTGATCGCTGAGGTGCGGATCCTTCTCGGAGACCAGGTCGAGCACTTCCTTCTCGAGCGCCGTGTTGACGAGGTTGAGCACGGCGGCCACGGCGGCCGGGCCGCCCACACTCGACATACCCTGCGCGAAGGCGAGATCGGCTTCGCTGCCGATGGCGCGCTCCACCAGCGCGATCATCTCCGGCGACACCTTCTCCATCTTCGCGATGCGGAACATCACCTCGCCGCCGAGCGCGGGATCGAACTCGCGCAGGATGGCGGCGACATGCGCGGGATCGAGGTGCGCCAGGATGAGCGCGATGGTCTGCGGATGCTCGTTGCGCAGCGTGTTGCCGAGCTGCTGAGGGTCGGCGCGGCGCAGCCGGCCGAAGCGGTCGCTGTCGGCGAGCTGGCCCTGGATGCGCTTGAGGATCTGCTGGGCCTTGGCCGGGCCGAATGCCTTCTCGAGCACGTCCTTGGCGAACTCCACGCCGCCGGAGCTCAGGGAGTCAACGCCCAGCGTAATCTCGAGCCACTCGGTGAGCACGGCGTCGGTGGTCGTCTGCGGCACGCGGTCGAGCTGCGCCATCTCGAGGGCCACGATCTCGGCCTCCTCGGGGTGCAGACCGCTCGTCAGCTTGCCGGCGGCCTCAGCGCCGATCGCCATGCACAGGATGGCGACCTTCTGCCGGCCGGAGAGGCGCTCGGGTGCGTACTTGTCGGCGCTGTTGGTGCGGGAGAGGGCGATCATGGGAGACGCGGGGGTTACTGGCGGAGCCAGTTGCGGACGACGCGCACGGCGGCGTCGGGGCGCTGTTCGACGGTGGCGATCGCCTGCTCACGCTCGGGCGTGGTGGGTGGAGGCGGCAGGCGCACGGCGCGGCGCTGCTCCTCGAGGTACGGCTTGTCGTCGTCGGCCGACTCGGCAAGTGCCTGCATGTCGTCCATGGCCTGCTGCATCTGGGTGCTGGTGGGAAGCTCCGCGTACTGCGGTGCGCCGGGCAGCGCATCGGGGGCGGCCGGGGCCGCGATTTCCTTGCTCTTCCTGGGGCGCAGCACGAACACCGCCGTGAGGGCGACGATGAGCAGCACCACGAGCGCGGCGAGCGCCACGACCGGCTTGGGGTTCGCCTGGATCTTGCCGATGAGGTCCTTCGGGGCATCCGCGCTGTCGCTGCGGGCCACCACGGGGACCGGCATGTCGAACGGCGCGCTCACCACGGAGATCATGTCGCCGCGCGTGGAGTCGACGCCAAGCGCATTGCGCACCAGTGCCTCGATGCGCGCGAGCTCCTCCGGCGTGCGGGCCGTGATGATCGGCTCCGGCACGGCGGTGGGGGCGGCGGCGCTGTCGGCGCCCGTGCTGTCGGCAGCGGGCGCCGGCACGACCGGCACGGTGACCTTGTCGGCCACCAGCACGGCCACGGTCAGCTTCTTGAGGTTGCCGATGGCGCCGCTGAAGGTCTCGACGCTCTTGGTGTTGTCGTAGGTGTTGGCGGTGGTGCTGTAGCCGGCGCCCTGCTGCGGCGTGCTGGGCGTGACTTCGGCCTTCTGCTCGCTGCTCAGCGCCTGCTTCTCGGGGTCCACCGCCTGCACGGTGCGTTCGATCTTGTCGAAGTTGATCGACGCGGCCACCTGCACGCGGGCGTTGCCGCTGCCCACGAGGCTCGACAGGAGCTTGGCGGCCTTCTGCTCCATGTACGCCTCGACTTCGCGCTGCACAGTGAGCTGGCGGCTGGAGAGGCCGGTCAGGGAGCCTTCATCCTCCATCGTCAACGCCTGGCCACGCTCGCCCACGATCGTGACATGCTCCGGCTCGAGCCCGCCGACGCTGCTCGCCACCAGCCTCGCGATGCCCTTCACGGTGGCCTCGCGCGGCGTGTCGCCGCCCTGCATGGCGAGCGTGACGGAGGCCTTCGAGGGGCGCTCGGTCTCCGTGAAGAGCTGGTCCTCCACGAGCGCGAGATGCACCTGCACCGCCTGCACGTCCTTCATCTTGCCAATGGTGCGCTCGAGCTCTCCCTCGAGGGCCCGGCGATAGTTCACCTTCTGCGTGAAGTCCGTCATGCCCCAGGTGGGCTTGTCGAACAGTTCGAGTCCCGGGCGACCGGCGTTGGGAATCTCGCCGGCGGCGAGGTCCACGCGGGCCCGCGCAAGGTCCACGCTGGCGACCTTGATCGTGGTGCCGTTGTCGGCGAGTTCGTAGGCAATGCCGGACTCGGTGAGCTTGTCCGTCATCGTCTTGACGTTCTCGACCGGGAGGTTCGCGTAGAGCGGCACCCACTCGGGACGCGTGGCCCATTGCGACACCCCGAACACGAGCGCGGTGACGACGACACCGATGGCGATGATGGCGGCCTGGCGGCCGCCACCGAGGCGGCCCAGCAGGGATTCGAGCGCGGAGTTCATGGCAGCGGTGCGGTCAGGTCTGCATGCTGATCACGCTGCGGTAGGCCTCGATGACCTTGTTCCGCAGTTCGATGAGCAGGTCGAGGGCCACGCCCGCCTCCTCGCTCGCCGCCATCACCTGATGCAGCTCCACGTTTTCTCCGTTCGCGAAGCGCTTCACGAGATCGCCCGCGTGGTCTCGCGTGTCCGAAACTTCGTTGATGGCGCGCGTGAGGGTCTTGCTGAAGGAGTTGTCACTCGTGCCCGTGATGGGCACCTGGGTGGCCAGGCCGCGATCCTGCCCGAATTCGGGGAGGGAGCGCGTGAGGAGGTCGAGGCGTGTCTGCATGGGCGGGGCAGGTCGGAAGCGGAAACCGTGGGGTGGGCAGATCAGGCGCGCACGTCGAGGCGCACGCCGCGCGCCACGGGTGGCGTCGGGTTGCCGAAGTCCTTCAGACGACTGTAGGTGAGCGGGCCCAGCGCGGCGGTCTTGGCGAAGAAGTTCCGCTCCTCGCTCGTGAGCACGCTCCAGAGCGTGGGGTCGGTGCCCGGCGGGGCCTCAGCGGGGACGGCGCCCTGCGCGGTGTTCTGGCCGGCGATCGGGGCCTGCGGCTTGAGGGCCGCCGCCTGATTGGCCCGCGCCTGCTGCGCCGCGAGGGCGGCCCGATCTACTCCCGGCTGGCCGGCGTTCTGCGCGCGCGACGCGTCGGTGCGCGGGGCACCGAGACTCGGAAGCAGCGGCGAGGTGTTGACGGGGGTGATGCTCATGGGACCGATCGGTTGCAGCGGGAGAAGAAGAAGCGGCGGGCCGGGAGCCGATGCGAGGTCAGAGAGGAGGAGGAGGAAGAAGTGACCTCACACCGGTTCCCGGACCCGCCGCGTGTTGTGTCAGAATCAGATGTCGAGCGCGGCGCGGAGCATCGATTTGGCGGTCTGGAACACCGAGGCATTGGCTTCGTACATGCGCTTGGCGTCGAGCAGCTTCACGAGTTCCTGCGCGGTGTTGACGTCGGGGTAGCGCACGTAGCCGTTGGCATCGGCGTCGGGGTGTCCGGGCTCATACGCCAGCCGGCCTTCCCCCTCATCCTCGGCGATGCCGGCCACGCGCACGCCGTATTCGCCACCGACGGGGCTGTTCACACCACCGGTGGTCGGCAGCACCGGCACCACGATCGGCCGGGGGCCGTCTTGCATGGCGGGAGGCTGGCCGGCGGGCGCACCGAACACACCGCCGCCGGCGCTTCCGCCGAGCGACTGGGCGGTGGGGTTGCCGGGATTGAAGAGCGCGTTCTGCGACGTGGCCGTTTCGAGCACGACGTCGCGCCGCTTGTAGGGCGCGCCATCGGGGCCGCGGGTGACGTCGGCGTTGGCGAGATTCTGGGCGATCGTTTCCATGCGCTGCCGCTGGGCCGACAGGCCGCTGGCGGCGATCCCCATGGATCGGAACATCGGGCGCACCACCTGCTGGCCCGGGATGGGGAGCAGGGCGGGCATGCGAACCGGATTGATCGGCATCAGCCGTTGCCTCCGCCCTTGATGGCGTTGCGCAGACTGGAGTAGGTCTTTTCGAGGAGGCGCGAGGTCGCGAGGAAGCGGAGCTGTTCGTCGGCGAGGGCGACCATTTCGTCTTCTACGTTCACCGGGTTGGCGCCGGCCTGCACGGCGCCGCGCGAGGCTTCGAGGGCGAACCCGTCGGCGTTCTGCAGCGTGGCTTTCGACACGCGATCGGCGATGCCGCGCGACCGCTCGACGCTCCGGTCGAGTGACGACTTGAGCTGCGGGGCCGAGGTGACGCGATCGAAGAGTCCGAAGAGCATCTGAAGGTCCGGTGAGAAAGGCCGAGGGTGTCTCCGGACATGGAAAGCAATGAGCGGGCCACGGTTGAGCGGTGACGGGGCCGACAGCCCTGTACTGCATTCAAGTAATTGATGGGTAATCGTTTAGCTGTTCTTCCGCATACCGGGTCTGGTATGGCGGTGCCGTGGCTGAACCCGACAAAAAACCGACCGGTAGGAAATTCCTGCCGGTCGGTTGGCGACCCAAGTTGCCGATCTGGGCGGTGGAGGCGGGGGGCGGCAGGGAGTGCCGGGTGGCGCGAGGTTACTCGTCGTCGCTGTCCTTGCCGGGCCCGTTCAGCTTGTTGCGGAGGGTGCGCACGCTGATGCCGAGCAGCTCGGCGGCCTTGGTGCGGTTGTTGTCGGCGGCCTGGAGGGCGTGCTGGATGAGCACGCGTTCGGCGTCCGCCACATTGAGGGTGCTGAGGGCGATGGGGCCACCGGGGCCTGCTGCCGGACTCGCGGTGGCACCCTGAGCCGATGCCGAGCCGGGGGCGGCCGCCGCTCCGCTGACGGCGAGCACCGGCATGGCGCCCGGGGTCGCGAAGGCGCGGGGGCGCATGTTGGGGGCGCCCAGGGAGTGGGCGAGGCCGAAGCGGGTCCCTTCGAGGCAGTGCGGCTGGATGATCGGGTCGGGGGTCAGGATGACGGCCCGTTCGATGACATGCTGGAGTTCGCGCACGTTGCCCGGCCACGGATACTGCTGCAGGGCGTCCAGCGCATAGGCGGAGAGCCCTTCGATCTTCTTGCCCAGTTCGGCGGCGACGCGCATGGCGAAGCGCAGGGCGAGCACCGGGATGTCCTCCGGTCGCTCGCGGAGGGGCGGGATGAGGACCGGGATGGTGGACAGTCTATAGTAGAGGTCTTGGCGGAAGGTGCCGTGGTCGGCCTCCATGGCCAGGTCGCGGTTGGTGGTGGCGATGATACGGACATCCACCTTGATGGGTGCCGTTCCACCCACGCGCTCGAACTCCTGCTCCTGCAACACTCTGAGCAGCTTGGCCTGGAGGTCGAGGCGCATTTCGGAGATCTCGTCGAGCAGCAGCGTGCCGCGATTGGCGCGCTCGAAGGCGCCCTCCACCCGCTTGATGGCCCCGGTGAAGGCGCCCTTTTCGTGGCCGAACAGCGCCGATTCCACCAGCCCTTCGGGCAGGGCGGCGCAGTTGAGCTTGATGAAGGGCTTGTCGCGCCGCTCGCTCTGGTCGTGGATGGCCCGGGCGAACAGCTCCTTTCCGGTGCCGGATTCGCCCTGGAGCAGCACGGTGGCGCGGGTGGGCGCCGCCATCGACACGGTCTGGAGAATCCGCCGGATGGCCGGCGAGTCGCCGATGATCTGCCGCTCGTTGCGGAACTGCATGACCTCCTTGCGGAGCGCCTCGTTCTCTCGGCGGAGCCGGACGTACTCGAGGGCTTGGTCGACCGCCAGCTCGAGTTGCTGGGGGCGCACCGGCTTGGTGATGTAGTCGATGGCGCCGGCCTTGATGCTGGCCACGGCGTGTTCGATGCTCGCGTGCCCCGTGAGCATGATGAGGGGCACATCGTACCCCTCCCGGGTGAGCAGCTGAATGAACTCCAGCCCGGTCAGCCCCGGCATCCGGTAATCGGAGATGATCAGGTCGATGCCGCCCCGCTCCAGCACCTGCAGCGCCTCCGGGACGCCTCGGGCGCCGACGGGGGTGTGCCCGGCCTGGGCGAGGGTGTCCTCGAGGATCAGGCCGACGGCGGGCTCGTCGTCGACGTACAGGATGGTGGCCATCGAGAGGCAGCAGGGGAACGAAGGGGCCGGCGCGCGGTCCTGCCGCGTGTGACTCGTGCCCGCAGGGTGACGCGTACGCCGGTGGTGCGTCCTTATCTCTACAAGGAGTGGACGCACCCGGCAAAATTAGCCGCCTCGTCCGAAAAATGCGACAGATCCGTGATCTGCCGCCCTGTTCGGATCGCTGAGCTAAAGACGCTGCGGGCGCCTCCGATACTTCCAGGCAACCTGACGGGCGCCAGCGTCACCCCGACGGGGGCGATGGGGCATCCGACCTTTCCCCGGCCGTATGCGCGTCACCAACTCGATCATCACCCGCACCAGTCAGCTTCGCCTGCAGCAGGGATTGCAGGGGATCGACCGGGTGCGCGACGACATCGCCACCGGGGTCCGCATCCGTCGGATGTCGACGAACGCCACCGATGGCGGCCAGCTGGTGCGCATCGGCAGCTCCATGCGCGCGATCACCCAGTACCGGCGCAATGCCGACGCGGGCATCAACCGCGCGCAGGCCGAGGAGTCCGCGCTCGACCTGCTCGGCGGCGCGCTCACGCGGGCTGCGGAGCTGGGCGTGAGCCAATCCACCGCCACCGCGAACGCCGACTCCCGGCTGATCGTCAAGAAGGAAGTGGATCAGCTGCTCGGCCTGTCGGCCGGCGTCGGCAACACGCGGTTCGGCGACGAGTTTCTCTTCGGCGGGACGCGGTCGAACGAGGCTCCGTTTCACCTGCCGCCGCCGGCGACCGGCAGCTTCTCCCGACTGCTCGACGCCTGGGGGCAGCCCGTGGATCCGAGCGGCAACATCACGCTCGAGGTGGGAGACGGCAAATTCGTCACCCCGACGCACAACGGGACGCAGGTGTTCCTCAACACCGATGCCCTCGAGGCGCTGCGGGCCCTCTCCAACGCGCTGGGCGCGAACGATCCGGCCGCCATCCAGGTCGCGACCCAGCGCGTCAGCGCCGCCAACGCCAAGGTTCAGGCGCTGGTGGGCACGCAAGGCGCGCGCATCAACGAAATGGAAGGCGCCAAGGCGAACCTCGACGCGATCGAGTTCGACCTCCAGGCCTACCGGTCGGACCTGCGCGATACGGAAGTCGACAAAGCGATGGTCGAGCTGGTCGGCAAGCAGACCCTCTATCAGGCCGCCATGAGTGCCACCTCGCGCATTCTTGGCCTCAGCCTCGCCAATTACCTCTGACGCCTCATGTCTTTCGCTGCCATGGACTCCACCGTCGATCGTGTGCTGGTTACCCATCCCTCGGGCCCGATGGAGGTGCCTGCCGATGTCCTCATGCGATTCGTCGCGCCGATGTGGGGATTCACGCAGCGCGAGTTCGCCCTGCTTCCGGCGAGTCGGCAGGGCATCTGGTGGCTGATCTCGACGGGCGACCAGCCGGTGACGTTCGTGCTGGCCGATCCGTTCGTGGCGGCGGCCGACTACGCCATCGACATGAACGACAGCGAGCAGGAGGCGCTCGGGCTAAAGGATCTCAACGACGCGCTGGCGCTGGTGCTGCTGGTGATGCCGTCGCGGGCGGGTGATCCGGTCACGGGCAATTTCCGGGCGCCGCTGGTGTTCAATCTCCGGGAGCGGACGGTGCTGCAGGTGGTCAACCGGGATGAGCAGTATCATCTTGCCTCACCGGTCGATCTGTCTGCCTACCCGTTGCCGTCCCCGCCCGTTGATGAGTCCACCCCGTCGTCGGACTGAAGCCACCCCCGCAGCCCGATTCCGGTGACCGTACCCACCCTGCTGGTGTTTCCGGTCGACGTGGACAGTGTCTGGCCGACGATGCGTGTGGCGCGGACGCTCGGCTTTCGGATCATCGCGGCGAGTTCGGTCCAACCGCCGCCGTCGGGCGCCGGCGCGGACCTGTGCATTCATCTGCCGTACATCTCGGATGACGGCTTCGACGACGCCCTGCGGAGCGCCCTGCGCACTCACGGCATCACGCGACTGGTGACCACCCATGTGGGGGTCTGGGCACACTTCGCGCGCCTCGCCGAGACCGATGACCTGATACGCACGGCGTTCTGCGGTCTCCATCCGGTGCAGGGGCAGTGGCAGGTGTTCGAAGGCAGCCGGCACTGGGCCCGCATGCAACGGGCCGACGGCATTGCCGAGGCGCTCGCGGTGCCGTCGCGTCCTGTGGCGCCGCCGTTGTCGGAAGCCGAGTACGCATCATTGCACCGAGGATTCCTGCGTACCTACGGCCAGTGTGACATCACCAAGCTCGAAGCGTTCTGTGCCCTCGCCCGTGTCGCGCCGTCGGGTGATGTCGTGGAGCTCGGCGTCTTTTACGGACGCTCCGCCTACGCCCTCGCACGGTTGGCGCATGCCTACGCGATCGGTTCGACCGTGTGCGTGGATTCGTGGGGCCGTGTCCGTGTCACCGATCAGGGCGCTGCTGCCGGTGTCCTGAACAGCGCCCACTCGGCGTATGACCAGGAGGCGGTGTTCGAGGAGTTTCTCGCACTCGCGACCGAGGTGCCGGGCATGACGTACATCCGCGACGAGGCTGTCGCTGCCGTCGAGGCGTACCGGGACTCGGCTGCCCGCGGCCTGCTCACGGCGTCCGAGGTGCGCGAGGTCCCCCTGACGGGAGCGATTTCCGTGCTGCACGTCGATGCGAATCATCGCTACGATCAGGTGCGGCGCGATGTGGAGGCATGGGAGCCGCTCGTCCAGCCCGGGGGATGGATCGTGATCGACGACTACGTCTGGGCCTTCGGTGACGGCCCCCGACGCGTTGGCGATGAACTGGTCGCCCGAGGCGACTTCGATTGTGCGTTCAGCTGGAGCGACAGTCTGTTCCTTCGAAAGCAGGCCGGGTGAAGACCGTTGACGTAGCCGGTGCATTCCCCGCAGCGTATCTTGCGGATATCCTCCCCCCAACGCTTCACCCCGAGTTGAGGTAGTCATGGCCACGATTGGTGACTTCATAGAGAAGTTCACGACGGCGGTGGACTTTCAGGATCCCGTCGAGATCACCCCGGATACCGTCTTCGCCGACCTGGCGCAGTGGGACTCCCTCGCGGCACTGGGCACGATCGTGATGTTCGACATGGAGTACGGCAAGACGATCACTGGTGAGACGCTGATGTCATGCCGGACCATCAATGACCTTTTCGCGCTGATCGGTTAAGGGTCATGGGCCTGTCGACGGTGCACAACGTGCGCTACCGCGGGATGGCCACTTGCGTCCCCAAGCACAGGGTCAGCAACCTCGACTGCCCGCCTGCCAAGCGGGCCGAACGCGAACGCCTGACGCGCAACATCGGCATCTACGAGCGTCGGCTCTGTCCCGGGTGGCAGTGTTTCTCCGATCTCGCCTTCGAAGCGACCGAGCAGCTGCTTGCGGCGCTCGAGTGGCAGCGCGACGAGATCGATGCGCTCATCGTGGTCACCCAGTCGCCGGATTACCTGATTCCGTCCACGGCGATCATCCTGCAGGATCGCCTCGGGCTCTCGCATGCCACGATTGCCTTCGATGTGAATCTCGGCTGTTCCGGCTATCCGTTCGGTCTGCACCTGTTGGGATCGATGATCGCGGCCGGCACCGTAAAGAAGGGGCTGTTGCTCGTCGGCGACCGATCCGGTTCGGTGCGGGAGCCGCTGTTTTCCGATGCCGGCACCGTGACCGCGCTCGAGTTCGACGCGTCGGCGCCGCCGATGTACTTCGACCTCAACAGCGACGGGAGCGGCTACCGCGCGATCATCCTGCCCGTGGGCGCGCACCGGGAGCCGCCTCGGATGCAGCACTTCATTCCGTTCAAGGGTGAAGACGGCGAGTGGCGTACCGCGTACGATCTGCAGCTCGATGGCGCGGCCGTCCTGTCGTTCTCCACGCAGCGTGTGCCGCTGGCGGTGAAGCACCTCATCGGGTATGCCGGGGTCCCTGAGGAGTCGATCGACTTCTTCCTGTTCCATCAGGCCAACCGGATGATCAACGAGACCATCCGGAAGAAGCTCGGGCTCCCGACGGAGAAGGTGCCGTCCACCCTGCACGATTTCGGCAACACCAGCAGCGCGTCGATCCCGGTGACCATGACCGTGCGCATTCGCGATGCGTTACTGGCCACGCCCACTCGTTTGCTCATGTGCGGGTTCGGCATCGGCCTGTCGTGGGGGACGGCGCTGGTCGATATCGACGGCGCCACGTTCCTGCCGCTCATCGAAGCATGAGCTTCAACCCCTTCACGCTCGAAGGGCGACGCGTGCTGGTGACGGGGGCCTCCTCCGGAATCGGGCGCCAGATCGCGATTCACTGCGCGAAGATGGGAGCGACCGTTGTGCTGACCGGGCGCAACGCCGCACGACTGGACGAGACCCGCGGCCAACTTGGGGACGCCGAGCATCTGGTGATCGTGGCAGATCTCGTCGAACCCGACGCGATCGATCAGGTGGCCGGGCTGGCCGGCTCGCTGGATGGGGTGGTGCATGCCGCCGGAATCGCCAAGCTCGTGCCGTTCCGCATGATTTCGCCCAATCACCTCGATGAGGTCCTGGGGGTGAATCTGCGCGCCCCACTCCTGCTCACGCGCGCGCTGCTGGCCAGACGGGCCATTCAGCCCGGTGGATCGATCGTGTTCATCGGGTCGGTCGCGTCGGAAATCGGGCCAGTCGCGACCGCGGCCTATGCCGCCAGCAAGGCTGGCCTGCTCGGCGCGGTGCGCGCCCTGGCGCAAGAGGTCGCCAAGCAGCGCATCCGGGCCAACGTCGTCGCCCCGGGCTACGTCCGAACGCCGCTGGTGGAAGAACTCGGCACGGCGGGTGGGAAGATGAACGAGTTGTTCGACATCGCGCCGCTCGGGCTGGGTGAACCCGAGGATGTGGCGAACGCCGTGGGGTTTCTGCTGTCCGAGGCCAGTCGGTGGATGACGCGGACGCTGTTCGTCGTCGACGGCGGCTTCACCGTGCGGATCAGCGTGTAGATGACCGGACAGGCGACGAAGAATCCGTATGCCCTGCAGGGCAAGACGATCCTCGTGACCGGGGCCTCATCGGGGCTCGGTCGCCAGATCGCCATCTCGTGTTCCCGCATGGGTGCACAGCTCGTGGTCACGGGGCGAGACGGGACGCGCCTCACCGATACGGTCGCGGCATTGACCGGTGACGCCCATCGTTCGCACGTGGCCGACCTCACCGTCGCGAGTGAGCGCGAGGCACTCGTCGACGAGGCCATGCAGGTCGACGGGGTGGTGCATGCCGCCGGGGTCCAGCGACTGGCGCCAGCCAAGCTGATGTCCGAGAAGATCCTGCGTAGCGTCCTCGACATCAATCTCATCGCCCCGATGATGCTGACGCAGCGCCTCCTGCACCAGAATGCCCTGGAGACCGGCGGCTCCATCATCTTCCTCTCATCCACGGCCGCCATGAGTGGTACCCCTGGACTCAGTCCGTATTCGGCGAGCAAGGCGGCCCTGCACGGGTTCATGCGCTCGCTTGCCGTGGAGGTGGCGAAACGCCGCATGCGGGTGAACTGCATCGTACCTTCGGCGGTGGAAACGCCCATGTGGGATCCCGGGCACCTCGAAGCGCAACGGGCGCGCCACCCCTTGGGGTTGGGGACCCCGGATGACATCGCCAACGCGGCGATCTTCCTGTTGTCCGACGCCAGTCGATGGATCACCGGGACGGAGCTCGTGATGGACGGCGGCATCGTGCTCGTCTCATGAGGTCGACGACGGTGATGCATGCGTGACGTGTACATCGTCGGTGCGGGCGGATACGGGCGTGTGGCCCTCAGCCAGATGCTCGACGATGTCGCGTGCGGTACCGAGTGGCGCGTGGCCGGTTTTCTTGACAACCGCCCGCACATGTTGGATGGCTACCGGTACGACGTGGGTATCGTGGGCGATCCGCTGAACTACGTGCCGCAGCCCAACGACCGCTTCGTGTGTGCGGTCGGTCTCCCGAAGGCCAGACCCGAGTACGTGGGGCCGCTGCTCGAGAAGGGTGCCGATTTCATCTCGATTCTCACGGAAGTGAATCGTGGCACCAACGTCACCGTGGGGCGCGGTTGTTTCTTCGAGCGCAAGACCACCATCGGGCCGGACTGCCGTATCGGCGATTTCGTGCATCTGCACGCGCTCTCCATCCTCGGTCACGACATCACGGTCGGTGACTACGCGCAGATCAGCTGCTTCAGTTTTCTCGGTGGCGGGTCTCAAATCGGCCGCGGCGTGACAATCTATCCACACGCCACCATCCTTCCCGGTGTCCGCGTCGGCGACGGGGCCACGGTAGGCGCCGGCAGTGTGGTCCTCAAGGATGTTCCCGAAGGTGCTTCCGTGTTTGGCAATCCGGCCAAACGCGTGCTCTAATCGGCAGTTCAGGGAGCGTGACGCATGAAATCCCGCATGGTGCCTCGGCACTACCTGTCGCAAGAGGTCTTCGACCGCGAGCAGGCAAAGCTGTTCCGCAAGCTGTGGGTGTTTGCCGGTCTGCGCACCATGGTCGGCAAGCCGAACGACTTCATCACGCGCGTGATCGCGGGCATCCCGGTCGTGATTCAGAATTTCGATGGGGAATTGAAGGCGTTCGAGAACGTCTGTCTCCATCGCGGCGCACGCATTCAGGCCGAGCCGGCCGGTTGTCGTCCGTTGGTGTGTCCATACCATTGCTGGCGCTACGACGCCTCGGGCGCGCCATCGAAGATCCCGCTTCACGACGAGATCTACCGCTTTCCCGAGGACGAGCTCGGGGGCATGCGTCTGCGTGAATTTGCGCTGCGCGCCGTGGGTAATGTGCTGTTCGTCAATCTCGACCCACAGCCGTTCGCGCTCGAAGCGCAGTTTTCCGAAGCGTTCCTCGAGCTGCTCGCGTCGAGTTCCTCTCACTACGACACGGAGGTCATGACGACGACCTTCAAGTGCGACTTCAACTGGAAGATCGGCTACGAGAACCTGCGCGACGGCAATCACGTGGGGTTCGTACACCCGAAGTCAATCGGTCGGCACGTGTCGTTCGATGTCGTCGTCGACGCGACGCTGAACGCGGAAGCCACGGCGGAGCTTCCGAGCGGATACGATCGGGATGCGCGACGGGCCATGTTGCGCCGCTTCAGCTTCGGTGGTGCCGAGGGCAGCTTCAAGCAGGTACGGCGTTTCGATTGGCAGGCCAACGTCGATCGTTGGGGTGAAACCGATTCGTACTTCAACTGGCTCGCCTATCCCAACCTGCACATCTCCTCGAGCGACGGCGGATTCTCCTTCAGTATCGAGCACCATGTGCCGGTGTCACCCGGACGCACCGACATGGAGATCTACTGGATGACGGCCAGGAAGAAGGTGCCGTATCCCCATGCAGCGACCGTGCTGACTTCACTGATGCACGGCAGCAAGCTCGTGGTGGGTGAAGACGTCCGGATCATGGAAGAGGTACAGGCGGTCCTGCACGACGGTGCCCCGGTCGCCCGCCAGGGCGACTACGAAGGCTTCAACAAACTGGTGGAGCGGTGGTATGTCGACATCATCGACGGCGACAGTGAAGTCTAAGGTCGTGCTGGGCGGCGGTGACATGCTGCCGCTCGTGGCGTCGGCATGGGCCGAGATGTCCCTCGGCGAGTCAGTCGTGAGCGCGGAGGTCGCGCAGCACGAAGACTACAGCTTCGACTACGGCGTGCTGGACGCGTACGACCCGGCAACGACGCAGCTGTTCGTCGCGTTCGACGAGCGCTTCGGCAACTTCAAGCGTGCGGAGCTGATGCAGGCCGCGTTGGCCCGACGGTTCTCGCTGGCGACGATCAAGGCGCCAGGAGCCGTGGTGGCAGCCGATGCGCGCCTCGGGCCGAATGTGTTCGTGGGCGGCGGCGCCATCGTCGAGGCGGGGGCCACCATCGATTACAACAGCGTGGTTCGCGCCGGTGCCGTCGTGGGGTTCCGCGCCCGTATCAAAGCATCCTGCTGGATCGAGAGCGGTGTCCTGGTCGGCGCACACGCCGAGATCGGTGCGCAGTCCACTCTGCGAAGCGGTGTCGTCATCGGGCCGTCCACGAAAATTGGACGCTACTGCGAGATCGGTGTTCCCGGCCTGTACCGCACCGATATCGCGGCCAAGACCGTGTATGATCCGCGATACGATGAACCGCTCGTGGTGTACGGCGGCTGAGGGGTGCCGAGAACGCCGTCATGACCAGACCGGAGCAGATTTTTCTCTTCAACTCATCGCTGCCATCTGGTCCAGGCGTCGAGAGCTTCCTGTCGAGCATGGGGCCGGCCACCGACAGCATCCGTGGCCGGAACATCGGGAACTCCTACATCTCCTATGGGTTCCTGACGGCGCTCTTCGGGAAACCTGTTCACGTCGATCACGTCAGTGCCGGCTGGGATACGGAGTTGTCCGATCAGCTTGCCGGAGAGATCAACGAGCGGTATTCCCATCTTGTTTTCGTCCTGCAGGATGCGATTCGGGCCGACTTCGCGCATCTGCCGTTCGAGCGATTCGCGGATTTCCTGGAGAAGATCCAGATCCCCGTGGTGCCGATCAGTCTCGGTGCCAATTCCTTCGATGGCTTCGATCGGGAGCTGGTCAACAAGCTCGGGGCCGAGCAGAAGCGATTCCTGCATGTCCTGGCGGAGCGGAGTCGATTGATCGGCGTCCGTGGGAGCTACACGGCAGAGGTGCTGTCCCGGCTCGGGCTCCCCAATGTCGTGGTGACCGGGTGTCCGAGTTACTTCGCCAATGGCGCCGAGCGGAACGTCGAGAAACGTCCGTGGGATCCCGATCGGGTCATCACGACCGCCACGTTCTTCAACCGGCACCTGCCTCGTACCGCACATCTGCTCCAGGACGAATTGTACTTCATCCATCGTCTCTTTCTCGGTGAGCCCCCACCGGCCTCGCACGCCAGTCCAACGGCAAGGCCGTACAATCTCTACGAGATTCGGACCTCGATGCATCTGTTGATGAAGGCCCTGATGGGACGCCTGGAGTTCTTCTCCGACTTGAACCGGTGGGCCGCATTCTTCCGTAGCAACGATCATTGTCTCACCATCGGTACGCGGCTCCACTCGGCGATCTTCTCGATCAATTGCGGGGTGCCGGCCATTGTCACGAATCCGGACTCGCGGGCGCGTGAGAGCTGTGAGTTCCTCCGGATCCCGTACGATCCTGCGGTCGATGCGCAGAGCGACATCGAGGCACTGTACGGGCAGTTGGATCTGACCGAGATGAACGCGGCATATCCGGCGCTGCACGGCGGTTTCGTCCGGTACCTCACAGCGCACGGACTGAAGCCGACGCCGGCGCCGGACACGGCGCCCGAGATCGTCTTCCCCGATTATCCCAAGCGCCACGACCCCTCGGTGCTGCAGGATCTGTATTCGGCCTACTCCGAAGTCGTGGCTCGGATCGAAGAAGAGATGATCGCGCTGGAGTTCTTCGGTGGCAAACGGGCGGTCCGCGCACGCGACCAGTTCCGGCGGCTCGGCAACAGGAATCCCTCGCGATCGATGCTGCGATATCTCTCGGAGCTATCGGGCGGACGAACGGACGGCGCGGTCTAACCGATACGGACCGCGAAGTGATCGTCGACGGTGAAGCCCTGTTCCTGGATGCCGCGTGCGTCGTCGAGTGCACTGTCCAGGTTGGCGCGCACGTCCTCATACCAGCGAGGAGAACCGACGATGTTGGTGTCGATCCCCAGGTTGAACAGCGGCGTATGCTTGATCGAAAACACGCCGACATGATCGTCCATCGGGACGAACTTCTCGGCGGCGAACCGGTACGATTCCGGCAGCCCGTCAGTCGGGTACCCGAGGGTGCGGGCATAGTGCGCCCACAGATAGCACTCGAAGGCCGCGTTCCGGATGTTCTGGTACGGCTCGTGGCCCAGGGCATTGATTTCCGACGCAGGGCGCGTGTCTTCCGGGGTTGACCAGAGCGCCAGCATGTCGTCCGGATGGCTGATCAGGAATCGATCACAAAAATGAAAGGGCACGTAGCGCCACGAGACACCCGCGAGCATGCCGAACTTTCCCGCATTGCGACGGCCGTCTTCGAAGACATGGTCGATGGCGCGATAGAGGGAGCCCGTGAGGGCGTGATCGGATCGCGTGCGCACCGCATACCGCACGCCCCTGGTGGCAATGTGCTCGGCGCCTGCCCGGCACGAACGGAGAATGGGATTGCGTGGGTCGACGACCAGCGGAGGCTGGGGAATCGTGATCACGTGGTCGACCCAGGGCGCGCAGCTGTCGATGAGCGAGCCTGCCTGGTGATCCCACGTGACGAAGCAGGTGTACGCACCCGGGTAATGCAGTCGCTGCTGGGCCAGCACCAGCGGCGTGCAGGGGAAGATCGGTCCCTGCGTGAAGATGCCGATCTGCGGATTGCGCGGCGTCGGTCGCTGCACCGTCATCGTCTGGATGCCGCGGGCGAGGTCCTGCAGCTCCGAGATATCCGCCGGTTGTCGCGATGGCCCGATCCGCATCGCCGGGATGGTGCGGAAGTCCCCGAGATTGAGCCGGATCTGCGACATGATCTCCGAAGAGAAGCGCGCGTAGATCACGATCAGGCTGTTCTCACGGTCTTCTTTGAGGAGTGCACTCGGTGCCTTCACCTCCAGACCGTGCAGCGTCTTTCCCTGATTCTCCGTCAGCGGGCAGACCGTATACGCCAGCGGGAGAGGGACACGAGGAAAGAAGTCGCGGAACGCCGAACCGGCTCCCCAGCCGATCAGCTTCACCTTCGTGAGATCGAGGTCCGGGTACTTCATGAGGACCCGTTCGAGCCCACCGGTCAACCTGAGCACACCTGGCTCCCGAGGAGAGGGTTTCCTTCCACCGCGCTTGGCGAATATGGGGCCCGGGGTGCGACGCCGGCAATGATCCGGAGCCCTCGAAGCGCCTCCGCTCTGCGGAGCGGCGTATTCGCGGCTAGCTTTCCCTCACCGCTGGTATCAAGCCGACCCTCTCACGTCCCCAGCTGCCACGATGCTCAACGTGATCCTTCCGTGTGCGGGTGAGGGCACGCGCCTTGGGTTGCCGTATCCCAAGGAAATGCACCACGTCGCGAATGGCATGGGGCTCATCGACCTGAGCCTGCAGCGGCTGTATCCGCATCGCGACCGCATCGCCCGCGTCACGATCACGCTCACGCCGTCCAAGGCCGAGCTCGTGCGGTACCTCGGAAAGTGGCGTGGGGCGTTCCCGTTCGCCTTCACGTACTTCGACGAGCGCAACGAGGAGTGGCCCGGGAGCATCCTGTCGGCCGAAGCGCTCTACATGGCGCGAAACATCGTCCTGTTGCCGGACTCGCTCATCCTTGAGGAGCCGCATTGGCCGGTGGTTCCCACCTGCGACCGGTTGCTGGGCGAGCATGACCTCGTCTTCGGTGTGAAAGGCGAGCAGTCCGAACGATTGCGCTCGCTCGGCGCGGTGCGGCTGGAGGCCGATGGCCGCGTCACGGCGTTCTGCGACAAGCCGTCCGAGGCGCTCGATCGATTCAACGGCTTCTGGGGATGCTTCGGGTTCACGGGCCACACCGGCCGCAGCATCCTCGAGATGATGACCGCGTCCGTGAAGCGATCCCCCGTAGATCTGGCTTCACTCCCGTTGCGGGGGGTGGCAGGCTTCCCGCTGTTCGGCTATCACGATCTAGGCGTCTGGGCGCAACTGGCGGCCGTCGTACAGGAGGGGCTCGTACCCTCCCTTCCTCTGAACTCCTAGGCTTCGCCGTACGCCATGCGCATGATCATCCTGAATTGGTCGGAGGGCGAAAACGACCCGTTCACCTACTTCAGTCGCCTGTGGCAGCGCCGGCTGCATGAGGCCGGTCACACCGCCCTCATCGTCCCGGTCGACGCCGCCACCATGCAGACGGTCAATCTCCTGCACCAGCAGGCGAGGGTCGACCTGGCGTTCTGCTGGCAGGGTGTCGGCAGCACCTTCGTTCCCGCCGGATACACCCAGACCGTATGGGAAATCCTGCGCATTCCGCTCGTCTGCCTGCACGCCGACCATCCGTCGTACAACCCCGCCAATCATCAGCAGTCATCGCCATATCTGCTGCACATCTATGGAGAGGCCGCCTTTGCGGATGCGGCCAACCGCACGATCGCGCGAACGTGGCCGGCGTTGCACGGCATCTATCCACGGCTGTTCGGCCTCGACGAGGTGCACGCCGAGTTCGCCGGCGAGTTCTTCGTGTTCCCCAAGAACGTTCAGGAGCTGCCGGAGATTCGCGAGGAGTGGCGCACACGCTACGACGCACAGATGCTCGGCATGCTGTCCGCTGCGGCGGACGCCATCGAGCGAACGTATCGCGAGGGGAATGTCGTCAACCACCATCAGGTGATCTTCGAGCACGCACCACCGCTCATACGCGAGCAGGTGCTTTCCGGGAATCCGGTTCCGCTCGCCACCCAGTTCATGCACGACTTCTCGCGTGAGCTCGATCGTGTCCATCGGAACGTGGCGGCCACGTTCGTCGTGAACGCGCTCGAACAGGTCCCATTGCGGGTGTACGGCCGCGGGTGGGATCGGTTCAAGGCGCGAGGCAATCCTCGGCACGAGTTCCTGCCGGCCGACCGGGTCGAGCATTCGGAGCACCAGTATCAGAGTCAGTTCGGGATCCTCGATGTCGCCTCGTCGAACGACATGCTGCACGACCGCACCTGGCGGGCGCTGCAGCACGGCGCAGGCTTTCTGCTCAGTTCGGCGTGGCAGAAGGGCGCCCCCATCCGCAATGGATTCGACGATCTCTTCTTTGGCGGTGACCCGGACGAGCTGACGCGGAAGGCGGCGATCGTACAGGCGGATCCGGAGGCCCATCGCGAGCGCTGCGCGGCTTTCGGCGCGCGGCTGGTGGCATCGACGCCACCCACGTCGTGGTTTCTCGAGCAGTTCGAACAACACCTCCTCACCCGATCGCTGCGGTAGCCAATGGCGGACGACACCACGACCGATCGCTGCCCATGAAAGGGATCATCCTGGCGGGCGGCTCCGGAACCCGGCTCCATCCGGTGACGCGGGTCGTGAGCAAGCAACTGCTCCCCGTGTACGACAAGCCGATGATCTACTATCCGCTCTCCGTGCTGATGCTGGCGGGGATTCGGGACATCCTGGTCATCTCGACCCCTGCCGACGCGCCGCGCTTTGCGGAACTGCTCGGCACCGGCGAGGCGTGGGGGATGTCCTTCTCCTACACCACCCAGGCGAGTCCCGACGGTCTCGCCCAGGCGTTTGTGCTCGGACGTGAGTTCATCGGGCAGGACCGGGTCGCCCTCGTGCTGGGGGATAACATCTTCTATGGACACGGCCTCACCGACCTCCTATCCAAGGCTGCGGGCGCGCAACACGGCGCCACCATCTTCGGCTACCACGTCACCGACCCGCAGCGCTACGGCGTCGCCGAGCTGGATGCGCGTGGCCGGGTGCTGAGCCTCGAGGAGAAGCCGGTGGTCCCGCGCTCGAACTACGCCGTGACCGGCCTGTACTTCTACGACAATGATGTCGTGGCGATCGCTTCGGCGGTGCGGCCATCGGCGCGCGGCGAATACGAGATCACCGATGTCAACCGCGCCTACATGGAGCGCGGTGACCTGCGCATGCTGGTGATGGGGCGCGGTATGGCCTGGCTGGATACCGGCACCTACGACTCCCTGTACGAGGCCGGGTCGTTCGTCGCGACGATCGAGCGACGGCAGGGGCTCAAGATCGCCTGTCCGGAAGAGATCGCGTTTCGCCTGGGCTGGATCGACGCCGCGCAGTTGCTGGCGTGCGCGATGCCACTGGAGTCGACCGCCTATGGCCAGTATCTGATGCGCATCGCGGACTCCGCCCGCCTGCGCCCCGGGGCCGGCGCGCCATGACACGCATCACGGTGACGCAGCCGTTGCTGCCACCCCTCGCGGAGTTCGCGCCGCTGCTGGAGCGCATCTGGGACAGTCGGATCCTTACCAACGCGGGGCCATTGCACGAGGAGCTCGAGCACGCGCTGTGCGCCCGACTCGGTGTCCCGTACCTCTCGCTGTTCGCCAATGCCACCATCGCCCTGATGACCGCAGTGCAGGTGCTTGGACTCGAGGGGGACGTCATCACCACGCCGTTCTCATTCGTGGCCGGGGCGCACGCGCTGCGGCGGCAGCACGTCCACCCGGTCTTCGTCGATGTGGACCCGCAGACATTGAACATCGACCCTGCACGCGTCGAAGCGGCCATTACTCCGCGAACGACGGGCATCCTTGCCGTGCACTGCTACGGCACGCCCTGTGATACCGCCGCCCTCCACTGCATCGCCGATCGTCATGGCCTGCAGCTGCTCTACGATGCCGCGCACGCGTTCGGCATCACGGTCGGTGGCGAGAGCGTCCTGCGTCAGGGGCATCTGTCGGTGCTCAGCTTTCACGCCACGAAGGTCTTCAGCACCTTCGAAGGCGGTGCCATCGTCTCGCACGACGCGGCGACCAAGGCTCGCATCGATCGGCTCCGCAACTTCGGCATCACCGACGAAGTCACCGTCGATGAGGTCGGACTCAACGGCAAGATGAGCGAGATCCACGCTGCGTTCGGGCTCCTGCAGCTCCGCTACATCGATGCCGCGATTGTCCGGCGGGCGCAGATCGCCGAGCAGTACCAGGTGGCACTCGGGGAGCTCCCCGGCATCGACCAGCTCCCCACCGGCTCGCAGGACGCGCCGAACCACTCGTACTTCCCGGTGCGTGTGCGCGCCCCGTATCCGCTGTCACGGGATGCGCTGTATGACGCGTTCCGGCAGCAGGGCATCTACGCGCGCCGGTACTTCTATCCCCTCATCAGCGACCTTGAGGCCTATCGCGCCTTTGCCCCCGCCGAGCCGGACGCGCTGCCGGTGGCGGCGGCCGCCGCGCGCGAGATCCTCTGCCTGCCCATGCACCCCGGCCTGACCGACGCCGATGTGACCGCCGTGCTCGCGGTCATGCAGCGTGGGGCCACGGCGATGCCTCAGCGATGATCGCGTAGCGACGCGATGCGGCCGGCGGCGTCCTCCAGCACGCCCGCCCACCCGGATGCGTCGGGCTGGCGCAGCAGCGTCACGCTCCGGTACCACGGCGCCGCGCTGCCGCTGAGTCCCCACCGATAGTCCGGGCAGAACGGCAGGCAGAGCAGGGTCGGGACGCCCAGCGCACCGGCGAGGTGTGTGACGGCGGTGTCCACGGTGACGAGCAGATCGACACGCTGCAGCACGTGCGCGGAATCGCCGAACGAATCACAGTGCGCGCCCATGTCGATGAGCCGGTCGTGCAGCTCCAGCGGCAGGAC